>JACPGM010000045.1 GCA_016188985.1 Lentisphaerota bacterium | reverse complement strand
GGTGGCGCGCACAAAATACGACCACAAGTTGTACCAGGCCAGGAGCGCATGGGGGCGGCGCTCCAGCGGGATCTCCGGCATCCCGGAACAAAAGGCTTCCCATTCGCGTCGGACGGTTTCCAGGTCGCGCTCGATGAGGGGCGGCGTTTCGCGCGCGCGGCGCTCCCGATTGGCGATGTCCAGTTGCATCACGATCCGGTCGTCCTCGCAAACCACGCTCAAATCGGAGCGATGATTGCGTCGCATGGCGCTTTGCTTGTTGAGGGGCAGATGCGGGCCGTCGAGCTTGCCTTTACCGTGGAAGACGCGCACGTGCGCGTAGGTGCATTGCGGCTGCGAAATGATCTTGAACCGTCCGGCCGACTCCTCGACGCCATAGACTCCAGGGTCCGCGCGGGACAGGCGCACGTCGAGGCCGCGGCTTTCCAGCACGCACGAGGAATCGTCTTTAATGTACAGCCGCGCCTCGCCGGCGTCGGACGCGATGCGCAGCGCCCAAGGCGTGGCGCTGGCGGTCCAAGCGGGCGTCGCGCCTCGCGCGGAGAAACTAAGCGTGAAAGCATAGTCTTCGAATCGCCGCCAGACATGGTGCACCGCGAGTTGGTGATTGGCCGAATCGTGACAAATCGAGAGATAGGATCCATAGCGGCTGAACGGAATGCGCGCGATATCAATGACGGGCGCGTCTGTCATGGGATGTCGTTGTCTTGGCTGAGCACTTAGCCGTAATCCCGTGGGCAATGCGCGGCGCGTTGCCTCCCGCGGCGATTAACGGCAACCGACAGATCGGCCGATCCTCGAACTCGGCCAAGTCGGTGGCGCTACGCGCCGTCGTGGGTTAACTGACAAACTGATAAGAAATCACATTTCGGCCGGCAGCTTGATGCGCACCGTTAATTGTTCGCGGTCAGCCATGAACGTCATCTTCCGCTTGATCGCGGCCGCTATCCTGTTGGCGGCAACCGTGCCAAACGTTAAAACCTAGATAGCCGAAAAGACGAATCCTTGCTCGCTAACCTCCGCCAAACACACTGACGTCTTTTTACCTGAACATGGCCGCTTAATCAAGACGATTTTTTGCTGACGGGTAACCCGGCAGCCATTTGGGTCGGCGATCCCAATGGCCTCAGCCCGCCTGCAACGCTGAGCGTAGCACTGCGGGCAGGCAAGCTGAGGCCCTACGTAGGGCGCGACCACGCCTCTGGCGTGGTTCCGCCATAGGCGGACCCGTCTTTGGAGGGAAACCTTGTGCCAGCCACGCGGAACCCTGGCCAGCGCAGGGCAGGCGCGTGGTCGCGCCATTTTACTCACGGCATTTTTTCCAGCGAATTGACATGAGGGGCGCCGGTCTTTATAGTTGCGCCGGCACTCATTTAGGGTCTAGGAATTTGCCGCCACAGGCGGATCCGCCTGCGGTGGACAATGTTGTAGCCGGGGTCGTCGACCCCGGACCGGCCTCCACGCTAAAGCGTGGCAGGCACCGAGCTTGCCCCGCAAGGCGGGGGCCGGCTACAGTTGCCGCCTTTGGCGGCCTAATTCAATGCTAAGGAATTTCAATGTTTGGACTGGATTCCCGCTTGCGCGGGAATGACAGAGTGGCGACGCATAATTGTCATTCCCGATCTAATCGGGAATCCAGAAAAGTTGCCGCTTCTGCGGCCTAATTAAGGTTAAGGAGTTGGCTGAAAAAATGGCCACCGCCCCGGTCAAAAGTTTTCAGTATGCGCTGCATGTGCCGTATGCCCATACGGACCAGATGCGCGTGGTCTATTACGCCAATTATCTGGTGTATTTCGAGATGGCCCGCGCCGCCATGCTGCGCGAAGTCGGATTGCCTTATGCCGAGTTGGAGCAAAAAGGCCTTTCCTTACCGGTGATCGAAGCTCATTGCGTTTATAAGGCGCCGGGGCGTTATGATGATGAGCTCAAAGTCGTCAGCCGCTGCTCAATCGAGGGACCCCGTCTGCGCGTCACTTATGAAGTGAGCCGCGGCGCCACGGTCATCGTGAGGGGTTACACCGTGCATGTGGGTCTCTCAGCTGATGGGAAAATCCGGCGCGCCCTGCCGGAATTGCGGCGCCTGGTTGAGTAATATTTAACCAAACACATTTGCAATTTTAACCACGGATGACACGGATAACACTGATAAAAAGAGGATATCTATCCGTGAAATCCGTGTAATCAGTGGTAAAAAATGTTCAACACAAATTGAACAGATTTGGCCACATAGAAACCCAAAGGCAAATTTGATGATCTTTCCCGGACTGGTTTCGGTCACGTTCCGCCAGCTCAAACCCGATGAAATTGTCCGGCTGGCCGCCGCCGCGGGGCTAAAGGGCATTGAGTGGGGCGGCGATATTCACGTTCCGCCGGGCAAGAGCGACATTGCCCGCCAGGTGCGGCGCCTCACGCAGGGGGCCGGATTGCAGGTAGCTTCCTATGGCTCCTATTATTCGGTCGGTGTCAGCCGCGTTGAAGAGTTCGGAAACGTGCTTGATACGGCCGGCGAGCTGGGCGCGCCCATCATTCGTATCTGGGCCGGCAACCAGGGCTCCGCACAGCCCAGCCCGCCCGCCTGCAACGCTATGCGTAGCATTGCGGGCAGGCAGTCGCTATCCGGCGGCTGCCGGATTGCGGGCGGGGCGTCAGAGGATTACCGGCGCCGGCTGGCTGACATTACCCGAGAGCTTGCCGACCAGGCTAAGCGCCGGCGCCTTGACCTGGCCTTTGAGTTCCATGGCGGCACCTTGACCGATACGGTGGATTCCACCCTTGCTTTGCTCTCAGCCATCAATCACCCTAACGTTAAGACCTACTGGCAACCCAGCCCGCCCGCCTGCAACGCTATGCGTAGCATTGCGGGCAGGCAGTCGCTACGCTCCAGCGTTGCGGGCGGGGTGCCGGCGGGTATACCAATCGAGGACTGTGCTGAGGGTCTTAAGCGGGTCTTGCCCTGGCTGGCGAATATTCACGTGGGCTCCTGGAGTAGCGATTGGAAGGAACGCCGGGCGCTCTCCGAGAATGAAGCAGCCTGGCAGCGCTTCCTGAACATTGCCGCGGTAACTGGCCGCGATCACTTCGCGCTGCTGGAGTTTGTTTGCAACGACGATCCAGCGGTGCTTGGGCAGGATGCGGCTACGCTGAAGCAACTGCTGGCGGGCCTGCGTAGCCTTGGCGAAGAAGGGCCCAAGCTCAGCCAAGGCCATAGCCTTGGCGCTGGGTAATGTCTTAGCCTTGTAGGGGACAAGGGGTAGGGCGCGTTCGCCGAACGCGCCGCGGACGGCTCGGCGAGCCGTCCCTACCCTCACGCCACCACCTCGTAGTGACCCATTACGGCGCTGGCGAGGAAAAACTCGTTTTTTCGGTCGGCCTCTGCCATAATCAGTTTCCGATGAATACCTTTCTGCAGCAATTCCCCCCGCCCGGACAACACCGGTTGGCCTTCTGCGGCGACCTGATGGAGTTCACGCTGCGCCTGTCACATGCCCGGCGCGGTCAGGCCTGCCTGCGCACCAACCTCGGCCAGGCCTCCACCGCGCGCCGCGAGATTATTCGCGAAGCTGCCGAACACCAGAAACGGCTGAACGAAGACTGGTTCGATATTCCGATGACGCCGGTGGATGGTCAGCTCTATCGCCTGACTTTGCCCTTGCTCCAGACCGGCCATTTTGAAGCCAAGGCGCTATTCCTGCCTGAGGGCGCGAGGGAACCGGAGTGGCCGGATGGGCCAAATACGGTCATTAACGTCCACCCGGCGGAATACTGTGGCGCTAACAGCCTGTACAATGCCTTTGTCCGCCAGTTTGGCCGG
>JACPGM010000047.1 GCA_016188985.1 Lentisphaerota bacterium | reverse complement strand
GCGGAATAAGATTGCAAACCTGCTTAAACATCGTGTATTTTTTCATCGCTGGAATGATCCCTCCTTTCATCCTTTGCCGTCATTATTTCATGACGGTTGGATCATTCCAGCTTTTTCATTTTCTATGGGATGCTAATGATCTGAGTACTTAGATGAGTTTTTTCAGGAGCGAAGCCATTTCGATGGCCGAGAGCGCGGCGTGCCAGCCGCGATTGCCGGCTTTGGAACCGGAACGCTCGATGGCCTGTTCCAGGCTGTCGGCGGCGACCACGCCGTCAATGATCGGGATATTAGTGGCCAGCGCAATCTGGGACAAGGCCCGCGCCACCTGGCTGTTGATCAGTCCGGCGTGCGGCGTGGCGCCCTGGATTACGACGCCCAACGCCACCAGGGCGCTGAATTTTCCGGTGGCGGCCAGCTTCTGCGCCGCCAGCGGAATTTCAAATGCCCCCGGAACCCAGACTACGGTGACAGCCTCGTCCTTGGCCCCGTGCCGCTGGAAACAGTCCAGCGCGCCGCGAAGGAGCTGCTGGGTGAATAGATCATTATACCGGCTGACGACGAGGCCGAAGGTCAAGTCCTGGGCCAGCAAGCTGCCTGCGATTTCCTTGGTTTTCATGGTTGCTCCTTTGTTATTAGTTAATTCGTTGATGGGTTGATTCGTTTTACAGCCAGTGGCCCAGTTTTCTTTTTTTGGCATCCAGATATTTGCGATTATAGGGATTGGCCGGCGCAATGACAGGAATTATTTCGACAATCCGAATGCCATAACCTTCCAGGCCGATGACCTTACGGGGATTATTGGTCATCAATCTGATTTTTTTGAGGCCCAAGTCCGCCAGAATCTGGGCGCCCGCGCCATAATCGCGCAGGTCGTCGGAGAAACCCAGGCGCCGATTGGCCGCCACCGTATCCAGGCCCTGCTCCTGCAGTTGATAGGCATGGATTTTATTGGCCAGCCCGATGCCGCGCCCTTCCTGGCGCATGTAAAGGACCACACCGGCGCCGGCCTCGGCCACCTTTTGCATAGCGGTGCGCAGTTGCGCGCCGCAGTCGCAACGCAGCGAGCCGAAGACATCGCCGGTGAGGCATTCGCTATGCACGCGGACCAGGGCGGAAGCGTCCCGCGCCGGATCGCCCAGCACCAGCGCCACGTGATGCTGGCCGTCGGGCACCGATTGATACAAGCGCAAATTAAACAGGCCGAACTCGGTGGGCAAGGACGCAGCCCTAAGGCAGGTAACCAGTTTCTCGCTGCCCCGGCGATAAGCAATCAAGTCGGCCACCGAGGCGATGGCCAGGCTATGCCGGGCGGCGAACCGGCGCAAGTCGCGCAGGCGCGCCATGTGCCCGTCCGCGCGCATGATTTCACAAATGACGCCGGCCGGTTTAAGGCCGGCCAGGCGCGCCAGATCAATCGCCGCTTCGGTATGGCCCGCGCGGCGCAGCACGCCGCCCTCGCGGCCGGCCAGCGGAAAAACATGGCCGGGACTGACCAGATCGCCGGGCCGGGACTTTTCATCCAGCAATACGCGGATTGTCCGGGCGCGGTCATGGGTGCTGATGCCGGTGGTTATGCCAGATCGCGCATCCACCGAGACCATAAAGGCCGTGCGAAACGTATCCGGCGCGGAAGTGGTGGGCATTCTGGTGATGTTCAATCTCGCCAGACGCTCCGGACTCATGGCCACGCAGATCAGGCCGCGGGCGAAACGGGCCATGAAATTGATGGCCCGGTCGGTGACTTTCTCGGCGGCCAGCACCAGATCGCCTTCATTTTCCCGGGAACGGTCGTCCACGATGATAACCATCCGCCCGCGGCGGATCTGGCGAATAACCTCCGCAATCGGATGGAAAGGCGATGTTTTGGGCTTTTTCATTTGGTGGCCGGCTGTGGTCATAACTCATGCCTAAGTTTATAAATCCAGCATAATGACTTGGGGGCTCTGGTTCCATCCACGAGCCGCTTGCAGCATGGCCAGGCGCCGCTCGACTTCGGCGCGGATTTCGTTGGCAAAAGCCGTGCTCTTGGCGCTGTGGCGGGTGACACCCAACACTCCGGCGGCAATCGTTTTGGCGTGGCGCAGGCCCAATAGACCCCGACCCTGGCAATGATCCCACAGGGGCGCCACGCGGTCAATTACCGTGTGCACTACCGTTACGGCCAGCAATTCCAAGCCGGCGCTTCCCGGCGCGATCATCCGTTCCAGGTCCAGGACCCATAGAGGCTCGTGCGCCGAAGGCGTCAGCGGGGATGTCCGCAGGGCCCGGGTTGAAAGCAGGAGGTACCAATGCACCAGGGAAACGTCCGGCGCCCAGGCGGCTTCCATGAAAGCGGCGGGCAGATTGAGCTCGTGGAGCTGTTCGGCCAGCAGGCGGCGCGCGGTTTGTTCCGCGCCCACCGACCAGAGCGCGCGGCCGATCAGCAACAGCAGGTATTCCGCGGGCAAGCCGCTCGGCCGGCTCAAGTTAACGCCGCGCGCGCCCCGCCAGAGCGGGGCGTGCTGGTGCCGGAGAAAAAAGACAATGGCTTCGGCCAATTCGCGCCGACAAACCGCGGCCTCTGGCGGCGCGGCCGCCTCGGCCGGCTCGATTTCAGCGGCAATATAACGAATTAAGGCCTGTTCGAGGGTCTGGCCCGGAGCGTCTTCCTCCGTGGCTGGCGCATTCCAGATCATGTTTTGCCGATAATGCCCTTGACCTCGGTGAGAAACTGGTTGACATCTTTAAACCGCCGGTAGACCGAGGCAAACCGGATATAGGCCACGTCATCCAACTTTTCCAGGCGTTCCATGACTTTTTCGCCGATGGCCGCGCTGGGCACTTCGCGGTCATGCTCGTTGTCCAATTCGCGCAGGATGGAGTCGGCCATGGTTTCAATCTGCTCGGTGCTGATCGGCCGCTTCTGGCAGGCGCGGGTAATGCCGCTGATCAGCTTGTTACGGGAGAGTTCTTCATGGCGTCCGTCGCGCTTGATCACGCGCAACTGTGTCTTGATGATTTCCTCGTAGGTCGTGAAGCGGTGCTCGCATTGCAGGCAGAGCCGGCGCCGGCGAATGATGCTGCCTTCGCGGGCTGCGCGGCTGTCAATGACCTTGTCGTTGATCTGTCCGCACTTCGGACAACGCATGACAAATTCTTTAAGTTTCCGGCCAGTCGGCGCCTTGACTGGGCGCGGTCTCTCCGGTGGCGATGGCGCTCACGTTTACCTTGACGGCCTGGATCTCGGTAATGCCGAGATTGTCGCGCAGGCTTTCGCGCACGCGCTGCTGGAGGACCTGGGACAACTGCTGGACTTTGGCGCCGGCCTTGACGCTTACGTCCAGACGGACTTCGACGCGCCCGTCGCGTGTTGCGGCCACCTGGGGCTTGAGGCGGACGACGCCGGCGAATTCATCGGTGAGTTTGGCCAGGAACTCATTAATGGCCTTCACGCTGATGCTTACCGAGCCGCCCTCGTTTTCGAACGTCAGAAACTGCTCCTCCTTGAGCGGCAGGGCGGTCAGCCAGTAGAGCAGGACGAGGAAGATGGCGCCAATGCCCACCAGGAACTTTCCCAGCTTGTCCGTGATGAGAAAATTGCCCAGCGGCGTGTCAACGCCGAAGACATTGGCCAGCAACAGGAAGCCGAAGATCAACAGCCCTATTGAAAGCGCGCATTTGACCAGACCATGCAGTATTCTCATGTTAGCGGTCCCCCCTTGGAGTTATCCGGCCGTGTGTTACCGGCTTTGTTTGGTTGCAAATCGGATGGCGCCATTGGCTCCGGCGTCTTGACCCCCTGGATGATCACGTTAATCAGGCCCACCTTTTTACCGGTCATATCTTCGATAGCTTGGCGGACTTCATTCTGGAGGCGCCAGGCCACCTGCGGAATGCGCACGCCAAAAGCGATTACGATGTGCAGTTCCAGATTAACTTTCTGGTCGGCAATGTCAACTCTTATGCCGCGATCGAACGAGGCCTTGCTCACCATGCTGGCCAGTCCTTCGGCGAACGATCCGCTCATTTCCACCACGCCGGGAACTTTGAGCGCCGCCAGTCGGGCGATTGCGGCCATGACGCTGTTGTGGATGCGGATGGCGCCCAAGTCGGTTCCGTCTTCGCCATGTTCTTCGGCGGTCTCTGGCTCGGCGCGCGGGGCAATTGTTGCGCTGGGCGCGCCGGCCGGGCGTTTCTTTTCAAGCATAACTATCCTCCTCAATGCGCTTCAGGTGTAGCGACCGTTCGATAGAACGGCAATCCGCGGTTCTGTCCCGCCTGCAACGCTATGCGTAGCATTGCGGGCAGGCGAACCGCATCTACACCCCAAAATGACTGACCCATTACAAAAAAAATTCATGGAGTCATTCCGCCCGACCCGGCTTGGATGAATTGCTCCAGCCAGGCGGTATGATAGTGGCCGCGGCGAAAGAGGGCGTCGTTCAGGATCGCGCGTCCCAGGGGCGCGGTGGTCTTGATGCCTTCAATCATGAATTCGCTTAAGGCGCCTGCCAGGCGCTGCACGGCCTCCTCGCGGTTGTCGCCGCGCACGATAAGCTTGGCAATCAGGCTGTCGTAGTAGGGCAGGATATCATAGCCGCAGTAGACATGGGAATCCACGCGGATGCCCGGTCCGCCCGGGAAATGCACCCACTCCACGTGGCCGGGTGAAGGCGCAAAATTATTGGCGGGATCCTCGGCATTGAGACGGAACTCGATGGCGTGGCCATTGGGATTAATCTCCTTCTGGTCGAACGACAAGCGCTCGCCGGCGGCGATTCTGATCTGCTCCTTGACCAAATCATAGCCGGTGACGAGTTCGGTAACGGGGTGTTCTACCTGGATGCGCGTGTTCATTTCCATGAAATAAAAATTGCCGGAATGGTCGAGCAGAAATTCGATGGTGCCGGCGTTGCGGTAGCCGATGGTCTCAGCCGCCCGCACCGCCAGCCGGCCCATCCGCCGGCGCTGGTCGGAAGAAAGCACCGGGCAGGGCGATTCTTCCAGGAGTTTCTGGTGCCGGCGCTGGATACTGCAATCGCGCTCGCCGAGCTGGACGACGTGGCCGTGGTGGTCGGCCATAATCTGAATTTCCACGTGGCGGGCGTTCTCGATGCAGCGTTCGATGTAGACGGCGCCATTGCCGAAGGCGCCCTCGGCCTCAGCGCCGGCCATCATGAAGGCCTGGGCCAGGCTGACATCATTGTGGGCGATGCGCATGCCTTTGCCGCCGCCGCCGGCGACGGCCTTGATCAGCACGGGGTAACCTATGCGGTGCGCAATGTCCAGGGCCTCTTCCTTGGTCTTAACGACGCCGTCGCTGCCCGGGATGGTTGCCAGGCCGCTCTTGCGCATGGTGGCGCGGGCTACGGCTTTATCGCCCATCTTCTGGATGTTGTCGGCGGTTGGGCCGATAAAGGTTATGTTGCAGCTTTCGCAGATCTGGACAAAGTGCGCGTTTTCCGCCAGGAAGCCGTAGCCGGGGTGGATGGCATCCACGTCGGCCACTTCGGCCGCACTGATGATGTTGGCGATCTTGAGGTAGCTATCGGCGGCCGGGGCCGGCCCGATGCAGATGGCTTCATCGGCCATCTGGACGTGCAGGGAATGCTCGTCAACGTCGGAATAGACCGCCACGGTCTTGACGCCCATTTCGCGGCAGGCCCGAATGATGCGCAGCGCGATTTCGCCGCGGTTGGCAATTAAAATGCGGTTGAACATGATCTTTAGGCAGGTTGTCAGGTTCACGGTTCGGAGTTCAGGGTTGACGGCCATCGAATATTCATCACGCTTCAACGGTGAACTGTGAACCCCTGAACTTTGAACCTGAACAATCAGGTTTTCTCGATTTTAAACAGCGGCTGGCCGTATTGCACGGCATGCGCGTTTTCCACCAGGATTTCGCGCACGACGCCTTTGACTTCCGCCTTGATCTCGTTCATGACCTTCATGGCCTCGATAATGCACAGGACCGTTTCCGGCGTCACGGCCTGCCCGAGAGTTACGTACGGCTCGGCGTCCGGCGCGGGGGCGTGGTACAAGGTGCCCACGAAGGGTGCCTTGATAACGGCCAGGCGCTCGTCTTCGGCCGGAGCCGCGGACGGGGCGCTCGTGGTTGCCGCCGGAGAGGCCTCGATTTTTGGGGCGCTCGCCGCGGGAACCGCCACCATGGGCACCACCGGCGTGACCACGCTCTTCTTGATGCACAAGCGCACGCCGTGCTCTTCCATTTCAAATTCGGTCAGGCCGTTCGCGGTCATGAAGTCAACGATTTCCCTGACTTTTTCCAGTTGCATGGTTACCTCGCTGATTGGCCGCTCTTGAGCGCGGACTTGAGATAATTAACCAAAGCGATCAAAGCCAGATGGTAGCCAAAAGCCCCGAACCCCATGATCTGGCCCAGGCAGGCGCCCGCTGTCAGGCTGAAGCGCCGGAACTCCTCGCGGGCGGCCGTATTGGTCAGATGCACCTCCACGCAGGGCACGGTAATGGTCTGCAACGCGTCGCGCAAGGCTACGCTGGTGTGCGTATAAGCGGCTGGATTCAGGATGATGCCGTCGAATTTTTTCTGGCTGGCCTGGAGCTGCGCGACCAGCACGCCCTCATCGTTGCTCTGCACATGTTCAATGCGCGCCGCAAGGCTCCTGGCGCGCTCGCGCAGCTCCTTGATAATATCATCCAGCGTCTGGGTGCCGTAGAGCGCCGGCTCGCGCTGTCCGAGCATGTTCAAATTCGGCCCATTCAAGACAAGTATATTAAGCATGGCGGGGGATTATCGTTGTTTCCGGGGAGATTGCCAAGCACGAATGCGAAGATTGCGCGGGCTGGGCCCGCGGGCAATCTTCCCCGGCGGCGCATCCTGATTGATCGGAACGCTGAGGCTCTTCGTAGCCGGCCTGTTCAAAGCGCAGGCAGCATTTCAGCCGTCCGCACATTCCATTGAGCACGGCGGGATTGAGCGAAAGTCCCTGGCTTTTGGCCATGCGAATGTGAATGTTGTTGAACTCCTTGAGCCATACCGCGCAGCACAAGACGCGGCCGCAGGGCGAAAGTCCGCCGCGGATGGCGGCCTCGTCGCGCGAGCCGATCTGACGCATCCGCACCCGCGCGCGGGTTTCGGCCGCCAGGTCTTGAACCAGTTGCCGGAAATCAACGCGCTCGTCCGCCGTGAACGTTACCGTCAGGTGGGAGCGGTCCAGGGCGTAATGCACCCGGACGAGCCGCATGTTGAGCCGCAGCGCATTGATTTTTTCCAGGCACAAACGCCAGGTCGCTTTGGCAACCAGCTGATTTTCATGAGCCAGAGTCTGGTCCTGCATGGTGGCCCGGCGCAGGACGCGCGGCAAATCACCGGGCAGGGACTCTCTCTCGCCGGAAAGCGCCAGGACGTGGCCGTATTCCGGCACGCCATCGGCCTCGACCACGCAGGCGTCGCCCGCGCCGATGGCCAGCTCGGCGGCGGCGATACATTTCCAGGGGTGGGTGTCGTCGCAGTTGATATGGAGTAGTCGGGGCATGGATCACTATTCGGTGTTCGGCTCTCTGGCGTCCCGCTCGAAGCGGGATAAATCTGTCGCTTGCCCCACGTTTCGCGGGGTCCGTCGTCGGTCCTCCGGCACTACCGCCGTCAGGCGAATAAAACCGCGCTCGAGCACCGTAGCCACGCTTAAGTGTTGCTCGACTTGCCAGCGCATGTCTTCAATCGTGTAGACGTTAGCCAATGCGGCTGAGTAAGTCAAGGTGGCCGCCTGCTGCTTAATTGCCGCGGCTTGTTCGGGAAAGGCCCCGGCCGCTGCCGCGCCCGCGCCGACGACCTGGCGCAGCACGTCGCGTTGCCACAGTAAGAGCCAGTAAAACAGTTGAGCGACCGCCTCCTTGTAAAGGCCTTCAAGCCGGGCCGCGTAAATCTCTTCGCTTGCTTCCGGTTCGTCTTGGCCCTTGGTATGGGATTGTTCCTGATCCACCTTTGCTTCAATTGCGTCCCGCACCTGCTTCAGCACCGCCAGCACCTGGCGCGCGCGCGCCAGGGCGGCAATGACGGTGCGACCCTCGATCGCGGTCATGGCCGCAATGACCGCCGCGCGCAGTTCGCTTCCGGCAAAGCGCTCTTCCGCGGGAAGCACTACGCGCTGGCAGCGCGAACGCACCGTTGGCGGCAGCGCCGCCGGCTGGTCGCTGAGCAGCAGAAACAGGCACTTGGCCGGCGGTTCCTCGAGCGTTTTTAAAAAATGGTTGGCCGCTTCACGGTTTAACCGCTCGGCAAACAGCAGCACCACCGCTTTCCAGCCGCCCTCAAAGGCGGTCAGGTTGATGTGTTCCTGGACGGCGGCAATCTGCTCGATCAGAATGCCGCGCGACTTTTTTTGCGGCTCGACCCACAGGGCATCGGCCAAAGTGTGGGCCGCAGCCTGAGCGCACTTGGCACACTGGCCGCAGGGACGCTGAGTAGCGGCGGTGCAATACAGCAGCGCTACGATACGTTCGGCCAGCATTCCGGCCGCGCCGCGCGGCGCGCCCACCAATAGATAAGCATGCGCCAGGCGATCTTCGGCTTTGGCCAGCCGGAACGACGCCAAAACTCGCCCAGTTTCAGGCTCGCAGGACATGCTGGGTCAATCTCCAGATATCGGCCTGGACCGCTGCCACTTGACGAGCGGCATTAATTACTTTGATCCTCTGCGGCCAGCGCCGGGCGAGCTTCCGATAACCGGCGCGGACGCGTTCATGAAAGGCAAGGGCTTCGCGCTCAAGCCGGTCCTTTTGCGCGCGGACGCGCTGGTTGCGCCGGTGCAGGCGCGCAAACCCGGCTTTGACGGTCAGGTCCAGTAGAATCGTAAGATCCGGCGTCAAAGAGCCGGTGGCCAGGCTGTTCAGGGTTAGAATTGTTTTGATGTTGATGCCGCGGCCATAGCCCTGGTAAGCGGTGGTGGAATCGGCAAAACGATCGCATACTACCCAGGCGCCTCGGGCCAAGGCAGGCGCGATAACCTGGCGCACCAGCTCGGCCCGGCTGGCCATGAAGAGTAAGGTCTCGGTTTCGGCGGACATACCCTCGCTGGCCGAGTCGTGTTGCAGCAGGCGCCGTAGCTTTTCGCCCAGGGGCGTGCCGCCCGGCTCACGGGTAACGGCAACCGCCTGACCCGCGGAACGCAGTCGTGCCGCCAGCAATCGGGCATGGGTTGACTTGCCGCTGCCTTCCGGTCCTTCCAGCGTAATAAACTTGCCGCGTGGTTTCATCCATACCTTTCTGACGATGCGTAACTCCTTAGCCATCTGGGGGTGGCTTATCGCGTCCCCGTGACCTTGCGTCACTGGGCGCACAAATTTGTGGCACCTGCCGGACCTGCCTGCGCCGAAGCGGCTTTGGCAGGCAGGCAAGCTGGCAGGAAGCCCCCCAAAAAAATAACTGACCCATTACGACGATGCTGCTCCTGAGCGCTTCAGTTTGAAATCCTCAGCAGTATCCTGAATAATCCAGCCTTGGGCCTCGACCTGGCGGCGCAAACGGTCGGCCGCGGCAAAGTCCTTGCGCCGGCGGGCTTCCAGGCGGGCTTGGGCCAGGTCAATGATGGTCTGCGGCGGAAGTGGCGTTATCCCGGGTTGGACATCCAGCACGCGATCAATCTGGGCAAGGGCTTGCAGGGCCTGGTGGGCTTGCGCCGGAGTTAAAGCGCCGGCCGCCAGGCGCTTATTGCCTTCGTAGACGAGGTCAAACAAGGCGGCCAACGCCAGTGAAGTGTTGAGGTCGTCTTCCAATGCGCGGGTGAAAGCGGCCACATGGCCGGCAACCCAATTTTCGATTTTCGATTGAAGTTCAGCATTGACCGGTTGGAATTCGCGGCCAGCGGCCGCCGGTGGGCTTTGGTTTTGCATTTTTTCGGCGAACTCGTCCAGGCGCTTTAGCGCTCCGCGGGCGGCCGCAAGGGCTTCAAAGGTGAAATTAAGCACTTGGCGGTAATGAACGCTGAGCAGCGCGTAGCGGATTTCGCGGCCGGTATAGCCGCGCTGGAGCAAGTCGCGCAGAGTGAAAAAGTTGCCGGCCGATTTGGCCATTTTGCGCCCATCCACGACCAAGTGAGCGCAGTGCAGCCAGTATTTGACGAAGGGCTTGCCGGTGGCAGCCTCGCTCTGGGCAATTTCATTCTCGTGATGCGGAAAGATATTGTCCACGCCGCCGGTATGCAGCTCAAAGCTTTTGCCCAGATATTTCATGCTCATGGCCGAGCATTCGATGTGCCAGCCGGGCCGGCCGCGGCCCCAAGGCGATTCCCAGGCGGTAGCGCCATCCGCCGCTTGCCAGGCTTTCCACAGGGCAAAGTCGGAGGCGTTTTCCTTCTGGTATTCATCCTGGGCGATGCGCGCGCCGCTCCGCAAGCCGTCCCGATCCAGATGCGCCAATTGTCCGTAAGGCTTGAACTTGGCAATACTGAAATAGATGGAGCCATCCTCGGAGTGATAAGCATAGCCTTTCGCAAGCAGCTTCGCGATCAAAGCGATCATTTCGGCAATGTGGGCGGTGGCGGCGGGATAATGCTCGGCCGGCTCAATCGCCAGGGTGCGCAAGTCCTCAAAAAAAGCTTCCTTGTATTGACGCGTGAAATCATCAAGCTGCACTCCGGCGGCCTGGGAACCGCGGATGGTCTTGTCGTCCACGTCGGTCAGGTTCATGACCTGCGTGACCCGGAAACCCTGCAAGCGCAAGGTGCGCCGCAACAGGTCCTCGAAGATGTAGGCGCGGAAATTGCCGATATGGGCAAAGTCGTAGACCGTCGGCCCGCAGGTATAAAGCCCGACTTGGGGAGCCTGGATCGGCGCAAATTCTTCCAATCGCCGGGTCAGGGTGTTGTAAATAGATAAAGCCATGAGGAATGCGTTGGGAAATGCGGTCTTGGTTCCTGGCTCTCGGTTCTTCAGTCGGTCATCGGTCTTCCGTTCGTCGTCTGTCGTGGATTCGGTTCCTGGTCTTACGAATCAACCAATCATCGAATTATCTTCTGCTTCTTCCCATTTCCTGTCGTCCGTCGTCTGGCGTCTGTCATCCGCCCTTTTCCATTCGACGTTGGGCGTTCGATGTTGGGCGTTGGATGTTTGCTTTTCTGCTCCGTCGTCCGTCGTCTGACGTCTGTCGTCCGTTTTGCTACTTCCACGGTGGCTATGGCCAGGGCGGCGATGCCTTCGCCGCGGCCCAAGGCGCCTAAACCTTCCATGGTGGTAGCCTTGATCGAAACACCCGCCAAGGGCAGTGCCAGCGCGCGGGCTAAGCGCCGGCGCATGGCCTGCCGGTAGGGCGCTATTTTGGGCGCCTCGGCCATTAGAATTGCATCCACGTGCAGCGCCCGCGCCTGGGCCGCTTTCAATCGCGCGCGTACGCGCTTAAGCAAATCGAGGCTGGACGAGTTTTTCCAGCGCGGGTTGGTGTCCGGGAAATGCTCTCCAATATCGCCATCGGCGATGGCGCCCAACAGGGCGTCGGCCAGAGCGTGGCAGAGCGCATCGGCATCGGAATGCCCGGCCAAACCAAAAGGATGCTTGATGTGCACGCCGCCCAGGATCAGGCGCCGGCCCTTGACCAAAGGGTGAATATCAAAGCCGATGCCGGTCTTAATCATGATGAGTGATTATTTGCCACGGATTACACGGATACGGTCGGGCCGTTGACGGGCGACCGGCGACGGTCAGTATCAGTGTAATCAGTGATATCCGTGGTCAAAATGTATTCGGATATGTTACCTGAACAGTTACCTTTTTTACTTACGCGAGCGCCTTCACCGCGGAGAGGGCGGCGGCATAATCCGGCTCCTGGGTGATTTCCGGCACCTGCTGGGCATAAACGATGCGGTTGTTGCCGTCCAATACCAGCACGGCGCGGCTCATCAGGCCGGCCAGGGGCCCGTCCTTGATCTGGACGCCGTAGTGCTTGCCGAAGGACGGCGAACGCAGCGTGGAAAGCGTGACAATGTTTTTTAAACCCTGGTTTTCGCAAAACCGGCTCTGGGCGAAGGGCAGGTCGGCCGAGATATTGATCAACACCGTGTCCCGAATTGTCGGGATGGCCTCGTTGAACTTGCGCGCCGAGGCGGCGCAAACGGGCGTGTCCAAGCTGGGCACAATATTGATGATCTTTTTCTTCTGACCGAACTTGGCCAGGGTTACATCCTCAAGGTTCGCGCCGGTCAGTTTGAAGGCGGGCGCGATCGTTCCCCGCGCCGGCAGTTTCCCCGACGTATGAATTACTTGTCCTTTTAATGTGATTTTGGCCATGAGTTGCTCCTATGATGATTGTCTGCTTCCATTGTCTTATTTCCGTTCCAAGTGGTTCGAATTCGGTTCGGAAAATACTACGGCGATTTTAGCCCATCTGCGCCGTTGGCGCTTTCGCGCATACACAAGTATTGCGCTTCACGCTCCGCCGGCGCATCTGCGCCAAACTTGCCTTGTTTTTCCGAATCCGCCTTCGGCGGAAACCGAATTCGCCCCACGGTTACATCGGGCGCGCGCAACGCTCGCCCGAGATCTGATTTATGCGATCGGCACGCCAGACGCCTTCGATGAGAGCCGTAAGAGTCTTTCCGCCGAGTGGGCTTGCCCCATGCCGCGCTACTATATCGAAGTAGTCTGAACAATGCAAACATGAAGGTGCTCAGTGCTCAGTGGATCTAACCGTAATCCGTCAGTCTTGTGGTGGCAACGGGTAGGGCGCGTTCGTCCAGCCTTCGTAGCCAGTAGGCTTACTACGGCGGAGTAGGCCCGAACGCGCCGCGGACGGCTCGGCCTGCCTGTGCGGGTACGCACGCAGACAGGCGAGCCGTCCCTTCCACCCTGGCGGATCCGCCTGCCGGCGGAACCTTCACGCGACCACCTCGAAACTGACCGATTACATCCGACCGCTAACCGGGAAGGGCTACTTGATGAATCTGAGCACTAGTTGCGCTTGGCAGCAGCGCCGCCTTGGTTCGGCCACGCTCACCACAGGTTCAGCCGCCCCAGGCGTAGCTCACGGCGGCAAGGAGGGTAATTAAAACATACTGGAGCATGGCGCCGCGAATAACCCGGCAGAAACTTACCGGCGCCTCGTAAAGGCGCAGGGCCGCTCGGCTGTTAACCAGCGCAAAAGGCGCCAGCAGAAAAGCCCAGCCCAGCAACGCGGGATAAATGCCGCTGAGCAGTCCGGCTAACAACAGGAGAAAGGCTGAGGCCGTGACGAGACAATACGCCCATGCCGCGCCCAGGCGGCCAAGGCGGACGACGATATTGCGCTTGCCGACCAACTGGCTGCCATGATAATCGGGGACCTCGTTAGCCAGCGTCATGGCCAGGATCAGCAACGCGGGCAGCAGCGATGCCCACACGCAGCTCCAGCTCAAGCCTCCGGCCTGCAGATAGTAGCCGCCCAGGGTCAAGCCGCACCCGTAGCTGATGGTAATTACGGTTTCGCCCAGGCCGCGGTAGGACAAATGGACGCCTGGGCAAAGATACGAGAGGGCCGCCGCCCCGCCAAAGAGCATCAACGCCAGAATCGGCCAGCCGCGCAGGCAGGTCAGATATATCCCGATCAGGAAGGCAACGCCAAAACCTGAGATCCCTACCGGCAAAGGCCAGTGGGCCTTAGGGCGCTGGCCTAATTCAAAAACTCGATCGGTGCCGATTAGCGTGTCGAAGTATTCGTTTAGCCCTTCAATGCCCGCGCTGACGGCGAGAACACCGGCCAATCCCACAAACAGCAGCCACCAATCCGCGGTTGCGCCGTCCCGGCCGGCAACGGCCGCTCCCAGGAGATAAGGAAATATGCCGGCCACCAGGAAGAAGCGGTAGCGCAATGCGCCGGCCACGGTGGCCAGGCTTAGTCCAACGCTCACAATTCTCTCCAGCGGTTGGCTTCGGCGACCAGCGCGGGATTCTTGAGGACGCGGCTGGCAAACTCGGTGACGCGCTTATCCTTCCAGGCTTTCTTGTAGTTGCGCCAGACCTGGGTGAGCGGCATGACGGTCACGTCGCCGCAAATGAAGGGCAGGGGTCCGATCAGCTTCACCTTGCCGTTAGGCAGCACGAGCAGGCTGGCCGCGGGCGCTTCCAACCGGTAGCGCAATTCTTCAATCACGTCATAGGGATAATTAAACACCTTCATGCGCCCCAAATAGAGCGCCTTTTTCTGCTCCAGCACGGCAAAGAATTCGCGGTATTGGTCGTCGGAGGGACATAGTTTCTGCCAGTTTTGGGCGGCGCGGCCGATGCGCATGAGTTTGCCGGTGTAAAAGCCATGCGCCTGCAGCGAGGCCGCCAGGTCCACGGCCTCGCCGACCTCGTGGATGTTGAAGCGGGTGGGCACGAAGACGATCTCGATATTAGCGCTTGTGTCACGCAGCAGCTTGCAGGCCCGGATCACCTTCTGCCAGTTGCCGCGTTCGCGCAAAGCCTCATGGCTCTTGGCCGTGGCGCCGTCCATGCTGATCTGAACGGAGCGCAGAGTGAGGGCGCCCAGGCGTCGCGCCACCTTCTCGTCAATAAATTCGCCGTTGGTTTCGATTTTGACGCTGACATTGTTTTTGCGCAGGTATTCCAGCACGTCCCAGAAATGCGGGCAGATGAGCGGCTCGCCGCCGGAGAGCGCGACGTAGGGGATCTGGGCCTTGACGATCTGCGCGCACAGATCGAGCATCTGCGCCTTGCTCATCTGATCGGGAAAGGCCATTCCGGCTTCTTCGCAGCAGTGGAAGCAGTTCAGATTGCACTCGGCGTTAATCTGCCAGGCGATGAAGAGCGGAGCCTCATACTGCTCAACCGATGCTCCGGGAATGGTCGCGAGCGCTTGTGTCATGACGCCCCCCCGCCCGGTTTTGCCAGGAACCCGGCCGATTGCAGCGCCTGGAGAAAGGCGGCCGCTTCCGTTTCGATTTGGGCGGGGTCGCCGTCGAAATCCTGCTGCAACCGCGCGATGAGGGCCGCGGCATCCAGACCCTGCGCCATGAGGGAGAGGACGGCGCCGCCGATGGCATTGGTTACGTAAATTTTTTCGCTAAGCGTGTCGAAAACCACAGCGCCGAATTTTTCGCGGCGCCATTTTACATGCGGGGCAAATTGCATAAGCTGTCCTTTCATGTGCCAAGCTGAGTTAAGCGATTTCCCGGCCGTGCCCGGGCAGACATTGGTGAGTTGTTGGGCGGCCTGCCTGTCTGCCCGCCTGCCCGAGCGTCGGCCAGAGAGCGCCGATCAGGAGTGTAGGTGCGGTTCGTTAGAACCGCCAAGGCACCGTTCTCACGCTTGTCCGCCTGTGGTGGAAACGGCCGCTACACCGATCTGCCTGTTCCAAACTGGCCGGTAGACGAGACGCCTGCATTCCGATCGCGTTCAGCGCATCGGGAAGCATTGCGGGCGCTCAGGCAGACTCGCGGGACTGTTCTCTGGCTTTAGCCTGTGGTGCGCCGCTGGATAAGCCGCCTTGATCTAAAAATCAAGTGAACCGGATATACGGCTGGGCCATTACGCCGCCGGAGACATCCTGCCAGGTGGGCTTTTCCCATTTCCGCTTGGTTTCTTTACCGCATGCGCCCTTGGCGGGACTTTTCTTGGTCAGTTTTACTTCCTGCGCAGCAGCCATCACACACCTCCACTTATTAAGTGAACACTACTCAACCTTTTATTGTTTCCCAAACCACGCGCCGCAATTTAGCGTGTGTTCCCGTAGAGAGCAATACAAAAAAATGTAAAAAAAATGTAACAAATCGGTCATTACGCGCGACTGTTAAGCTCCTGGGCCGTGGTTGCACTCGCGCGCGGCAAGACCACGGCGAAGATGGTGCCCTGACCTAAGCTGCTCTCAACGCGCAAAGTAAGGTCCCATTTTTGCGCTATTTCCTTGACGATAGCCAGGCCTAAGCCGGTGGACAGGCTGTTAAACTCGGCGGCTTCCCTGGTCCGGTAATACTCCTCGAAAATATGGGGCAGTTCCTCGTCGCGGATGCCAATGCCGTGGTCGCGGACTTGAACCGTGACGGCCGCGGCGTCATCTTGGGCGGAGACCTCGACCTCGCCGCCGGGGTGGGAGTAAATAATGGCGTTGGCAATCACATTGGCAAAAAGCATGGTTAGTGGTTTGGGACTGACCTTGACGGCAATGGCCGGCACGGCAACGCGCAACTCGATCGTGCGGCTCTGCGCTTTATCGGCCAAGTCTTCAATCACTGTCTTGATGACGGCCTGCAGGTCGGTTTGGCTATCGGAGTCGGCGCCGGGCGCCTGGGAGCGCAGTTCGCCCAGAATGAAAATATCGCGAATACGTTCGCGCAAGACCTGGGCGCGGGTTTCGATGTTCTCCAGGATGGCGCGAGCCGCCGGCGGCAGCGCGTCCCAGTGCTGGAATCTTAGTATATGGATGTTGCTTTCAATTCCGGAAAACGGCGCCTTGAGGTCGTGGGTGGTGCGCAGTACCTGAAGGTTTTTTTCCTGGTCAGCAGCCTTAAGCGCTGCATTGGCCAGGCTGAGTTGCCGATCGCGCCGGCGCAGGGTTTCGGCCAGGTGCGAAACGAGATACCAGACGACCAGCCAGATAAACACCGCCGAGGCGGCAAAGGCAATATCCAGCATGATCGGCGCATGGGGATATTCGGCGTGCAGGAGAACGCCGCCGGCTGGCCAGACGCCGGTCAATTCCAGGACCACGCACAACAGATAAGCATTCGCCGCCAGCATGGTAACCAGCAGGCTTTGCCGGATGGAAAAGAAGACGCAGGCCAGCACGACGTGCAGCAGGTAAATGAAAGAGATGAAAGTTGTAGTGCTGCCGACGATATGAACCAGAAGGGTGACAATCGCCAGGTCTACCAGGATCTGCAGCCAGATGTTGTTTTCGGCCAGGCGCAGTTCCGCAGCTTCATTTAGTTTTCGCGCCAGGATCCAGAAACATAAATTGGCTCCGGCCAGGATTACGGCCAAGGCCCAGGGCCATCGGATGGGCGGCACGAAACCAAGCTCCGTGATGGTAGCGGGAAACAGAGTGCCCAGAACTCCCGTGAGCGCCAGCACGCCTACCGCCAGCCAGCGGATGCGAATGAACCACTTGGCGTTATTCACGAAAACGGCGGCGTCGAACCCGCCCGCATCCCGATAGAATCGGGAAGCATTGCGGGCAGGCCCGCCCGCTTGCAAGGGTTGCTCTGGCGCGGACTTAGCGGGTGGGGTCAATTCAAGCGTGCTCATGGGTTGGCAATTTCTGTAGGCCGCATGCCCCCCCCCCCCCGCGCAACGTTGGAGCGTAGCGACTGCGGGCAGGTCACGCGGCGTTCATGTGGTAGAGTGTCACTTTACGGCCTCCGCGGCCGGGAGCAGTTCGGTCATGGCAGCTATCGCCGGCAACATGTCCAGCGCCATATATTCGTTCCAGGCTTCCTCAACCGTTGGCCACGGCCTTAACGTCTTTCCGGTGCCGGCGCACAGTTGGCCCACATAACGGCCCAGGTTGGCCGGGCGCGTTTCCCTGGCCGAGCTCGGTCCGGCCCAGGCGGAGACCGCGGTCAATTTGCCGTTCAGCGCATCGGTGCCCAATGTTTTATCGGCCGCCGCGGGGTCGCCGGTGGCGTCTAAAACATCATCCGCTAACTGATAGGCGGTGCCGATGACATAGCCGGCTTCCTGAAGCGCTTCGCAAAGCTCAGCGTCGTTCTGGCCGCAGGCATAGCCGGCGAAGGCAAAGAGCGAGCCGGTCTTGCGCCGGGCCAGGTTTACGCATTTGGGCCAGTCCGGCGCGGTGTTGCGCAGCAGCAATTCCTGTTCGGTTTCGGCGTCGCACATTTCTTCCATGAAGCGCAACAGGGGGCTGACCAGTTGGGGGCAGTTGGCATTGAGCTCCCGGAAAGTGCGACAGACCAGCAAGTCGCCCAGGAGGATGGCGCCCGAGACGCCGCGCGTTATCCAAAAGGACGGCGCCCCGCGCCGCAGTTCGGAGCCGTCAATGACATCATCGTGCAGCAGGCTGGCGGCATGGATCATTTCGACGGCCGCGGCGGTGAGGACCTGCGTGCCGGCGTTCAGGCCAGTGGCCGGGCCCAGACGCAGAATCAGGCGCGCGCGCAACATTTTGCCGGCGCTTAAGACCCCCCGCAGCTCCGCGCTCAGCGCTCCAAGCGCTGTAGGGCGCAGGCTATTGAGCATTACCCCGCGCACGTCGTTCAGCCGCAGCTCAAAGGATTTATTGCTCATGTGGTTCTTTCGATTCGTAGTGGGTAATAATGCTTCCAAGCGCGGCGGACACGGAGGTCCGCCCTCCAAGCAATTCATCAGCAGGGAGGGCGCGGCTCCGTCCGCGCCGTCCGTTTCTATCTACGCCAGGCGGCTGCGCCATGCTCCGGGCGTCAGGCCCACGCGGCGCTTGAAACGTCTGATAAAATAACCGGGGTCGTCAAAACCCACCTTGAAGGCCACCTCGCTGACGTTCAAGGTTTTGTCGCGCAGATATTTCTGGGCCAGTTCAATCCGGCGGTTGAGAAGGAAATCCGAGAATCTTTCGTCGGCATAGCGGCGAAATAAGGCCGAGAAATAATTTGGGGAAAGGCGCGCGGCCCGCGCAATTTCGGTTACGCAGAAGTTAAGATCCGGCCGATGGTTCACCAGGTTTTTTACCACTTTGACGATGGCCGGCGGAGTTTTTCCGTTGGAATCTGGTTCCGGCGCGCCGTGCGCCGCGCCGTGCCGCCCGCCGTCGCTCTGCGAGCTATGGCGGGCAGGCGGGGCCGTGGCCGGTTTGTGATTCGATGGCATTTTCATGGCCGTGTTGAGGATGCGTTCGACCGCCGAGGGATTGAACTCCTTGCCTTGTACGCGATTGCGCAGTTTGTTCAACTCCTGTTCCAGCAGGCGCCGGCGGGAAAGTTCCGCGGCCATCTGAGCGGCCGTTTCCAGGATAAGATGGGCAAGCGCTTTTTTTTCGGCGGTCGGTTCCGGCAAGGCCAGAAACTCTTTGCGCAACTTCTTCAGGTCCAGGCCGAGTTTTTTTCCGCGTTCCCGTGTTTCGGGCCAGATGTTGGCGCGCTTGCCGGTAAAAAAAACACAATTACTCAAGACCGCCGCGGCTTCACCATGAGGCTGCTGAACCGGCGCTACGAGCACCGAGGCGCCCGTGTGACAACGGTGCTCGCGGATGCCTTGAGTGCAGGCGGCAACGGCCATGAGGATATGGCACATCTTGCATTGTTTGGCGCCTTCCGCATGGCGCAGGAAAAGCCGGCAATAGGGCGCCCAGGGCCCGTTGCCGCTCAGCCAGAGGTGTTCCCAGCCCTTGGCGTGCGGCAAGACTACGGCCAGACCGATGTCAAGCAACTGGCGCGAAAGCTCGTCAAGCTTCTGCAGCGACGGGTGATTAAGCGCGCTGGCGCTGCTGGGCTGACCAGGCGTTGGCTCCGGCCCAGGCGCCTGCACGGCGCTGGGAGTGTTAAGGTTTTTGCCCACGGCCATATTGCGGTCCCAAGCTCAGCTTAGCGAGTCCAGTTCTTATTGGCGATAGCGCTGCTTAATGTTTACGTTTTTCTCAGGGAATATGCAAATGAAAAAGAACTGATCATGGGAGAGTGGCGACTTCGGCCGGGAAGCAAATCTGCTGTTGGGCTAAGAAACCCCGATATCGGTCGGGGCGCGGCCGAGGGCATGCAGTAATTCGAGCAGCTTGTCAATGCGCTTAGGCGTGTCATCCTCAACGCCGGCGCGGTTAGGATAAATCTCGTAAAGGCGGCGGTATTTTTGCGGAGTGATATTGATCATCAGGGAATTGGCGCCGGCCATCAGGCCGGCCCGCGCGCCCTGCGCGGGATCCAAAGTCTCCAAGGCCGTAGTTACCAGAATCTTGGCGGTCGGATACATCAAGCGGGCCTGGGCAATGGCGTTAAGCACGGTGGCCAGCCGGGGCCCTCGGGCGGCGGCCAAGGGCGTTTCCGGGTGGGGAATGAACGGCCCGAACGAAAACATCTCGGCCCCCGATTCGGCCGTCCGCTTGATGTCGGCAAGAACGTTCCGGCCGTTCTGTCCCCGCGGCCCGCTTTGGGCCACGCCCGCCGTCGGGTCCGGCAAGCCCATCAGGAAACCGGAAATAATCAGATAGCCGAGATCGCGGAGGTCTTTGATGAGCCCGAGACGGTCGGCCAGGGTGGATTCCGGCTTGATTTTTTTATACTGCTCCGCGTCGCTGGTCTCGAACCGGATCAAAGCGCCACGGGCGCCGGCCTCATATAACTTGTGGTAGGTCGCGCGCGGCCGCTCGCCCAGCGACAAAAAAATGAGCACAGAAAAGCGCGCGCGGATTTCCCTGACGATCCGGCAGAGTTTGGCCTCGCTGTACCAAAAATCTTCGCCCGACTGCAGGACCAGCGCGCGGAACCCCAATTGATTAACGGCGTATTCGACGGCTTGCAGGATTTCTTGTTCGCTCATGCGATAGCGTTGTAACTTGCGGTTGTCCTTGCGGATGCCGCAGTAGAGGCAGTTATTCCGGCAGTAGTTGGAGAACTCCAGAATGCCGTGAACGCAACAGGAGTTGCCCTGAAATTGCTGGCGGACGGCGTTGGCCTGCTCATGAAGCGTGCGCTTCCTTTGGGCCAATTTTTGATCGGTTTGCTGGAGCCGGAAAAAAAGTTCCTGCCAGTCAGCCAGAATTGCCAAGGCTTCCTGGGCCGGCACGGTTTGAATTACGAACCCGCCCTGGGCATAGACATAGTCGCCCGGAGAGGGGCGGGTGAGGTCGGTATAGGCCTGGCGGCGTTCGCCGAAGTAGTCAATGACGGCGTGGCGTCCGTTGAGTTCCACTACTTTCCCTGGAATGGCGTAACACATTGGTTAAGGCCTTGATCAAAAATAACTGCTCAGCTATCTGAACAAACAATTTCCGCCGTTAGCGGATCCGCCGCAGGTGGAAACTACGAAATGCGCCAAATACACGAAATTTTCAATTTCCTTTTTCTTTTTTGCGTCTTTCACGTTTTTCGTAGTTCCATTTCTTAACGACCTGAACAGTCACGATCAAAAATATAAATCCCGCGCCCCGGCACGCACTTGCGCCAGGCGCCGCTCGGTCTCCGAACGCACCGCATCATCGGTGATCTGCCGCAGGCCGGCTGCAATCAGCCGGTATCCTTTTTCCCGCAGGCCGTCCGTGGTGAAATCGGCCAGATATTCGGCCAAGGTCAGGAGGGCGTTGGGCTGACAGAGGTGTTGAATGGATCCAGGCTTGGCCAGTTGCATGAAGCGCTCGCCCGTCCGGCCGCGGCGGTAACAGGCGGTGCAGAAACTCGGGATCAGTTTGTCCGCCATGACGGCGCGGATTACTTCCTGTAGCGGCCTTTCATCCGCAATGGCAAACTGGGGTTGCCGCCTTTGGCGGCCGTAGCCGCCGGTAACGGTAACCGAGCCGGCGCTGGCCTGGGAGATGCCAATTTGGAACGCTTGCCGGCGGATTTCCGGACGCTCGCGCGTGGAAATAATCATGCCCACATACGGCAAGGCCAGCCGGAGGATCGCAATCAACCGCAGAAAATCGTCATCGCTCACCGGGTAAGCCGCCCGATAAGTAACCGTCGGCGCGGGGCGCAAGCGCGGAACTGAAATCGTATGGGGACCGACCTTGTAGGTGCGCTCCAGATACTGGCTGTGGGCCACCAGCGCGAGCACTTCAAAGCGCCAGTCATACAGCCCGAAAAGCGCGCCCAAACCCACGTCTTCAATCCCGCCGGCAAAGGCCCGGCCCGCCGCGCCGATCTGGCGCTCGTAATCCGCCTTGGGACCGCGGTGCAATTGCTCATAGGTCGGCCGGTGATAGGTTTCCTGAAAGAGCTGGTAAGTGCCGATGCCGGCGGCTTTGAGCTTGCGGTAGTCGGCCGCCGTCGTGGCGGCGATATTGACATTTACCCGGCGGATATTGCCCCGGGGCGTTCGCGCCGCATAGATTTGACGGATGACCTTGACGATATAGTCTATGGGGTTGTGGACCGGATCTTCCCCGAACTCCAGGAGCAGACGTTTATGCCCCTGGTTGATCAGGAACCTGGTCTGCGCGGCGACTTCGCTCAGGGTGAGCTTGCGGCGGACGAGCTCCCGGTTGCGGGTATGGAAATTGCAGTAGGCGCAGTCGTTGACGCAGTAGTCCGAGATATACAGTGGCGCAAACAGAACCAGCCGCGGCCCATAAATCTCCCGCTTGACGAGCGCGGCTGTCTGGAAAAGTTGCTCGGTGAGTTGCGAATCTTTTCCGGCGGCGGCGGACAGGTTGAGCAGCCGGCCGACCTCCTCAAGCGCCAGTCCCTTTTTGGCGCGCGCTTTTTGGATAATTGCCGCGGCGATTGCCGGCGCCGGCCGGCTGGTCCGGCGCAGAAGCCCGGCCAGAAAATCAGTCTGTAGTTCTGGTGGTATGGTCATCGTGCGGCCTCAGGTTCATTCCGCCCGGGAGCCGGTAATGGTCTTAATGACAATGGCAGCGCCGGGCGTTTTTTTTATCTGCAACCTGGTTTGGTCCAGAATGGTGTCCCGGGTCAGCGCCGAGAAGCAGGTCTTGAGCGCCGCCGCGCTCAAGCCGGCGCGCGTGCCCAGATCAATCCGGATCAAGGTTACTTTGCCCAGCCGGTTTTCCGCGACGCGTTTTTGAACTTCGCTCAACAGGTCCTGCGTAATTCCCCACTCATGCATGGTGACAGCCTCCTTTACCAATGGCCGGCCGGGCCGGAAACGGTCCTCTTTTCTTGACGTGAAATATTTAACGTTAATTGCTTGACAATAGCAAGCAAAAATGTTTCACTTTGGTTGGCAAGGCAAATAAGGCCAAAAAAGGCCGCAAAACCGGCCTTTTGGCATAGGGAGGACTTGACCCGTGGAAACGTGCGCAGATACGGCGGTGCTTAGCGAGGTCGCTGAATTGACGGAATGGCCGAACTCAAGAAAAATGGTCTTCAACGATCATCCGGCGCCGCGGCCGCTTGAGAGCCTGTTGGCGCCGGGCAGCATTGCGGTCATCGGGGCCTCGCGCGCGCCCGGCAAGGTCGGCCATGAGATCCTGGTAAATCTCCAGCAGGGCGGATACGCGGGGACGATCGTGCCGGTGAACCCGGCCGCCAGGGAAGTGCTGGGCCTGAAGTGCTACGGCGACCTCAGCGAATATCAGCTCCCGATAGACCTCAGCGTGATTGTGGTGCCGACAAAGGCAGTGAAGGACGCGATCGTCATGTCCGCCCGCGCCGGCGCGAAGGCCGTCATCGTCATCACGGCCGGGTTCAAGGAGAGCGGCCCAAAGGGCGCGGAACTGGAGAATGAGATTGCGGCGGTCTGCCACGCCAAGGGTGTGCGGATGATGGGGCCGAATTGCATCGGCCTGATCAATACGCACCACAAAATGAATGCGACCTTTGCGTCGGCTTTCCCGCCGGTCGGCGCCATCTCGATTATCTCGCAGTCCGGCGCGCTCTGCGCGGCGATGCTCGACTTGGCCGTCGGCCGGAAAATGGGGCTCAGCAAGATTATCAGTTTCGGCAACAAGGCCGATCTCAACGAAGTGGATTTTCTGCAGGCGCTGGCCGATGACCGGGAAACGAAGGTTATCGCGGGCTACCTCGAAAGCATCAGCGCGGGCGATGAGTTTCTACGCGTCGCCGAGCAGGCGGCTTCCCAGAAACCGGTTGTCATTCTCAAGGTCGGCACGACCGCGGCCGGCGCGCGGGCCGCTTCTTCACACACCGGCAGCTTGGCGGGGGTGGATATGGCCTATGGCTCCGCGTTCAAGCGTTCCGGCGTTATTCGGGCTGAGAACATCGAGGCGCTGTTTGATTATGCCTTGGCGCTGGCGATGCAGCCGCTGCCGCCGGGCAAGCGGGTCGGCATCATCACCAACGCGGGCGGTCCCGGCATCATGGCGGCCGACGCCGTGGAAAATCTTGGCTTGCAGATGGCCCTGCCGACTGCCCGGACCAAGGCCGATTTGCAGAAGTTGCTGCCGCCGACCGCAACGCTCGGCAATCCGGTGGATGTCATTGGCGACGCCGACCCGGACCGTTACGTGGCCGCGTTCGACTGCCTGCAGCAGGATCCCGCCACGGATGCGATCATTGTGGTGGTGACACCGCAGAGCATGACCAAGCCGCTGGAACTGGCCAAGAAACTGGCGGCGGCCCATAAGGCCCGCAAACCGTTGCTGGCGGCCTTCCTGGGCGGCCACAGCGTGCAGGCGGCGATAGATGAATTGATGCGCGTGGGCATCCCGAATTATCCATCGCCCGACCGGGCCGTGCGCGCGCTCCTGGCGATGGCCGACTACGCGGCCTGGCGCAACCGTCCGCCCCGGCTGGTTACGCGGTTTCCCGTCAACCGCCGGCGCGTGGACCGCGTCATCAACTGGCAGGTCCGCAGCGGCATTAAGCAAATGGGCGAGGTGGAAGCCAAAGAGATTCTGCGAGCCTATAACTTCATGATCCTGCCGGGCCACCTGGCCCGCACCGCCGACGAGGCGGTGGAAGCCGCCGAGCGGATCGGCTATCCGGTGGTGCTCAAGATTTGTTCGCCGGACATTATTCACAAATCCGATTTCGGCGGCGTCCGCCTCAACCTGGCCAACGCCGAGCAGGTGCGCGACGCCTTCGACCTGATGATGTTGCGCGCGCACCGGCGGACGCCGCAAGCCAACATCCGCGGTGGTTTCGTCGAGAAGATGGGCGCGCGCGGCCGCGAGCTCATTCTCGGCATGACGCGCGATCCGCAGTTCGGGCCCATGCTGATGTTTGGTTTAGGCGGCATTTTCGTCGAGGTGATGAAGGATGTCACCTTCCATCTCGCGCCGGTAACCGCCGAAGAAGCGATGCAGATGCTCATAGGCACCCGTTCCTATGAGCTGCTCAAAGGCGCGCGCGGCCAGGCGCCGGTGGACCTCGACGCCATTGCCGGCGCGCTCCAGCATATCAGCCAGCTCGTCACGGACTACCCGCAGATTGTGGAGCTGGATATCAATCCCTTTGTGGTCGGCGAAGTAGGCATGACGCCCTATGTGGCCGACGCCCGGATGACCCTGGCCAACGCGGAAGTCAAACATGAACAACCCTAAGCCAACTTGCGATCCGCAGTGGCGGCAAAAATACGCGGCGACGATTGCCGGCGCGGACGAGGCCGTCCGTAAAATTCGTCCCGGCCAACGCATCTTTATCGGCACGGGTTGCGGCCAGCCGCGGGAATTGGTCGGGGCGTTGACCAAGCGGGCCTACGAACTGCCGGACTCGGAAATTGTGCATCTGCTTACGTTTGGCGAGGCGCCCTATGCGCGCAAGGATTTGACCGGCTATTTCCGCGTCAACAGCTTCTTCATCACCGAAAACATTTACGGCCTTATCCGGGAAGGTCTGAGTGATTACACGCCGACCTTCCTCTCCGACATCCCGCACCTGTTCAACTCCGGCAAATTGCCGCTGGACGTGGCGCTGATCCAGGTGACGCCGCCGGACGAATACGGTTTGTGCAGTCTGGGCGTCGCGGTGGACGTGGTTAAGAGCGCCATTGCCAACGCCAGCCTGGTTATCGCGCAGGTCAACAGCAACATGCCGCGCACCCTGGGCGATTCCTGCGTGCATGTCCATGATATTGACGTGCTCGTGCCCACGGAAACCCCGATTCCGGAAGTGACGCTGCCGTCGGCCAATGGGTGCACCCGGCAGATCGCCGAGTATCTCGCGGCGCTCATCGAGAACGGCTCCACCATCGAGGCCGGCATCGGCTACCTGCCGCAGACATTGCTCCCTTACCTTAAAGACAAGAAGGACTTAGGCATTCACACGGAGATGATTACCGATGGCGTCAGGGAATTGATCGAGTGCGGCGCCGTCACGGGCGCCCGCAAGACTATTGACCGCGGCAAGGTTGTGGCCAGCTTCTGCGTCGGCACGAAGCAACTCTACGACTTTGTGGACCGCAACCCAGCCATTGCGTTTTATCCGACCGAATATGTCAACGACCAAGCGGTCATCCAGAAACAATACAAGATGGTTGCCATTAACGCGGCCTTGGAGGTGGACCTCACCGGTCAGGTCTGCGCCGGCGCCCCGGGCGCGGAGTTCTTCGGCGGCGTCGGCGGGCAGGCGGACTTCAGTCGTGGCGCGGCTAAATCGCGCGGCGGCAAGGCGATCATTGTCTTGCCCGCGACCACCGCGGACGGCGCCGGTTCGCGCATTGTCACCCGGCTCAGCCCCGGCGCGGGCGTAGTTATGGCCAACGCCGGCGTCCAGTATGTTGTCACCGAATACGGCGTTGCCTATCTCTACGGCAAAAGCATCAGCGAGCGCGCCATGGCGCTCATCAGTATTGCCCATCCGAAGTTCCGCGCGCAGCTCCTGCGCGAAGCCGTTGCGGCCAAGTATCTTTCCGCCGGGCTGGCCGATAAAGAGGGCCTGATTGTCGTCGCCGCCAAGGAAATGCGGGTCACTTATCTGCTCAAGGACGGCACGCAGATCCTCTTCCGGCCGATTCATCCCACCGACATGGCGCGGATGCGGGAGCATTTCTATGGCCTGTCGGAGCAGTCCATTTACAACCGCTTCATGCGGACGGTCAAGGGTATCTCGCGGAAACAGATCGAGGACTTCGTCTATGTTGACCACCGCAACGATGTCTGCATTGTCGGCGTGTTGCCGGAAGCCTATGGCGAGCAGATTATTGCCATCGGCAGCTACTATCTGGACCCGAAGACCAACTGGGCCGAGGTGGCCTTTACCGTGCACGATAAATGGCAGCGGCGCGGCCTGGGCAGCTTCTTGCTGAGCTACCTTATCCGGATCGCGCGCCGCAATGGAATCAGTGGCTTTGCCGCCGAAGTGCTGGTGGAAAACAAACCGATGTTGGCGGTCCTTAACAAGGCTGATTGCACCGTTCATAGCCAATTGATCGGCGATGTTTATTCGTTCCGGCTGGAGTTCGAGGCGCTGAGCTGAAACCCGGGCAACCGCCCGAAATAAAACGGCAAAGGTTAAACCATTTTTAATGGCAGGACGGGAGGCAAGTAAGATCGTGGAAACACGCGTGGAGACCGCAGTTTGAGGAGTTCAGGTGCGATCATGACGCCAAACAAGAAATTTAGCGGAAAAGTCGGCGCCGCCCTGGTCGTAGGCGGCGGCATCGGCGGCATGCAGGCCTCGCTTGATTTGGTCGAGGCCGGCTACAAGGTTTATCTATTAGACAAGACCCCCTGTATTGGCGGCGTAATGGCCCAGTTGGACAAGACCTTTCCGACCAACGATTGCGCAATGTGCACGCTTGCGCCCAGAATCGTTGATGTGGGCAGTCATTTTAATATAGAGAAAATTACCAATGCCGATTTAGAGAAGGTAGAAGGCGAGCCGGGCAATTTCAAGGTAACGATTAGAAAACGCGCCCGTTACATTGATTTATCCAAATGCACGGGCTGTTCAGACTGTGTGGTTAAGTGCCCGGTGAGGGTTGACAGTGAGTTTGACGTGGATCTCATCAAACGCAATGCGATTTACCGCCGTTACCCCCAGGCGGTTCCCGGCGCGTTTGCCATAGACAAACAGGGCGTCAGTCCCTGCCGGTTTGCCTGTCCGGCTGGGGTTAATGCGCATGCTTATGTTGCCCTGATTGCGCAAGGCCGGTATGCCGAAGCGCTTGAGGTTGAGCGCCGTCAGAATCCATTTCCGTCCATCTGCGGACGGATTTGTCTGCATCCTTGCGAGGCTGAATGTACCCGTAACGAACTTGATGAGCCCATCTCCATTGCGGCGCTTAAGCGATTTCTTTCAGATTGGGAATTGGCCAATCCCGACAAAAAGCCGCAGGTTCAACAGATTGCGAAGCATGACGAGAAAGTCGCTATCATTGGCGCCGGCCCGGCCGGTCTAATGGCCGCACGGGAGTTGGCGCTCAAAGGATATCAGGTTGTCATCTTTGAGTCGCAACCGGATGTCGGCGGGATGCTCAGATACGGCATCCCGGACTATCGCCTGCCTAAAGAGATATTACAAAATGAGATTCGGGCGGCGGTCCTTGATCTCGGTGTAGAACTCAGGCTCAATTCCGCCCTGGGCCGGGATTTAACGTTGGATGGTTTAAGGAAGCAGGGCTACAAAGCGATCTTTTTGGCGATTGGCGCCTGGCAGGGGCTGAAACTTGATATTTCCGGCGAGCAGGAATATGCCGGCGTTATTGATGCGGTCACATTCTTGAAAGACCTTAATCTCGGCAACCCGCCGGAGGTCAAGGGTAAGAAGGTGGCTGTAATCGGCGGCGGTAACGTGGCGATGGATGTGGCCCGCAGCGCTTGGCGGCTTGGGGCGTCAGAAGTTACCATCATTTATCGCCGCAGTCACAAAGAAATGCCGGCCAACCCCAATGAAATTGAAGAGGCTTTAAAGGAAGGCATCAGGATTACTTATCTAACTGCGCCAACCGGGGTGTTAGGCCGGAAGGGCGCGGTGACCGGTTTGGAATGTGTCAAGATGGAACTCGGCGAACCGGATGCATCCGGCCGGCGCAGGCCAGTCCCGCTCAAGGATTCTGAATTTACCGTTCCTGTAGATATTATTGTCCCGGCAATCAGCCAACAGCCGGATACCACTCCGCTACGCAATCAGCCGAACCTTGATAAAACTGCCGCTTTCGCTGAGGCTTCGGCGGACAAGTCTATCAAGATCAACCGGCGGGGCTTAGTCGAGGTTGATAGTATAACTCTGGAGACGTCCGTCCCCGGAATTTTCTGCGGAGGCGATGCGGTTTCCGGGCCTTCGACAGCTATAGAAGCGATTGTGGCCGGTCGCCGAGCCGCTGAATCTATTGACCGCTATCTGAGCGGTCAGGATCTTTCCGCCAAAGGCGGATCCGCCTCCGGTGGAAAAGTCGGTCGGGAAGAACCAGTACGTGATGAGGTAAAGAAAGAAACTGAAGGCGTAGAAAAGAAAGCGCGGGTCAAAATGCCGACCCTGCCGGTAGAACAGAGGAAGGGCAATTTCCGCGAGGTGGAGCTCGGTTACACCGAGGAGCAGGCCAAGGCAGAGGCAAGCCGCTGTCTTTCCTGCGCAGTCTGCTGTGAGTGCCTGCTCTGTGCGGCGGCCTGCGAGGCCAAGGCAATTAACCATGATATGCCCGCTGAAGAGAAACAAACGCTTGATGTGGGCGCGCTTATTCTCGCGCCGGGCTTTGAACTGTTTGATTCCAATCGCAAACAGGAATTCGGGTTCGGGCGCTATCCCAATGTGGTGTCGTCGCTCCAGTTTGAACGGATTATGTCGGCCAGCGGCCCGTATCAGGGCCAAATCCTGAGGCCGGCCGATGCCAAGCATCCCCACAAGATTGCCTTTATCCAGTGTGTCGGCTCGCGCGAGATGGAGCATAATTATTGCTCATCGGTCTGCTGCATGTATGCGACCAAAGAAGCCATCATTGCCAAAGAGCATCAGCCGGATCTGGAATGCCATATTTTCTATATTGATATCCGCGCTTTCGGCAAGGGTTTTGAGGCCTACTATGAACGTGCCAAGGAATTGGGCGTCAAGTACACCCGGTGCCGGCCTTCGAGCATAAAAGAAGTTCCGCAAACCAGAAACCTGGAGCTGGTTTATTACGATGAAGACCAGCAGCGGCAGGTGGCGGAGTTTGACATGGTGGTGCTATCGGCCGGCCTGGCCCCGCCGGAAGACGTGCAACAACTTGCCCGGATTTGCGACGTGGAGCTTAACCAGCACAACTTCTGCAAGACCGGCCAGTTCACGCCGGTTGAGACATCGCAGCCGGGCATTTTTGCCTGCGGACCGTTTGTGGCGCCAAAGGACATTCCGGAGACAGTGATGGAGGCCTCCGGCGCGGCTTCCAGGGCGATGACGCTCCTGGCCGAAGCCAGAGGCACGTTGGTTACCAGCCGCGAATACCCGCCGGAAAAGGGTATCAATGGTCAGAACCCGCGTATTGGCGTATTCGTATGTCACTGCGGCAAGAATATCGGCGGCGTGGCCGATGTGCCCTCTATCCGCGATTATGCCCAGAGCCTGCCGGATGTCGTTTATGCCGAGGACAATCTTTACACCTGTTCATCGGATACCCAGAAGAAGATTAAGGAGATGATCAAGAAGCACGACCTGAACCGGGTGGTGGTTGCCTCCTGCACGCCGCGCACACACGAATCGTTATTCCGTAATACATGCAGAGAAGCAGGGCTAAATCCGTACCTGTTTGAAATGGCCAATATCCGCGACCAGAATACCTGGGTGCATATGCTTGAGCCGGAAAAGGCCACGAGGAAGGCCAAGGATTTAGTCCGCATGGCAGTAGCCAAGGCGCGCTTATTGGAACCGCTCCAGAACCGTTTCTTAGAGGTTCAGAACGCTGCCCTCGTAATTGGCGCCGGGCTTTCCGGTATGACCGCTGCCCTGGAACTGGCCAACCAGGGATTCGCCGTTCATCTGGTTGAGCGCGCGGCGGAACTGGGCGGCAATATGAAACATCTGAAATACCTGCTGGAAGAAGGTTCCGACCCGCAGAAAGAGTTAAACCGCCTTATTGATAAAGTTGCAACTCATCAAAAGATAAAAGTTTATACCACAACCGAGGTGCGTGTAGTTGAGGGTTCAATGGGCAATTTTAAGACCACTCTGGTTATGCAAGACGGGGCGGCCCCTGCTTCGGGCGAAGCTCGTTCCGCGCAAGTCGGGCGGGAGGCGGTGGTTAAACACGGCGTGATCATCGTTGCAACCGGCGCCGAGGAGTATAAGCCGAAAGAATACCTCTACGGCCAAGACCCAATGGTGATTACCCAGGTCCAGTTTGAGGAAAAGATTGCAAGTCAATTTGCTTCGGGGTCTGCTCAGGGTGACAGCCAAAAAGAAGCAGCCGCCGTTTCCGATCCTGATGTAACCGGGGTTAATTCGGTTGTAATGATCCAGTGTGTTGGCTCGCGCGATAAGGACCATCCTTACTGTAGTCGTATCTGCTGTTCGGTTGCCATAAAGAATGCCTTGAAATTCAAGCAGCTTAAGCCGGAGGCCTCGGTGTATGTCCTCTATCGCGATATGCGCTCCTACGGCTTCCGCGAGGAATACTACCGCAAGGCGCGCGAGGCCGGCGTGGTGTTTATCCGTTATGAGGATACTAACAAGCCGGAGGTGGCAAGGACTAACGGCCACTTAAGAGTTTCTCTGGAAGATCCTATTCTCAAACAGAGAGTGTCTATCGCTGCCGATTTAGTAGTGCTTTCCGCGGGAACCGTTCCGGCGCCGGCCAACGATGATTTAGCCAAGAAGTTGAAGGTGCCTCTGAACCAAGACAAATTCTTCATGGAAGCGCATATGAAATTGAGGCCGGTGGATTTCGCGACCGACGGCATTTTTCTCTGTGGGCTGGCGCATTCGCCCAAACTGGTTGAAGAAAGCATCAACCAGGCTTGCGCCGCGGCCTCGCGCGCCGTCACAATCATTGCCAAGGATAAAATTGAGCTCGATGCAATTGTCTCTATGGTGCTTGATGAAAATTGCGACGGCTGCGCCTACTGCGTTGATCCTTGCCCATATCATGCGCTGACTTTGATTGAATACGCAAGGAACGGCAGCATTAAGAAGACCGTGGACCGCGATCTGGCGCTCTGCAAGGGCTGCGGTGTCTGCATGGCGACTTGTCCCAAGAAAGGCATCTTTGTGCGGGGCTTCAAACTCGAGCAGATCGGCGCCATGGTGGATGCCGCGCTGACGGGAGCAACGGCATGAGCACAAACGGATATGAGCCTTTAATCATTGCGTTCTGCTGCCACTGGTGCTCGTACACCGGCGCGGATTTGGCGGGCACCTCGCGCCTGCGCTATCCGCCCAATGTGCGCATTATCCGGGTGATGTGTTCCGGGATGGTGCATCCCAATCTGGTCATGGATGCGCTCACCAAAGGGGCGGATGGCGTGGTGATCTGCGGCTGCCACAAGGGCGATTGCCATTATCTGGAAGGCAACCTGAAGGCCGAGAAACGCGCGGAGGCCATTAAGCTCATGCTGGAAGATTTCGGTCTGGAACAAGAGCGCTTCCGGCTGGAGTGGGTCTCGGCCTCGGAGGGCGCGAAGTTTGCCGCGGTGATGCAAACAATGACCGAGCAGGTCAAAGCGCTTGGTCCCAGTCCGTACCACGTGGGGTAAAGGAGCAGACCATGACGCCCGCCAATTTCAGGTTGATTGCCGGGAAAAAGTTTATGTGGGATGGGGTGGTCTATGATTCGCCCGCGGCTGCCGCGGCGCGCGAGCAAGACTACGCCGCGCAAGGTTTCGAAACCGCAAGGGTCGAGGAGGATGGCAAAGTCCTTCTCTATACCCGTAGAGTAGTTAAAGAAATTGTGCTGCAAGGCACGCCTCCGCCGGCCCGCCTGTAACGCTATGCGTAGCATTGCGGGCAGGCCTGACCGGCGCGGGGTTCATTGGAAAGGAAGGAGGATGCCAAAATGGCGGTAAAAGTAGCTGGAGAATGGCTGAACATCTGCGGTGGTTGCGAGGTTACTATCCTGGACATCGGCGAGCCGTTGCTGGATCTGCTGCCCCAACTGGAGTTTGTCCATCTGCCCGTGCTGATGGACCACAAATACTTCGGCCAGACCGGGGAAAGAAACGAAATGGAAATTCCGGCGGCCGACGTCGGCCTGGTGTCCGGCGGCGTGCGCAACGAAAAGGAAAAGCACGTGGCTGAGGAGATGCGCAAAAAATGCAAGACCTTGATTGCCCTGGGTTCCTGCGCCTGTTTTGGCGGCATTCCCGCCCTGGCCAATATGTTCAAACTGGAGGAAATGTTCGATAAAATCTACCGGGGCTCCAAGACTACGGCGAGCGCCAATACGCCCGCCGACAACCTGCCGCCGCTTATGGATGCGGTCAAAGCGCTCGATGAAGTTGTCAAGGTGGACGTGTATATACCGGGCTGTCCGACCGCGCCCGAGCTGGTAGTCGAGGCGCTCACGGCATTGCTCACGGGCAAATCTTTCGATCTGCCGGAGCGCAGCGTGTGCGATGACTGTCCTACGAAGCGCGAAAAGAAAGCCTCCGGCGGAACGCTTAAACGTCCGCTGGAAACCATGGCTATTGCCGAAGGCCCGTTGGAAAATACCCGCTGCTTCATGGAGCAGGGTTTTATTTGCCTGGGTCCGGTGACGCGCGCCGGCTGTGCGCGCTCAATGGAAACCGGGAAGGAAAAGGTTCCCCGCTGCATCAAGGGCCACATGGCCTGCCGCGGCTGCTTCGGCCCAATTCGCAAGGGCGCCAATCCGCTGGTGGATATGATGGGCGCCGTGACTTCCATTGGCCTTGATGCCAAGGAGGTTCTGGATCGGCGCGCGCTGCTCAATCGCTACATCGGCGCGCAAAACCGGCTTCGGCCGCTTCCGCAAAAAACCGCAATAGGGAGGTAAAATATCATGACTAAGACCATCACCATCAGTCCGGTAACCAGGATCGAAGGCCACGCTAAGGTCACCATCCAGCTCGATGATGCCGGCAACGTGGCCGACACCCAGGTTAACGTTGTTGAGTTGCGCGGCTTCGAGAAGTTCTGTATCGGCCGCCCAGTGGAAGAGCTGCCCCGCATCGTAACCAGCATCTGCGGCGTATGCCCCTGGAGCCATCACCTGGCTTCGGCCAAGGCCAATGACGCGGTCTTCGGCGTCCAGATTCCGCCGACCGGCCGGAAATTGCGCGAATTGTGCAACGCCATCGCCTACATGGAAGAACACATTCTGCACTTCTTCTTCCTGGCCGGCGCGGATTTCGTCATGGGGCCGGATGCTGACTATGCCGTGCGCAACGTGATCGGCATTGCCCAGGCGCACCCGGAGATCGGCAAACGGGTTGTCCGCTGCCGGCACCTTGGCGCCCAGATGTTGAATATCGTTTCGGGAAAATCAATCCACCCGGTAACAGCCGTCCCGGGCGGGTTCAGCAAGCCTTTGCGGGAAGATGAGCGCCAGCGCTTGTTGCCCATGGCCGGCGAGCTGCTCGAATTTGCCAAGTTTGCCATGACTTTCGCCAAGGATAACATTGTGCCCAAGTACCTTGACGCTATTAAATCGCTCGCGGTTATCAAAACCGGCTTTCTGGGAACGGTGACCTCGGACGGGACGCTCAATCTTTACGACGGCAAGCTGCGCCTGATGAAGCCGGACGGTTCCTATACCGACTTTGCCTCCGAGCAGTACACCGATTACATCGGCGAAAATGTGCGGCCCTGGTCCTATCTCAAGTTCCCCTTTGCCAAAGCGTGGGGCGAAGGTTTTGACATGGATCTGGCGGCTCCCAAGGGCATTTACCGCACCAACACCCTGGCGCGCCTGAATGTTTGCGACCGCCTGGCGACGCCCCTGGCCCAGGCCGAGTTTGTGGAGTTCCGCAAGGCCTTTGGCCGCCCGGCGCAACTGACGCTGCTCTATCACTACGCGCGGCTGATTGAGCTGCTTTACAACGCCGAACTGGCGCTGCAGTTGCTGAACGATCCGGAGATCACCGGCAAGGAGACGCGCGTCAAGGTCAAGCCGCGCGCCGCGCGCGGAGTCGGCTGCGTCGAGGCGCCGCGGGGCACGCTGATCCATGACTATGAGACCGATGACCAGGGCCTGGTCACCAACGTGAACCTCATTGTCGGCACCACGCACAACAACGCCCCGATCAATATGTCGGTCAAGCAGGCGGCAATGAGCCTCATCAAGAATGGCCGCTATGATCAGGGCATACTTAACCGGGTGGAGATGGCTATCCGCGCTTACGACCCGTGCCTCTCGTGCGCAACCCATGCCCTGGATGGCAGCCTGCCGGTGAAAATAACGATTCTTAACCGGAAAGGAGCAGTCCAGAACGTTCTGGTAAACGCTTGAAGCCGTGGCGGAGGATAACACGCTTTTGCGTAGAAGTTTGGCATCCCAAGCCGTAGGTCAAGGGTATGATCGGGAATTGCTCAAGTCTTAGATCACGCAACCGCCGCGGTTGCGTGGCATGGGTGCAGGGCGAAACGAAATGCGCCCTGCGATGGACAACGGGAGGCGATAAAAGTTAGGTTGCGGCCAAAGGCCGCCTTGGGGAAGACTTATGGAAACAGCCATAATGCCTGATGCAGGCTTCCTGAAGCGCTTGGATAACGAGATTAAGGTGAACGTCAACGCCTGTTACCAGTGCGGAAAATGTTCGGCCGGTTGCCCGATGAATTATGCAATGGATCTTACGCCGGCACAGCTTATCCATGCCATCCGCCTGGGCTTGAAAGACCTGGTGCTTAACAGCAAGACGATGTGGCTGTGTTCATCCTGCCAAACCTGCAGCACCCGTTGTCCGCAGGAAGTGGACATTGCCAGGGTGATGGATGCGGTCAAAATTATCGCGGTTGCCGAAGGCGTTAAGCCGCAGGTTCCAAAGGTCATTGCTTTCAATAAAGCGACGCTGAGGAATATCAAATGGTTTGGTCGGATGTATGAACTCGGCCTTATCTGCGACTTGAAACTGCGCACCCTTGAGTTTTTCAAGGATCTTGGGCTGGGCGTAAGAATGTTGCGGAAGGGCAAGCTGAAGCTTGTTCCATCTGTTTCGCCGGGCCGAACTCTTGCCACTATGAGCATATTTTCAAGGGTTAGCAATAAAGAGGGGCAGACGAAGAAATGACTGCTAAATATGCCTATTATCCGGGTTGTTCGTTGCATTCTACCGCGGTGGAATACGACGCCTCGTTCAAGGCGGTCGCCGCTAAACTCGATATAGAACTGGAAGAAGTTCCGGGCTGGGTTTGCTGCGGCACCTCGCCGGCCCATTCTACCTCGCACCTGTTATCCATCGCGCTGCCGATTAAAAACCTGGCGCTGGCTGAAGCGGCTAAGGCAACGCAGATGGTGGTTCCCTGCGCCGCGTGCTACTCGCGCTTTAAGTTCGCGCTCTACGATATGCATCATGATCAAAAAATCGGGGATGAGGTTAAAGAGATTGTCGGGTCATCATTCCAGGGCAATATCAAAGTGCTGCACCCGTTGGAAGTGATCGCAAAGCTGCCGGCGGCTGTTCTGAAGGAGAATGTGAAACGGCAAATAGACGACCTGAAGGTGGTCTGTTACTACGGCTGTCTGCTGACCCGCCCGCCTAAGGTGGTGCGGTTTGTTGCCGGAGGCCAGACCCCGCCTGAAGCCGGGGATGATGTTGAGTATCCGACAACCATGGATAAGATCCTGGAAAATGTCGGCATTAATGTCTTGGATTGGTCGTATAAGACGGATTGCTGTGGTGGGGCCTTTGCGTTGAGCGAGACCGATGCGGTTCTGACACTCACCCAGAGAATACTCAAGAACGCCCTTGAGGTTGGCGCCGATGCCATTGTCGTGGCCTGCCCGCTTTGCCACGCTAATCCTGATACCCGGCAGGCCGAAATCAACGCTAAATATAATACCAACTACAATATGCCGATATACTACTTCACGCAGTTGATGGGACTGGCATTCGGTTACAGCCCTGAAGAAATGTTGATAAATAAGCACCTGACCGAACCGGCGCTGTTGCGGAATGTGGGAAAGGAGCAGTCCAGGATGTCCTGGTAAACGCCTGAAGCTATGGCCCAATATAATTCAAGTCAACAGGATGTTTCGGTTCCGGAATGGTTGCGGAAGAAAGTCCTGGTGCTGGGCTGCGGCAACCGCCTGTTCGGCGACGACGGCTTCGGTCCGACGGTAATTGAGGAACTGTTGCGGAATTATGAACTGCCGGAGGACGTTTGCGCCTTGGACGTCGGCACGGGCGTCCGCAAAATCCTCTTTACCGTCGTGCTCAGCGAAACGAAGCCATCGCAGATCATCATTGTTGACGCCCTGGATGCCGGCCGGCCTCCGGGAGAATTGTTTGAGCTGGAGGTTGATGATCTGCCGGAGAATAAAGTGGACGACTTTTCCATGCACCAGTTGCCGACCTCTAATCTGCTGAAGGAACTTAAACGGCTCGGCGCAATTGAGGTATGCGTCCTGGGATGCCAGAGCGCCTTTATCCCGGAAGAAGTCAGCCTGGGTTTTTCCCCGGCCGTCAAAGCCTCTATTCCCGCAATGTGCGCTTTAATCATGAATCGGCTGAAGCCGGCAACGCCGGTTCAAGCTTAATGACGGAATGGAACCGTAATACTGGGAGGTGCCGCCATGCCCAAGAAAATCCTGGTCGTTGACGACGACAGTTCGCTGGTTTTCACGATGCAACAGATCCTTGAAAAAAATGGCTATGAGGTCCGCACGGCCGCGGATACCGCCCAGGCGCAACAGGTCCTGGACCAGGGGTTTCAGCCGGACGGAATGATTCTCGATGTGCTGATGCACGGGAAAGCGGAAGGCATTATCTTCGCGCGCCAGTTGCGCAAGGATCCCGCGCATAAAAACATCCCCATCCTCATGCTGACCTGTATGAGCGACGTAACCGGTTACCGGCCCATCAAGGACGATCCGCGCGATCCAGTTTTCCTGCCGGTGGAAATGTACCTCGAGAAACCGGTCGCGCCCGCCAAGCTTCTTAAGAAGGTCGAAGAGTTGCTGGCCACCGCGACTGCCTGACTCTGGACGCGGTTGGCCGGGTTTTCAGCACGCTGAAGCGGTCTTGGCAATAGCTGTTCTACTCGCCGCGGTGAGCAGGGCGGCGCGACATCTTGACCGCTGGAGTGCGCAGCGCGCTTTTTATTACAGGAAATTGTCAGATGGTTTTTCTCGAGGGCTGTTATGGTTTTCTGCTCATGCTTCATCTGTTGGCCACTTTTGTGTTGGTCGGCAGCCTGACGCATAATCTGTTCTGTGTTCCGTTTTCGTGACCTTGACGGCTGTTTTCTATTGCTGTGCCATGTGGTTATCCGGTGAACTGCTGCATTATTATCCCTTAGAGCACGCGTGGAAATGGGGCGGGACAAAGGGCGTTCCGTCCCAGGGCTGGTATGGGATGCAGCTTTTTGCCTATCTGTCCGCCGGTGTCCTGACGCTGGTCGTGCGTTTTTGGCTGAACCGCCCGGCGTCAGACCAAGCCGCACTCAGTCCGCGGACAATCAGAACGCTCGGCGTCCTCGTGTCCCTGACAGTCGTTGCCGGCCTGACCTATATGCTCTGTCATGAATTCCGCAAATGGGGAATCTTTTGATGGCCCTCAGGAGGAATTAATGCAGCGGACTTTGGCGGTGTTCTTGGCTGTTGCGGCGATCCTTGCGAGCGGCTGCCGGGACAAATCCGGTCAAGCGGCCGGCCCGCCGACGCTCCACGTGCTTTGCGGCAGTTCGATGGCCATGCCGGCCCGGGAATTGGGCCGCCGTTTTGAGAGCAATCACCAGGTGGAAGTTGTTTTCGATTTGGGCGGCTCCGAAACCTTGTTGCCCAAGATTCTGATGAACGCGCCGGCGGACATCTTTATCTGTCATGACCCTTTTGAGCAAAAGATAAAGGATGCGGGCCGCTGGGCCGGTTCGGCTAATGTCGGCGTGTTGCAGCCGGTGCTTCTGGTTCGGCCGGGCAACCCGTTAAACATCAACTCGATCGCGGACCTTGCGCGGCCGGGCACAAAGATAGGCATAGGCGACCCGCGCTATTCAACGTGCGGGGAACTGTTCGTTAAGCTGCTTGAAGACAAACATAGCCGCGAAGCAGTCATGCGCAATGTCCGCCTTCAAGGCCGCACGCATGCGGAAATCGTCAATGGCATGATTCTGGGCCCGCTTGACGCCGTGGTCGTCTGGAACTTCGCGGCCTTGCTTTACAAGGGCAAAGTCCAACTTGTGCCTACGGCCGACCGCTATCCAGAGATTAAAGTCACGGTTGTCGGCCTCAGCCAGTGCCCGCATCCAAAAATGCGCGATGCTTTTCTGGCTGAATGCCGAAAAGATGAAACTCGCGCATTATTCGCTCATCACGGCTTCGCGCCCTGAGAAGCGCTGCGGCGCAAAGTTCCGATGGCTGCAACCCGGCGTTCCCCGCGATCTCTACGCGGGACATTTCCCGACGATTGAATAAGCGCGAGAAGCAGGGAGACCCACCTTCCCAAAGATCCTGACCTCCGGTGTATCGGCCTGTCTGGCCCCAAAAAATCCCAAAAAATTTCGTAAGGCCTTAGTCTTGAGGGCTGATTGTCATTCCCGACCTGATGCTACTCTGCGAAGTTCCGCCATAGCGGATCCGCCTTCTGGCGGAAAGCCTCCCTGCTCTGCGAAGCCGCTACGCAGGGCGTAGAAGAGTCGCTACGAAGCGCGAGTCGGGAATCCAGAAAAATCAATGCTGGATTCCCGCCTTCGCGGGAATGACGGCATTGAAGTTCATAATCCACCCTCAAGACTGAGGCCATACAAAAGTAAAAAGGAAAAGGTAAAAAGGAAAAGGTTGACAACCGTGATTCATCGCCTTAGTCTATGCTTACGTCAAAAACTGTCTTGTCCAAACAATGGGGTAAGGCTGCGATTGTCGCTTAAACTTGTCCGGAGGATCAAAATGAAAAGATCCGATACATTGTTAGCTGACCATGCGCAACGCTTGGCAAGCCAGGCGAGATGCGTGGTAGTTCTGGCTCTGGCCGGCGCGTTAATGACCTCAGCCTATGCCGCGGACTGGTTCGTGGCGACCAACGGAACCGGAAACGGCACAAACTGGGCCAACGCCACCAACAGCATTCAGGGCGCGATAGATGCGTCAAACGCGGGCGACACGGTCTTGGTCTCCAATGGCGTGTATGACACGGGCGGGGTCAGCGGCTATCCCGCCGGCACGGTCCTGACCAACCGGATTGCAATTTACAAGGCCATTACAGTGCGCAGCAAGGACAACGATCCGACCAATACGATCATCAAGGGTTACTGGGGATCGCCGGTACATTATTCTAATGCGGTGCGCTGCGTGTACATGACCAATGGCGCTTCGCTGATCGGGTTCACTGTAACCAACGGCGCTACATTGACAAATATGCCGTCGAATGCCGATGATCGCAACGGCGGAGGGGTATGGTCCCAATCAACCAATACGGTGATTTCCAATTGCGTGTTAACCGGCAACGCGGGGGTGAGATTCGGCGGCGGCGCGTACTTAGGCACCCTGTATAACTGCACGGTGTCCGCGAATCTTGCGCGGTATTCCACTGAAGGCTATAGCTATGGCGCCGGCGCGTACGGCAGCACCCTGTATAACTGCACGGTGATCCGCAATGGGCCGGCTAACCAGGGCGCCGGAGTGTATGGCGGCATCCTGTATAACTGCACGGTGAGCAGCAATTCGTCGGGGACGGGGCCTTACGGCGGCGGAGCG
>JACPGM010000049.1 GCA_016188985.1 Lentisphaerota bacterium | reverse complement strand
GCCAGTGGCAGGTAGCCGGCCAGCGGGGTCGCCGTCAAGCTCACCACCGGCGGCGGAGTGAGCGAGGGATTTACCCGCACCACTACGGTATCAGTCGCCTGCACTCCGGTGTTATCCGTCACGCGCAAGGTAGCCAGGTTGGTGCCCGCTTCCCGGTAGGTCCATGATACCGCGCCCGTGCGCGACAGCCGGTCATAGACACCATCCCCGTTAAAGTCCCATTCGTAAGCCACCAGCGCGCGTCCCGCCGGCGCGCTGGAGTTGGTGCCCTTGAACGCTACGGTCAGCGGCGCGTTCCCGCTTTCCGGATAGGCCGTGATGTCCGCCACGGGGCTCACTCCGCGCACGGTTATCACTACCGACGTTGCCGCCGTCGCATTGTCGTTATCCGTAATTCGCGCTACGGTCTGATAAGTGTTGGCTTCGGCGTATTCCACGATAAAGTTGCCCGTGTCCGTGCTTTGCACCTCGAAGATTCCATCGCCGGAGCGGTCCACTTCAAACTTGACCACGCTGCCGTCAGGGTCGGCCGACCCGGTGAAATCGAACTGGACGCGCAGCGGCGCCATGCCCGCGGTCGGATTGACCGCCAGCGCAATCACCGGGGACTGGTTGGCCACAAAACTGGCCCTGGTTGGCCACAAAACTGGCCGCGATCGTGTGGTTGGCGGCAACGGCATTAAAGGTATAGGTGGCCACCGCGCCGGCCGCAGCGCCATCCACAACCACGCCGGCAATGTGATACCCGGCCTCCGGCAGGATCGTGAACATCTGGCTCACCCCTTGCGCCACGCTTACCGCGCCCGACGGGCTGATGCTGCCGTGCGCGTCGGCGCTCGCCGTAATTGTATATATCGAGCGCCGCCAGCCTGAGTCAACGCTGCTCAAGGCGCTGGTCCCGCCCGCGTTCCGCGCCTTGACGCCGTAGTAGTAGATCGTCCCCGCCGCCGCCGTCGTGTCGGCGTAATTAGTTGCCGTTACCTGGCCGCTGAGCACTGATAATTGACTGGCAGTCGTGCCCCGCCAGACCTCATAGTTAGTGGCGTTCAGCGATGTCTGCCAGGTGATTAGAACTTTATCGGTGAACGTCCCGTCGCTGGCGGCAACACCGCTCGGCGCGGCGGGCGCCGCCGCCTGGACCGTCAAATAGCTTATCACCGTTGCGCTGGGCGAGGCGCCTCCATTCGTGTAGATCGCCACCGTGCCGGTATAACTGCCGGGGGTTAAAGCGGGCGTGCCATCGTAATAGATCGTAAAGAGATCGTGTTCACCCGTGCTGACGCCGGCCAGCGGCTCAACCACGAACCAGGCAACATTTCGGTAATTCGTGTAGGCCAGCGAGCCGCCGCCGGAGTTCCACACCTGGAACGCGTTGGTTGAGCAAACCTGTCCCTGCGTGATCGTGTTGGTGAACGCCGTGGGTGCCACAGCAATGGCCGGCGGCGCGGAAGAAGCTTGGACCGTCAAATAGCTGGTCACCGTTGCGGCCGAGACTCCGCCTGTGTAGATCGCCACCGTGCCGGTATAACTGCCGGGGTTCAGGGCGGACGTGGCATAAGTGATCGTGATGGCATCGGATTCGCCCGTGCTGGCGCCGGCCGTCGGCGACACCGAGAGCCACGAAATATTTTCGTAATTCGAATAGGTCAGCGTTCCGCCGCCTGAGTTCCAGATATTGAACGTGTTGCTCGGGCAATTCTGTCCCTGAGTGATTGTGTTGGTAAATGCGGTGGGCGTTACGACAATGGCCGGCGCCGCGGAAGAAGACGCCGCAACATTGCCCCATTTGGCAATCCGATTAGCCGCCACCCCGCCGGCATTGGTAAAAGATCCTCCGGCGAACAAGTTACCGTTGGTATCAAGCGCCAATGCGGTGACATCAGAGTTCATTCCACTTCCGAGATTGGTCCAGGAGGTTCCATTCCACTTGGCAATGCGATTGGCTGCCACTCCGCCGGCATTGGTAAAAGATCCCCCGGCATACAAATTGCCATTGGTGCCGCTTGCCAAAGCCCGAACTACCCCACTCATTCCGCTTCCGAGGTTGGTCCAGGAAGTCCCGTTCCACTTGGCAATGCGATTGGCCGCCACGCCGTCGGCATTGGTAAATAATCCTCCGGCATACAAGTTGCCATTGGTGTCACTTGCCAAAGCCCGAACTACCCCACTCATTCCGCTTCCGAGATTGGTCCATGAAGTTCCATTCCATTTGGCGATGTAATTGGCCGTCACCCCGCCGGCATTGGTAAAAGATCCTCCGGCATACAAATTGCCGTTGGTGTCGCTTTCCAAAGCCTGAACACCAGCATTCATACCGCTGTCTAAGTTGGTCCAGGAAGTTCCGTTCCACTTGGCAATGCGATTGGCGGACACACCGCTGGCAGTGGTAAATCCTCCTCCGGCATACAAATTGCCGTTGGTGTCACTTGCCAAAGCGAAAACATAAAGATTCATTCCGCTGTCTAAGTTGGTCCAGGAAGTTCCGTTCCACTTGGCAATGCGATTGGCCGTCACCCCGCCGGCACTGGTAAAATCTCCCCCGGCGTATAGATTGCCAGAGGCGGCATATACCAACGAAGTAACTGATTGGTTCATTCCGCTGCCTAAGTTAGTCCAAGAAGTTCCATTCCATTTGGCGATCCGATTGGCCGTCACCCCGCCGGCATTGGTAAAAGATCCCCCGGCATACAAGTTGCCATTGCTATCAATGGCCAACGCGTCAACAAATTGGTTCATACCGCTGCCGAGGTTGGTCCAACTCTGCGACGTTGACTGGGTCGAGACTGTCAACAGCACCGTAACAGTGCTGGTGGAAACCGACTGAACTGTGACCAATCCGGTATAGACGCCAATGCCCAAACCAGTAGTCTGATAGTTAATTGTGATCGTGTCCTGCTCGCCCGTACTCGTCCCGGACATCGGCGCCGCCGATAGCCAACTCGCATTGGTCGTCAGTGTGTAATTCAGCGTTCCGCCGCCGGAGTTCCAGACGTCGAACGTGTTGTTCGAGCAATTCTGTCCCTGGGTGATCGCGTTGGTGAACGCCAGCGGCGAGACCGCCAGCGCCGTCGGAGCGGACGTGCGCCAGCCGGTGTCATAAGCGCTGAAACCGCTGGCGCCCAGCGCGTTCGTCGCCTTCACCCAGTAGTAATAATTTGTCAGGGCCACCACATTCGTGTCATTATATGGGCTCGCCGACGCCGAACCGATCCAACTCGCGCTGCCTGTGTCGTTGCTCAGGTTCCGCCACACCTGATACCCGCTCGCGCCCGACGACGCGCTCCACGTCACCCGCACCTGGTTCGTATACGTCCCGTCACTGGCCGCCACCGCCGTCGGCGGCATCAGCGCCTGCCACCCCGTGTTACTCGCGCTTAACGAACTAACGACCGCGGCATTGGTCGCTTTGACCCGGTAGTAGAACAGCACCCCCGCCGTCGGCACGTTAGTGTCGGCGTAACTGCCGTTGGTCATGCCCGGCACAAGTCCGATGATTCCGGCCGTATTTGTCGCCGCATTGGTGCCACGGAACACCTGATAGCCCGTCGCGTTGGTTACCGTTGCCCAAGTGACCTGCACCAAATCAGTATATGTCCCGTCACTGGCGGCCACGTTCGTCGGCGCGCTCAGGAACTCTGTTACCGTCAGATAAGTAGTCACCGATGCGGCCGAGACGCCGCTCGTGTAGATGGCTACCGTGCCGGTGTAACTGCCGACCGCCAGCGCGGAAGCGCCGGTATAGTTGATAGTAATGACATCATATTCGCCGGCGCTGTCGCCGTTTGTCGGCGTCACGCCGAGCCACGAAACATTTTCGTAATTCGAATAGGTGAGCGTCCCGCCGCCCGAGTTCCAGACCTGGAACGTGTTGCTTGGACAGCTCTGTCCCTGCATGATCGTGTTGGTAAACGCCGTGGGCGTCACAGCAATGGCTGGTGCCGTGGTACTGTCCCATTTGGCGATATAATTGGCCGCCACTCCGCCGGCCGTGGTAAAGTATCCCCCGGCATAGAGATTACCGTTGGTATCAAACGCCAGCGCGTAGACAGTCTGATTCATACCGCTTCCGAGGTTGGTCCATGCTGCCGTTGCGGGATTCCATTTAGCGATGCGATTGACTGTCACGCCGCCGGCCGTGCTAAACCATCCCCCGGCATACAAATTGCCGCTTGTATCAATGGCTAATGCTTCTATCGAATTATTCATTCCACTGCCGAGATTAGTCCAGGTAGTTCCATTCCATTTGGCGATGCGATTGGCCGCCACACCGCCGGCATTAGTAAATCCTCCTCCGGCATAAAGATAGCCGTTGGTATCGAACGCCAACGCATTGACAGTAGAGTTCATACCGCTTCCGAGGTTGGTCCATGCCGCCGTTGCGGGATTCCATTTGGCGATGCGGTTTGCCGCTATGTCACCGGCGTTGGTGAAAAGTCCTCCGGCATAGACCTCGCCATTAGTGCTTAAAGCCAATGCACCGACCGGGAAATTCATTCCACTTCCGAGGTTGGTCCAACCCACCGTTGCGGGATTCCATTTGGCGATGTAATTAGCTGCCACGCCGCCAGCAGTGGTGAAACCTCCCCCGGCATACAGTTCGCCACTGGCAGCGAATACCAGCGAGCTGACCCCGCCGTTCATTCCGCTGTCGAGGTTGGTCCAGGATTGGGCCGGGCTTTGCGGGGGAGAAATAAATGAGGACAACAAAACCAGCAGGACATAACCTGGCAGCTTTTTCATTGTGCGCACTCCTTCGTCAGTCATTGGGACCTGGAAAACTTCGGAATAGCGCCGCGTGAGCCTGACCGCCTGCCCGTGCCGACCGCACGGGTCGGCCAGGGGGCACGCGGCCTGCAGGAAATGGGCCGTTTGGCGGGGTTTTCAGCAGAATCAGGCATTGGAACCCTGCTGGACGATTTACGCGACACCCGTAGCAATTGGCAGTATTATAGGAAGGAACCAGGGCGGGTCAATCTTTTTTTATGCTTTTTTTCATGCCCCAATTATTTTTTTTGGGGGGGCAAATGTTCCGCCGAAGGTGGATCCGCCTATGGTGGAAGCCGCGGCCACGCTAAAGGCGTGGCAAGCACTCCGCCTGCCCCGCTTGGAGCGGGGTTGCCGCGAAAAGACGCCCCAGCGGAGTGGGGCGGCTACAGAATACCCGCGAGACTGAGGTCTTATGCCTTTTGTTATTCCCGCTACAGCTTACCGAACTTTGCGCGCTTTGCGTGAAAGGTCAGGTCGGACATCCGCCGGACCACTTCTTCTTCGGCGCGCGCCAAGTGCAGATAGCCGGCCGCTTCATTCAAGCTGAAGGTGCGATAGGGCATGGCCGTTCTCTCCCTGGCCACGCGCTGCGCGTGGTAAACCTGCGCTTGCCAAGCCAAAGGCATGGGCTGCTCAGGCGAACGGTGTAGAGGCGGTTTCCGCCGGAGGCGGACAAGCGCTAAAACCGCAAAGATGAAACCGTGAACCGTGAACTCTGAACTATCAGCGGCCGGGCTCAGCCGGCCTGCCCGGTGTCGGAGCACGGGGCGGCGCGTTGGTGGCAAAACCGCGGCGCGGGCCCATGGGCATTTCCGGCGTAATGGCTTCGTACTTCTTCTTGAGCTCCGCCAGTTCTTTATCCTCGGCCAGAAGCTGGTCAATTTTCTTTTGCAATTCCCGTAACTGCAAGGCGAGCTCCTTGATTTGGGCGTTATCCTCATAGAGCTTGGTCTGGCGCTCGATGATGCGCCGGTTAAGATCATCATATTCCGAGCGGGCCTGCATGCTCTGGCGCACTTTTTCGGGGTCCATGGCCACGGGTTGAAACAGCGGCTGTTTACCGGTCATTGCCGCCGGCGGCGCCACGGGCGCCGCGGCGGGTTCCACCGCGGCAGGGGTCTTTTCCGCCTGCGGCTTATCTTCGCCAAAGGCCGGGTTCAGGCTCAATACGCTCAGGTACATCGCTGCCGTCAATAGAGAAACAGTTTTCACACAACCTCCTGTTCTTAATGTCTAATCGTTGGTAGAAATTCTCCGGGCATCAACTGCCCAACTACTGAATTACGAATAAGCTATATTTAACCGACGCAACCCGCAAGTAAAAAGATTCGTTGTCAGGAATGGGCCAAAGTGTATGGGATTGGTGGTGTTACCGCTGTGTGGGGATTATGTGGGCAGCGTGTTAAAGGAAATGCTTGTGCCAGAAGGCGTGGCCAGAACCGGATTTGAAGTAGCGCTCCATGGCGAGCGCCTTTGAACGACTGGGAATCGCCACGTATCCCATGAGTTCCCATGGGATGTGCCGGGCAGTAGATGGATTTTTACCGGTGTTATGTTCTGCCAGTCGCTGGTCAATGTTTTCAGTGAACCCGACATAGGTTTTCTTGTGGTTCTTGAGACTACGGAGGAAGTAGACGTAATACATAATGCGTTTGCCCTACTACGCCCTGCGGCCGAAGCGGCCTTGTGCTACGAAGGGCCTTCTTCGCGCGAGTAAGGGCCTGCCCTTCGTAGCGCAAGGCTCGCACCTCACAGGGTGCGGGCCGCCGCGCGAAGAAGGGTAGCGGGGGCTGGATTTGAACCAGCGACCTTCAGGTTATGAGCCTGACGAGCTACCGGGCTGCTCCACCCCGCAGTAAAAATGCTGGCTTTATTCATAGCAGCCCGGCTACTGAATGCAAGATATTTTTTGTGATGCCTGTAACCCAGTTAATGGGTGGTGACAACTGTAGCGCGCCACAGTGTGGCGCGGATGCCCGCATGCCTGCCCGCAATGCTGCGCATAGCGCTGCAGGCGGGCTATGCGGGCCTACAACAGGATGCCCACCCACAAGACTGAGACATACTGTTGCAATTTGATGATTGCCGTTCGGATGAACGGTCCCTACAATTCCTCACTGATGCCAATGAAAATAGTGGCGGCGGCAATTACACGCCGGCAGGCAAAGCCATGTTTTCCGTTCTTGTAAAGGGATTACGATGAATGACCAAAACAAGCCGGGCGACCCGTCGGCTCAATCGGCGCCGACAATGATAAGAGGCAAAAGCATTTTACGCTGGAGCTTGATCTTGCCGGCGCTGGCCGTTGTGGGCGCGGGACTGGTTATTGCCATCCTGGCCCTGCAGGTTAGCGAGTATCGGTTCTATAAAGCGCCGCATAGCGTTTGGCCGAAGCCGGGCGCTTCGGCCGCGGTAAGCGCGCCAACGCCGCAGCCCCAGCCGTCAATCCCGCTGACATCTGCGGTTGCGCCGGCGGCGACAGAAATCACATCCGAGGCCGCGAGCACTGTCGTGACGCTTGCGGAGACAGCAACTACAGTATTGGCTGAAACGGTAACATCCACGGCCTCGGAAGTCGTGACCACAATAACATCGGTCCCGACCGCAGTTGTTCCTGCGCCGGTTGCGGAGGAAACCAATGTCCCGCCCACGACTGCACCATTCGCGGCGCCCGCGCCTGAGGCGCAAGAAGAATCAGCCCCGGCAACGATCTCGTCGAATGGCCCAACGCCTTTGACGCTGGAAACGCCCGCGCCGGTTACCGGCCCTTAATGTTACTCCAATTATTATCTTTGCACGCGGCCGGAACCTTCACCGCCGGCGAGTTTCTCAGCTTCGTCGGCCGTGACGCGATTAAAATCGCCGGGGATGGTATGCTTGAGGCAACTGGCGGCTACCGCAAAATTAAGCGCCGCTTCGGGCGATTTGCCGGTGATAAGCCCGCAAATCAATCCGGCGGCAAAGGCGTCGCCGCCGCCCACGCGATCTACGATATCGGTGATCTCATATTTCCGGCTGACCAGAAACTCGCGGCGGTCGTTCAAACAAGCCGACCAGCCATTAAAGTCGGCACTGTGACTTTCGCGCAGGGTAATGGCAATCATTTTAAGATCAGGAAATGCCTTGAGTACCTTTTCGGTCAACCCGCGATACTGCTCCGGGTCGAGCCGGCCTTCCTCGACCTTTACGTCAGACTTGATGCCCAGCGATTTCTGGCAATCTTCCTCATTGGCGATGCCGATATCCACGAATTTAACCAGGGCGGTCATGACCTCCGGAGCGCTCTTGCCGTATTTCCATAACTTGCCCCGATAATTGAAGTCGCAGGAGACCGTCAGCCCCGCCTGCTTGGCGGCCTGCACGGCTGCCAGGGAAAGGTCGGCCGCGGATTGGCTGATGGCCGGGGTAATGCCGGTTATGTGGAACCAGGTGGCGCCGGCAAAGATTTTTTTCCAATCCAACGCGCCGCTCGGAGCCAGCGCGATGGCCGAATGGGCCCGGTCATAAATCACTTTGGAAGCGCGTTGGTCGGCGCCATTCTCCAAATAGTAAATGCCCATGCGTCCCGACCCGCGGACAACCAGCGCGACATCCACCCCGAAGGAGCGCAGCGCCGCCAGACAGGCGTCGCCGATTTCGTTTTTGGGCAGGACCGTTACGAAGGCCGCGTTGAGGCCGAAATTAGCCAGCGATACTGCCACATTGGCTTCGCCTCCCCCGAAAGTCGCTTCCAGGAGCGGCGATTGAAACAGGCGCTCGAAGCCCGGTGACTTCAGTCGGAGCATAATTTCGCCAAAGGTCACAATGCGCTGATTCATGTTAATTCCCATCCTGTTAAATATTTCACTTCTTCTGCAAAAGATGCACGGCAAATCCGCCGATTTCATCTTTCAAATACACCGCCACCAATGCGCCGGAGGGGTCCTTCTTTGCCGAGTTCCGGTCAATGGCCACGCCCTTACGCTCCAGCCAAGCACAAGAGCGCGTAATGCTGTTGGTGGCTATGGCAATATGGCCGTGCGTGCCCAGTCCCTTGCTCTTGTTCACTTCAACGCCTTTGCCGGCGAAGTTGGAGCTGGTGCCCTCCTTGAGCGGCAGGTTGAACAGCATTGCCAATTGCCGGGCAATGCTTAAGCTCGTCGCGGCGTCGTCGGTGTTAAGCCCCACATGCGCCAGCTCAAAACCCAACATGATTTCAATGGCTTCGCGCGTCAGGCGCGTGATTTCGGCAAACTGGCCTTGCTTGATCAATTCGTCCTTTACCATCCAGCTTCCACCGCAGGCAAATACCTTGGGAAAAAGAATATATTCGGCCAGGTTCGCCGCGCTTAAGCCGCCGGTCGGAATGAACCGCACCCCGCCAAAGGGCGCGCTTAAGGCCTTCAAGGTTTTAATGCCGCCCAGGGCGTCCGCCGGGAAAAATTTCACGATTTCCAGATTATGCTCCAATGCCATTTGAATTTCGGTGGGCGTGGCCACGCCGGGCGTAATCGGAATGGAGCGTTCTGCGCAAAATTTAACCACCGTCGCGCTGAACCCGGGCGTCACAATGAATTTGGCTCCGGCCTTCCGGGCGCGCTCGGCCTGGTCCACAGTCAGCACCGTGCCGGCGCCAAGCAAGACTTCCGGCTCAGCCTTGGCGATGTTGGCGATGGCTTCCTCCGCCGCGGCCGTGCGAAAGGTAATTTCCGCCACCGGGAGCCCGCCTTCGCGCAAGGCCCGGGCCAGCGGCACCGCGTCGGCGGCGTTGTCAATTTTAACCACGGGCACCAGGCCGAAACTGCCGATTTGCTGAAGCACTTCGTTCATAGGTCCTCCTCGGTAACTTATGTTGATAGGTGAGTGGAGGGCGCGGCTCCGTCCGCGCCGTCCGTTTCTCCATGCGACGGACCACGCTGAAAGCGTGGCAAGCACGGAGGTCCGCCCTCCAAACTCGCGCGTTTTTAGAAATACAGAATGCAGAATGTAGAATGAAGAAACAAAATCATAACAAATCCGTCATTCTGCATTCTTTCCGCCTCAGGCGGATCCGCTTTGGTGGAAATTCTGCATTCTTCCTTCAACTTTATTCACGGCGTATTTCGGCTTGCCGCTAGTAAGCGCGTCGCGCACGTTTTCCGCCGCCTTGCGCTTGAGCTCGGTCTGCGATTCTTCCGTGTACCAGCCGGTATGGCCGGAAACCGTAATGTTGTCCAGCTTGAGCAAAGGATTATCGCGCCCCACCGGTTCCTGCTCGAAGACGTCCAACCCGGCGCTGTTGATCCAGCCCTCGCTGAGCGCCCGATACAGCGCGCGCTCGTCAATAATCGGCCCGCGCGAAGTGTTGATCAGGATGGCCGTCGGTTTCATCTGGCGCAAGGTTTGCTCATTAAACATGCCGCGGGTCTGGTCGTTGAGCGGCATGTGAATGGAAAAGAAATCGCCTTCGCGCAGCGCCGTGTCAAAATCGGTCTTGGCCGCGCCCAGCTCGCGGACGGCCTTTTCATCCAGAAACGGGTCATAGACCAGAAAGCGCTTCAACCCGAACCCGCTCAATTTGCGGTGCAGGACGCGGGCGATCTGGCCAAAGCCAAAAAAAACGAAAGTTTTGCCCGCTAAGCGCCATTGCGGGGCGGCGCTCTTGATATCCCAGATGCCGGCGCGGACTTGCCGGTCGCGCAAGGCTACTTTGCGGACGCAACTCATCAGCAGCGCCAGGGCCTGGTCGGAAACATCTTCGCCGCAGTAATCCGGCACGTTGGCCACCCAGATTCCCCGCGCCGTGGCGGCGCCCACATCCACGTTGTCAAAGCCCACGCCATAACGCGAAATGATCCGGCAGCGTTCCATGGCGGCAATCACCGCGGCGTTAATGGGCGCCAAGTTCACAATTATGCCGTCGGCCGCGCGGCAGGCCTGCTGCAAATCAGCGGCGACCTGGCTTTTGGTCGGGACAATCTCGGCGCCAATGGCGTTCAAAACTTCGGTTTCCTCCCGGTAGTGGGCGTAGCGGTCGTCGGCAATTATCACGCTGAATTTCATAATCACACGCCCGAAAATGAGCCGAAGCCGCCGTCAATGGCAAGGCTGGCCCCGGTAGTGAAGGAAGCCGACGGCGAACAGAGGTAGACGATGGCGCCGAGGAGTTCTTCGGGTTTCCCGTAACGTTTCATCGGTGTTTTGCCCAGTATATCCGAGCCGCGCGTGGCCGTAAGCGTGCCGGGGGTCTTGTTGATCAGGTCGGTATTCTGCAGGGTAGGGAAGAAACCCGGCCGGATTTCGTTGACCCGGATGCGCGGCGAATGATTGAAAGCCATGTAGGCCGCCAGCCACTTGGTGAAATTGCTGACTCCGGCCTTGGCCGCCGAATAGGCCACGGTGCGGCTCAAGGGCGTATCGGCGCTCATGGAGGAAGTATTGATGATGACCCCTTCCGCCTGCTGGATCATGACTTTGCCGAAGATCATGGAGGGAATCACCGTGCCCATGATATTCAAGTCGAAGGTAAAGCGGATGCCATCAATCGCCAGATCGGGGAAGAACAGCCCTTCTTCCTGTCTGGTTATGGACTTGGGATGATTGCCGCCGGCGCCGTTGATGAGAATATCAACGCGGCCAAACTGCTGCAGCACGGCTTCCTTGGCCTTGGCCACGCTCTCTTGTTTAAGCACGTCAATTTCCGCGGCCAAAGCCGTGCCGCCGGCTGCCTTGATTTCATCGGCGGTTCGGCTGGCCTCCTCCAGACGCAAATCAAGCGCCGCCACTTTTACACCCAGAGCGGCCAAGCCGCGGGCCACCGCACCAAACAACACACCGCCGGCGCCGGTTATGGCCGCTACCTTGCCGGAGAGCGAAAACAATTCGTTCAGCTTGGCCGATGAATTGTTTGACATGATCAAGTCTCAGATCCAGCGGCCGCGCACCAACTTGCCCGTCTCATTGGCCTGGTAGAGGGCGGCGATGATTTCCACGCAGGCCAGGCCCAGCTCGCCGCTGCAGCCATATTGCGGAGAACGCTTCTCCCGCACGCAATCAACGGCATAGGCCAATTCGTCAACATAACCCAGGTTCAGAAACTCGTCCACCGCCGGAAAAGTCCAGCCGAGGGTATTATCGGTCTTCTCAATAGCGTAAGCATAGCCGGGGCGGCTGTAGACCCTCAGGGGCGAACCAAAGGTAAGATCGGCTTTAAGATTGCCTTCCGAGCCGTAAATTTCAACTTTATCATCCATCCCGCCCACGGTGATGTAATTGCCCTCGATGAAAGCATGTTCGCCCTGCGCGAATTTCAGAATGCCGACGGCAAAATCCTCGCCGCCATTACCCTTGTGGACATAATTGTCCGCCAGCCCGCCATTGCATTTGCCGAAGACTTCCACTACCGGATTCTGGCCGCCGTTGCCCAGCAAGTGCAGAATCCAACCCAAAGGATGAATGGCCAGGTGGATCAGGCAGCCGCCGCCGCATTTCTGTTTATCTTTGGCATAGGGACTGTGCGTGCCATTGTGGCATTCCTTGGCTTTGACATAGAGCACGCGGCCCAACGCGCCTTCGCGGATAATTTCCTCCGTGCGGCGCAGGGCCGGGGCAAAGACCCAATCTTCGCCATAAAAAAGCAGGACGCCCGCCTTGCGGCACGCGGCGACCATCTCGCGGGCATCGGCCACGCTGGTGGCCAGAGGTTTTTCGCAAAACACGTGCTTGCCCGCGCGCGCCGCCGCCAGAACAACATCGTGGTGCAGAAAATTGGGGACGCAGACCGAAACCAGGTCCAAGTCTTCCTTGGCCAGCATTTCCTGGTAATCGGCATAGGTCCGGGGAATATTCCACTTCTGGGCAAAAGGTTCCAGATTGTCAATGGCCGCCGCCGCGGCGATTTCCACGGTCGGGTTGCGCCGATAACTGAACGCGTGAAAATCAGCGGCAAATTTTGATCCAACTATTCCAACCTTGATTTTGGCTTTCACGATTCCATGTGCTTCTGTTATGTTGTTGCAAACCGTGTTGCGGTAATCCCGCCGGAAGTCGCCTATATAGGTGTTTTCATTCCGGCGTGCAAGCAGAATTAACAGTAAAATTTCAAGACATGCCTAAATGTTGGGGAAGGCTTAGTGTTCAAAGACATAAATACGCTCACGTTAGTGGGAGCGGATTTATGCCTTTGAGCACTTAGATTTGAGATAACATGAGAACATTACTCTGGATGCAGATGGTGATGCTGCTGACACTCGCGGCCAGCGCCGAAGATTGGCCGATGTATATGCACGACCCGGCGCGCAGCGGCGTCTCGGGCGAGGCACTGGTATTGCCGCTGGCGAAATTGTGGACTTATACTCCGCCGGCGGAACCGACGCCGGCTTGGCCGGACTTGCCCTTAAGCGAACGACCAAAGCTGACGTTCGACGACGCCACGCATGTGGCGCTGGCGGGTGACGCGGTTTATTTCGGGTCGGCCGTGGACAACGGGATTCACGCGTTGGATGCCGCCACGGGAGCACGCCGGTGGACGGTTTTCACGGATGGCCCGGTGCGACTGGCGCCGACCTTCGCTCCCACTGCTGCGGCGGACAAGGCGGGGGGCAAGCCGACGGTAACGGAAGGGCGCGTTTTCGCCGGCTCGGATGACGGTGTTGCATATTGCCTTGAAACGCAGAGCGGGCGAGTGGTGTGGCGCACGCGGTTGATTCCTGGACCGACGCGCATTCTGGGGGCGGGTCGGGTGATGTCGCTCTGGCCGGTGCGGACGGATGTATTGCTGGATGAAGGCGTGGCCTATTGTGGAGCCGGGCTCTTCCCGGCACAGGGGACGACGCTAATGGCGCTGAATATCAAGACGGGGCAGATGCTTTGGCAGGCGGCCCAATCTTCTAAGACGAACCAAGTGCCCTCGCAGATTCCGGAGGGCTACCTGTTGGCCTCGGCCAACCAGATCTATGTGCCGCGCGGGCGCGCGCCGCCGCTGTGCTTTGCCCGCGCGGACGGCGCCTACCTGGGTTCACCCGAAAGCGTGCCGGGATTTAAGGGCGTTGTCAGCGGCGACTACGGCGTGCTGGTCGGGGAACACTACTACTTCGGGACGCAGGGCTCGCTCTACGGCGCCGAGCCGGATGGCAAGCGTGTGGCAGTCTGGAACGAGACACGCCAGTTGGTGGCGACGAGCAACCGCTTCTTCCGCCTGGTCAACGCATCGGGCAAGGGCGCCTGGCGGGAGCGCACATGGGTTATAGCCATCAATCGCGCGACTTACGACCCGGTGACGAAGCAAGCGATTGCCGACACCGACATGGCTTGGCGATACGCCGGGACTAACCTGGAGGTCATCATTGTGGCGGGTCCGCACATTGTAGCAGGGGGGTCGAACGAAGTCGTCGTTCTGGACGCCACGACGGGCAAGCCGGTCTGGCGGTCCCGGGTGGATGGGTTGGTCAAGGGCTTGGCTGTGGCTAACGGACGTCTGGTGGCGAGCACGGACAACGGACGCCTCCATTGTTTTGGCAGAGGCACGACCGTTGCGCGCATGGTGCCGCCCGCGCAGCCGTTGCCGGCGGATGCCGCGGTTCCGGGGTCGCAAAATGCAAGCGCGTTGGCTGAGGCGATTGCGAAAGATCTTGCCTTGAAGCGCGGCTATGGGTTGGTGATCGGCAGCGGCGACGCGCGTCTGGCGTTAGAGTTGGCCAAACGGACTGGATTGCTGGTCCACGTGCTCGAAACTGATCCGGTCAAGGCGGCGACGGCGCGCACGGCCCTGGCGGCGCTCGGCGCTTATGGGGTGAAGGTGGTGGTGGATCTGATGCCGACCGATGCGGCGAACAGCCTGCCCTATCCATCATATTTTGCGAACGTGGTCGTGGTCGCGGGCAACGCTCCGGGCCAGGGCGCGGTGACAGCAAAGGAACTCCTGCGATTGGTTAAACCTTGCGGCGGCGTGCTCTATGCGTGGGGAATGACTCCGGATGCCGCGTGGAAATCGGCAGGGACAGCAACCCAGGTGGCACTGGCTGGAATGGGCGGTTGGACCAAGCTCGTGCGCGGGCGTCTCTCGGAGGCCGAATGGACGCACCAGTACGCGGATGCCGGTAACACGGGATCGTCGGACGACGCGCTGGTAAAGGGCCGCTTGGAAGTGCTGTGGTATGGCGAGCCGGGGCCGGCCAAGATGCAGGAGCGGCATCGCCGCAGCCAGGCCCCGTTGTTTATGAATGGACGCATATATGTCGAGGGCCTGCGCATGCCTGACGAGCGGCCGATCATCATGTGCTTTGATGCCTACAATGGGGTGCCTTACTGGGAGCGCGAGGTGCCTGGGGCCGTGCGCCTTACCGTCATGGCCGATTGTGGAAACCTGGCCGCTTCCCCGGCGGGCTTGTTTGTGGCGGTTGACGGACAGTGCCTGCAGCTCGATGCCGTCACCGGAGCGACGCGTCGGACTTTCGCACTCCCAACACGGTCGGACGGGTCTTCGGGCTCATGGGCCTTTGTGGCGGTCGTCGGCGACACGCTGTTGGGTAGTTCCTCGCCGGCTTATCAGTTCAGCGACGAAGTGTTTGCCTATGATCTTGTCACCGGCGCGTTAAAGTGGCGCCATAAGGCCTCCGTGCTCCGTAACAGCACGTTGGCGGTGAGCGGCGGCCGGGTATTTTTCGCCGAGCAACGCGGCGCGGTTAAGGCGCCCCATGTCCTTAACTATAACGAGCAGGTCAGGCAAAACCAGGCGAAACGGCGCGGTGAAAGCATCGAAGTGGAGAAGCCCAAGGCCGAGGCCTCCTATCGGCGCACGGCGGTGGCGCTGGATTTAGCCACCGGTAAGGAACTGTGGGCCCGGGAAGTTGATCTGACCGATTGCGGAAGCTGGAACGACAGCCTCAGTGCGGCGGTTAAGCATGACGTCCTGGTGTTCTACGGCGCCTACCTCGCTTATGGACGAGCAAAGGGCGATGAGAACAAGCGTCGCGTCCTGGCGCTATCGGCGAAGGATGGATCAGTGCTCTGGAACAAGCCGTTCGGCAACTTTGTGCGTCCCGTGATCGTGAACGACCAACTTATCTCCCGGCCGAACGCAGTCCTGCTCAAGACGGGCGAGCCCATGCTGAGCACTGGCTTAAAGAGAACCCAGCCATGGCGGATCCCGGCCTTGGGAGCCTGTGGGCAGATGTCGGCTTCGTCAAGCCTGCTCTTTTACCGTCTGGGATACCTGTGGGTAATGGATATCGAGACAGCCAAAGCCAACATGAGGTTTATCGGCATGCGGCCTGGTTGCCTGATCAACACCATTCCGGCCGGTGGTATCGTTACGATGGTCGAAGCCAGCTCGGGTTGTGTCTGTGCCCATGCCGCGCTTCAAAGCACAGTCGTTTTTGCGCCGGTTGGGATGGACTGAGAACATTTCACTGCCGCATTATCATCCCTTCTGAGCGGCAACGCAATGCGCAAACACGTAAATTTATGAAGGCTTTAATTCAGCGCGTCCAACGCGGCAGCGTGACGGTGGAGGGGCAAACAATCGGCGCCATTAACTGCGGCTTTGTCGTCTTCCTTGGCGTCAAGCAGGGCGATACCGCCGCCGAGGCCGCTTATTTGGCGGAGAAGACCGTGGCTTTGCGGATTTTTCCGGACGAAAACGAGCGCATGAATCGCGCGCTTTTGGAGGCGGGCGGCGCGGTGCTGGTAATTTCCCAGTTCACCCTGCACGCCGATACGCGCAAGGGCAACCGTCCGAGTTTTATTCTGGCGGCGCCGCCGGAACTGGCCAAGGATCTCTATGAAGAATATGTGGCGGCGCTCAGGCGCATCCTCGGGCAAGAGCGCGTGGCCACGGGACAGTTCCAAGCCCGCATGATCGTGGAAATCATCAACGACGGCCCGGTAACCATCGAACTTAAAAGCCGTAATGAACAGTAAGCAGCAGGCAAAACGCTGAGCCGACGCTCATTTAACAACAATATAACGGAGGTTCAACAATGCCGAAACGCTCATATCCCGCCCGAGTCATAAATATCAGCGAGCGCGATTTCTGGGCGGCGCTGCGGCCTGCGGCGGGCAGGCCGAACCAGGAGCTATTGCGGGAAGCGCTCCGCTCAGGCCGCTCTGGCAAAAAGGCTCAAGCTTACCCGCGCCTCAGCGCGTATTACCGCGAAGTTCTGACCGCAGATTGGCAGCTTAACCGGGAAGAGGCCCAGAAACAAAAACCGGCGGCGGAAGCGCTTAAAAATCTGTTCCGCGGCAAGGTTACGGTCTGGCATACGTTTACTTATCAGTTCGGCAAACGCATTGACTGGGCGCCGGCGGACTTGCCGGACCTCTCCGGCATGTATTATATGTGGTGGTTGAACCCGATGGTAATGGCGTTTCTACGCCGGCCGAACGACGCGCGTGTCCGCGCTTATCTTATTGATATGGTCCGGCAATACTATGATGGGACAAGGAGCCACCCGCGCTGGAAGCAGGCGATTCAAGGGTGCATGTTCGGCGGCCTCAACATTGCCGCGCAATGGCCGGTGTTGTTCGGCCTTTATCTCGGTATGCTCCATACGACGCGCGCGCCGGCGGATGCCCTGAAGCGCCTGCTGAAAACGTTTCTCGGCTTCGGCCGGGCACTGGATTGGCAGTTGCGCCGCTTTCTCGCGGGCAATAACGGATTTGTGTTCGCCAATGAGGCGCTCTTCCGCATCGCGCGGACTTTTCCCGAGTTCAAGGAAAGCCCGCGTTGGAGTCGCAAAGCGCTCGGTTTTCTCATGCGTCATGCCCGCGAAGGATTTTTCGCCGATGGCGGCAACCGCGAGCGCGTCTGGGGCTACGGCACGATGCACGTGGCTGGACTGACCAATCTCTATGCCTTCGCGCAACGCCACGGCGGATTAAGCCCCTCACAAGACCGCGCCATCCTCTCCACGGTCTCCCGCGCCTGCCAATGGTATTATAAGTCGGTTACGCCCGCGCCGCTGAATGCGTTTCCAACCTACGGCGACGCCGGCTGGGGCACGCACGATGACTTGCCGACGATTCAAGCTATGGCGCGTTGCCTGAGAGAGTTTGCCAAGGACCCCCTGCTGGGCGTGGACCGCGCGAAATCTTACCTGCTGAAGTCTTCCGGCTTTGCCATCATGCGTAACGGCAATGAGCGCAAGTCGTCCTATGTCATGCCGGTTCGGTCCCTATTCCAATCCCCTCGATCAGATGTTTCGCGCGCCGGAAAGCCATAATCTCATGCTCATTGACGGCATGATCTATGACTCGCGCCTGGTGGCCGGCCGTGACGTGCAGTGGTTTTCCAACGAGTTCATTGACTATTTCTCGGCCTACCATCGCGCTTATCGGTTCTTCGTCTACGGCCGCGACGCCTCGCCGGTCTCGCCGAACATCGAAGCCAAGGTGCGCCGCACGGTGGTGCTGGTGAAGAATCCGGGCTATGTGGTGGTGCTGGATTCGGTGGAAGATATCAACGCGCCGAATTTCAACCGTGCCATCTCGCAATACTGGCATTCGCCCAGACCCTTTCGTGTCGTGGGTCCGGGCCAGGTTCGCACCGTTGGCAACAAGGCCTGCCTGCTGGTTTGTGGCCAGCCCGAAAGTCTGCACCGGCTCGATACCGGCGTGGATTTTGCCGGAAAAGAAATAGCGCATCTCGGTCAGGGTTACGAGCGCTACAGTCTGCGCGCCCGCCGCTGGTTGCCCTTGAATCACTTGGGTATCAGCGGATTCACCACGGTGCTCTATCCCTTCACCGGCCGGATGCCGAAGATTGCCATCCGGCCGCTGAGCGCCGCCAACAATCCACTCTGGAAGACCGAGGCTATTGAGGTCAGCTCTCCGCACGGCCGCGATCAAATTATTCTTAATCCGGAATGTCATAAAGGTTTTACGGTCCAGGGTCGGCCGGTAAACTCGCTGGCCGTAGTGCGGCTGGGCAACCGGCGCGGCGAAGTCCTGGTCCATGCCCAACAAGCAGTCCCGTGAAAGAAACAGGTATATGACTTCACGGGAAAATCTATGCGCGGCGCTGGACTTCAAGCAACCCGCCTGGATTCCATTTACCATCAACCAGGAGTTCGTAACGGATGACCCGGCCTGGGAACGGATCTTCGCGGCGGGACTTAGTCCGATCCCGTATGTGCCGGCGGTGCGCGAAGAGCTGGTTGACGTTGAACGGATTGAAGAGCCGTTCATCCGGCAGGGACTACCATCCCGACGAACGACGCTGCGCGCGCCAGTGGGTGAGATTCAGCAAGTGGACGCCGCCGGCTGGGTGCAGGAGTATTTCCTCAAGACCCCGGCGGATTACCGCGTCATGGAGTTTATCGTCCGCCACACGCGTCTTGCGCTCGACACGTCTCCATTTCATGCCTGGGAACAACGCGTCGGCCGGCGCGGGCTTACGCTGGTCGGCATCGGGCGTTCCCCGCTGCAGACGATTCTGGTTGATTATGCCGGCCTGGAAAATTTTTCCCTGCACCTGGCGGAGGAGTTCCCCGAACTATTCACCTTGGCCGCGGCCCTGGAGGAGCAGTTCCTGGAGCGGTGCCGTTTGGCGGCCACGGGGCCGTGGCGCTATATCAGCCTGCTGGAAAATTTTACGGCGGAAACCTGGGGCGCGGCGCGCTTCCAGCGCTTTCATCTGCCCATCTACGCGAAGATTCTGCCGATTTTTCAGGCGGCGCTCATGCGAGTCTTTCCGCACATGGATGGCCGCCTGGCCGGCGTGGCGCACCTGCTGGCGGAAGCGCCGTTTGCCGGCATCGAATCGCTGACTGAGCCGCCGGAGGGAGATTTGTCATGGGCGCAGGCCCGCGCCCAATTACCCGGCAAGGTGCTCTGGGCTAATATCAATGTCGGCTGTTACACGCTTCCGCCGGATGATCTGCGGCAATGGCTTCGCCAGCGGGTAAGGGCGGTGGCGCCGGATGGCTGCGGCCTGGTCCTGGAGATATCGGAAGACCTACCGGCCAACTGGCGCTCAGCGATCCCGATAGTTCTAGATGCATTACAGGCAAGCGGGAGGAGGGCATGAACCGATTGAAAATTATTTTGGGCGAACCGATGACCGTGGCGGTCAGCGCGCCCGGCGAAAGACGCTGGGGCCATCATCAGTTTCCCCATATTTACAAGCTCGAAGACGGTCGCTTAGCCGTCAACTATCAGATCGAAGCTGATAGCGCCATTACTAAAGGGCTGCCCAGGCCTCTGCGCGTGTCCGCCGACGGCGGGCAAACCTGGCAATCGGCCGAGCCTGAATTGCTGGATCAATCCTCCGCTGAGACAATAGTCCTGCCCGACGGCGAGGCGCTCAAATTTCCGCGGCTACGGCCGCTGGATGCTTCCAAGCTCTTATTGCCGCAGCGATCGGTGCTTTATACCGATACTTATGGGCGCAAACATGCCTGCTACCGCTTGGGCGATCTGCCGTCCGACTTGTGCGCCATCAGGCTGTTGCGTCGTAAGCCCGGCCAGCAGACCTGGACTGAGGACTCAGCGTACCTTGAGGAACCGGATTGGGTTGTCGCGGTGATGCGCTGGGAGTGGGACGACGAAGGCTGGAGGGACCCCAATCTTTTTATGCCTCCGGAGATTGATTCGCGATTTTTCTGGACCATTTTACCCGCCGGCGCTCCCGGAGCTATGGCGGGCAGGCCCGAAGGCGGCATTTTGAACTTCACCTACTTCCACCGGTTCAATGCTGATGGCGCTTTGCCGGAAAGACGCGGGGTAGGGGTGTTGCGCTCCGATGACCGCGGCCGAACGTGGCGTTTATGGGGCGTGGCGGGTTATTTTGAGAACGCTACCGCGGCGGCCCGGGCAAGTCAGCCTTTCCTGAATGACCCGCGGAGCAACTATAACCGGCTCTGGGGCGGACAGGGGCAGGCCCCAATTCCTGGTTTTGAATCTGCCGGATCCAGTGGACTATACGAGCCCGGTGTGGTTTCCTTGGGTGATGGCCGGCTAATCTGTGTCCTGCGCAGCGACAGTGGCGGCACCCATCAGCCGCTCTTTCTTGCTCGCTCGCGGGATTGGGGGCGGACCTGGACGACGCCGGAAATTCTTGCGCCGTTCGGGGTCATGCCCAAATTGGTCTTGCTGGATAACGGCGTAATTGCTTTAGTCTACGGCCGGCCGGGCGTGCAGTTGCTGTTTTGCGATGACGGCCGCGGCGAGGTCTGGCATACGCCCGTCAACGTTCTGCCAGAGTTGGCCGAAAAAACGCCGGCTACGGTTGGTATGCGCGGGATGGAGACTACCGACCGGCAGGTCGGCCACGACGACACCTGCGGCAACTGCACGGTGCTCAAAACAGGAGCGGATCGTTTCCTGATCGCCTATTCCGATTTCCGGCATCGCACGGCCGGCGGCCTTTGCAAGGCCATCAAAGTCCGGGAAGTGATGGTGCGGAAATTAAAAATGAGCTGCCGACGATAACGGCCTTGGCAATTTATCGGGCAGAGCCCGATGCACCCACTTGGAGCAGAAAAAAGACGAAGAAAATAGACAATCGTTACTGCTCAGGCAGGCAGCGCCTGACGCCACCTGAGTAGTTACAGACAATCATCATAGGAATATCATGAATACCAGAACTTATGAGGAGACTTTTGACAACGGGCCGGGCGGCTGGCTGGGTTGGGTGGCCGGCTACGGCGTTGGCGGCGGTGTGCGCAAGCTGGAAATTGTTGATGGCGCGGCCAAGGCCCAGCCGCCCTGGGGCATTGATTTCAACCATGCCCCGCCCGGCGCAGCTTACCTGCAACTGCCTTACGTGCTCTTGACCAACAATGAGCGGCATTACCAGGAGTTCAGCGGTCCTAACCGCTTTGTTGAGGAAGGCTACTCGACCAACTTGACTGACACGAAGTTCACCGTGCGCATACGCGGCCAGATGGATATGAAAGGCACGGAAATGCTGCTCCTGGTCCAGGCCGGCGTGCCGCGGGATAATCCCAAGTTGGTCGCGAACATGGTGCTTAAGGCCCAGCCGATTGCCATTACGCCGGACTGGTCGGAACAGACCCTGTATCTGGCGCCGGACCCCAAGCAGTGGCTCTGTATGGGCACGCGCGGCGAGGGCGCGGACTGCCCGATCTACGGCTGCGCGCCGATCGAAGACGTGCTCAGGGATGTTAATGATGATATTATTCTGGTCCTGTTCGGCCTTGACATTGTTCCTGCTGTGCCGATCCAGGGCGATATCCACCGTTTGCGGGCCGGCAAGGACTATCCCGTTGACGAGAGCCGCCTGCCTTCCGGGTTCATGCTGCTGGATACCGTCCGGATTGAATATCCGCTAACCTGAGTAGTTACAATTTGCCGGCAACAACCATGACGCCATCAAAAACTCTCGAACGCCGCATTGCCGATCTGGGCCGCCGCGGCGAACTGCATCGCCGCGAAGCCGATATTCTCAGCGACATGATCCGCGCCGGCCGCGCCGAGGTGTCTTTGCGCCTGGATTTTCTGGAACGCTATCTTCCCAAGCCGCTCAGGGGGCCGTTGCGGACCCAAGGACCGCTTATCGGTTCGGCCGCCGAACTGGCCGCCGCGCGGCGGCGCATGAAATCAGATCCGATTTCCATTCGTTTAGCGCAACGGCTGGCGGCGCAGACGCGCCGTTACCTGCGCGTGGGTGGCCCCGACTGGATTGACTGGCGCACCCGGCGGAATCCGCGGCTTTGGAACACGCGCATGGCACACTGGAAGTTCGCTGCCGCGTTGGACAGCCTGGCCTGGACCTGGCGTTTTCATGGCGACCGTGCGTGCGCCGCGGCTGTGCGGGGGATCTTGCTGACGATCGCGCGCACGCGCCACGGCTGGCGGCCGCTGGGTTGTAATTATGGCCGACCTTATCAGGGCTGGCTGAATGACAACCTGCTTGACCTGGGCCACGCCACGCTCATGCCGGCCATCGCCTATGACGCGGTGCGCCCGCTGCTTACGCAGGTTGAGCGTAAGGAAATAGCGGCTTATTTTGAACCTTTCTTGTATCGCGCCTTAAGCCATCGCTATGATGGCATGGCTCGTCCTGGTCATAATTTCTCGCCGGTCGGGTTCGGCGGCGTCGGCCTATTGGCGCTGGCCTTATGGGAAGATATCCCCACTGAGCGGCGCGCGGTGCTAAGCGAGGTGCTTGCCTGGGCGGAAGCCTATGCGCGCTTCACGCTCGCGACCGTGGGCGGCAGCGACGGCGCGGCCGTCGAAGGTTCGGCCTATGGGTCAGCTTCGCTCCGTTACCTGGCGCTGTTCGCTGAAGGTTTGTTCCGGCGCGCGGGCCGCGATTTGTTCGCTCACCCCGGCTGGGGACGTTTCGCGCGCTACCTGGTTATGGAAACCCTGCCCGGCGGCGGCGCCTTCAATAATTTCAACGATAACCATTATCGGACCCACACCGGCTTCTGGCCGCTGGTGGCGCGGCGCTCCGGCGATCCGGCCGGCGATTGGGCCTGGTTCCATCACAACGCGGCCACTCGCCCGATTGTGATGGAAAAGCCATCAGCCTGGAACGATGTTCCTTATGTACTGCTTTTTCGCAATCCGGGCCATGACAACCTTACGCCGGCAGCCTTGGGTGTGCGGCCCGTCCACGCGTTCAAGGATCAACAGCACTTCGTGGCCCGCACCGGCTGGGGACGGAATGATTTGCACGTCAGTTTCCAGTGCACGCGCGGGCGGCCGGGTGGGCACAGCCAGCAGGACCGGCTTAATTTCACCATTTATGCCTTGGGCGAATGTTTTGCGGTTGATTCCGGCTACGGCTTGGAGAGAATCGGGCCGGGTACTACGGAGGTGCGCCGGCTGGGCCGGCTGGCGGAGTCGCACAACCAGGTGCTGGTGGACTCTCGCGGCCAGCATGATACCATCGCGCCGGATGCGGGAAAGCTCGTGCGAACCGGCGCGCGCGGGCGCTGGGCGTGGGCCGTCGGCGATGCCATTGGCGCTTATGAAGGCTTAGCCCAAGTTCGGCGCGGCATCCTGGTGCGGCTTACGGCCGGAACGCCGGTAGTGATTATTGCCGACTGGACCAAGCCGGCCAAGACGCGTCGGCATCGCTACGATTGGCTGCTGCATACGGCCGCGGGCAATCGGGTGCGCCGGTTGACCAACGGCGCATTTGCCATCAAAGGCCGTCAGGCTGCGCTTTTCGGTTGCCAGGTTTCAAGTGGAAGGCGGACCAGCGCGCAGGACACCTGGCTGGGGCATCCGCGCTTGCGGTTGACTACCTTGGCGCGGGAGTATGTCGCGCTCACGGTTTTGGCCGCCGGGCGAGTTCGGCGCGCGAGCGGGAAACACCAAGGCCTGGCCATTGAATGGGCCGATGCCCAAGGCACTGGTTGTGCCCGGTTATGCACGCGTAAGACCGGAAAAGGCCGCAGCGTGGTCCGTTTCCAGGCGGACGAAGGTCCGGATTGGATTCCGTTATGATGCCGGTGGTAGCAAGGCTGCGGCGAAGGCTGGGCTGTTGAGACGGATTTTGTTATAGCCGCGCCCGTAAGGGCGTGGACGTGTCTTCATTGGGACATGATGAACGTAAGAAATGAATTCGAAACCACAAGGAGGAAAAACATGAGTGCGCTGAAAAACTATTGCGAAACTTTCGACGATGGGCCCGGCGGCTGGCTGAATTGGGTGGCCGGCCATGGGCCGGGCGGCGGGCCGCGCAAACTGGAAATTATTGACGGCGCGGCAAAAAGCGAGCCGCCCTGGGGTATTGATTTCAACCACGGACCGCCCGGCGCGGCTTACCTGCAGTTGCCTTACGTGCTCCTGACCGGCTCGCGCTATCGCTCTCCTGAGCTCAGCGGGCGGAATCGTTTTGTGGAGGGCGGCTATTCCACTAACTTGACCAATGCCAAGTTTACCGTGCGTATCCGCGGCGAGATGGAAATGAAAGGCACCGAATTGTTGCTGTTGGCCCAAGCGGGAGTGCCGCGGGATAATCCTAAGGTAGTCGCCAATATGGTGCTTAAAGCCCAACCGATCACCGTCACGCGGAAATGGTCGGAACAGACGCTGCATCTGGCGCCGGACCCCGCGCAGTGGTTGTGCATGGGCACCCGCGGCGAGGGCGCGGATTGCCCGATCTACGGCTGCGCGCCGATTGAAGACGTGCTTAAGGATGTCAATGTGGATATCATTCTCGTCCTGTTTGGGCTGGACATTGTTCCGGCCGTGCCGGTCCAGGGCGACATCCACCGTCTGCGGGCCGGCCGGGACTATCCCGTTGACGAGAGCCGCCTGCCTTCCGGTTTCATGCTGCTGGATACCGTCCGGATTGATTACCCGTAAAGCTGAGCGGAATCCCACGGCGCGGACTTAAGCCGCGCCGATAAGATTTTTTCCGCCCTGGCGGATCCGCATAGGCGGAACCCTGCGAAGCGCTGGGCAAGCCACGGACTTGTCCCGCGCAGCGCGGGATGAACACGGATTGACACGGATAGTACCTGACACATCAAGAACCGCGATTGAAAACAAGAAAATGGCCAAGGTAGGAGTAGGAGCGCCACCCCGCTGGCGCGAATGTCGTGCCGGAGGCAGATCCGCTCACGGCGGAAAATCGCCTCGGCGGGGCGAGGCTTCTACGCAACTTGGGTTGCCGGTATAGTCCCGCATTAGTGGCAGAAAGGGAGGTGCCCCCCATTGTTTTAAAATCATTTTTCTTTATCTGTGTTCATCCGCGTCCATCCGTGGTTGATTTTTTCTTTACATTTAGGTCTTGGGAAAGTAACCTACGACCATGAAGTTTGAGCGCATAAGCTGGTTATTATGCCTAGTTCTGGCTTGCTCGTTGCCCTGTCACGCGCCGGCGGCCACGGTTACGTGGCTAACGCCCTCAGGGACCAATTACTGGGACGTGGCCACGAACTGGTCCAGCTTGTCCGTTCCTACCAACGGTGATGACGTGGTGATCACCAATATTGGCATTGGTGTCCTGCTAACCAATTCCAGCTACCCGTTAGGTTCGCTCTTCATCAGCAATACCGCCACGCTGATCTGCTCAAACTGGAACACGGCCTTGAACGCCACGAACGTGACTGTCCAGAAGAGCGCTATTATCACCCACGCGGCCAACAGCGATACCGATGGCTCCGATGGCTGGACGCCCGATGCCCGAGTCTGGATTGTCTGTTCCAATCTCACCGTTGCCGTCAGCGGCAGCATTAACGTCAACCTCAAAGGGTATGGCGCGCCGGTTTCGGCGAGTCCTGGCTATGGACCCGGTGGCGGCCGTAACATGTACTGGAGTGATTCTGGTTACACTAACCATGGTCATGGGGCAGGCTATGGCGGGTTTGGCGCGGGCGGGGGAATGGGTCCTAACTACTTCGGCAACTATGGTTCTTTGACTTATGGGATGTTGGAGGCGCCGGAAGATCCGGGCAGTGGCGGTGCAAGCGGCGGCGCTGGCGGCGGCGCTTCGGGCGTCGGCTCCTG
>JACPGM010000001.1 GCA_016188985.1 Lentisphaerota bacterium | reverse complement strand
CGGCGCTGTTCCAGGCAATTGCCGAGCGCCACGGTCCGGCAATGCGCGAACTGCTCTTTGACCGCGAGGGCCAACCGGCACCTTCGCTCCTCTGTTTTGTTGGCGAAGAACAGGTGGATTGGAGCCAGCCGCCGGCGCTCTCGGAGGGTGTTAGGGTGATGTTGCTCTCGCCCATCTCGGGGGGTTAAGCATGACGTTGAAACAGCAACCACTAACCGACGAAGAGCGGATCGTCTACCAGTGGCAGCTTGACGTGCCCGATTTCGGGTTAGCCGGTCAGGAGCGCCTCAAAGGGGCTTCCGCGCTCATTTCCCGGGTTGGCGGCTTGGGCGGCCTTGTGGCCTACGAGCTGGCCGCCGCCGGCATCGGCCGCCTGGTCCTGGCCCATGCCGGCAACATCACGCTTTCCGACTTGAATCGCCAACTGCTGATGACGCATGCGGCCGTCGGCGCTTCGCGGGTCGAGTGCGCCGCGCGGCGCCTGAAGGAATTGAATCCGCGGCTCGAAATTGAAACGGTAAACGAGAATATCAGCGCCGCGAACGCCGAGGGCCTCGTGGAGAAAGTTGACCTGGTGGTGGACTGCGCCCCGCTGTTCGATGAGCGCTTCGCCATGAATCAGGCTGCGGTGCGCCAAGGCAAGCCATTGGTCGAATGCGCGATGTACGAACTGCAGGCCCAGATCACGACGATCCTGCCGGGACGGACGCCGTGCCTGGCCTGCCTTTATCCCGAGCGCCCCGCGGCGTGGGCGCGGCGCTTTCCCGTTTTTGGCGCGGTTTCAGGAACCGTGGGCTGTCTGGGCGCTTTGGAAGCCATTAAAGTGCTCTGCGGCCTGGGCGAGCCGCTGGCCGGGCGCCTGCTGACGATGGACTTACGTACTATGCGCTTTCGCCTGCTGACGGTCCGCCGCCGGCGCGGTTGCCAGGTCTGCGGGAACAAAAGTCCAGCTTAATAGATGCTATACAGAGCGTCATAAATAACGCAGAATAATCTTTGGGTAGGGACGGCTCGCCGAGCCGTCCGTGGCGCTCTCGGCGAGAGCGCCCTACCTCACAATGCTGTAACATTATTGTCGCCATGTATAAATAAATGGCAGGCTGCTGCGGGAGTAAGCTTGTCCCGCTGAAAGCGGGGCTTGTCCCGCTGAAAGCGGGGTTTGTCCCGCGCCGCGCGGGATCGTGGGTTCGACTCCCAGAAACCGAGCAAGGGCACGAGCAGATATTATGGAGAGATCAACCGTCGCGGGAGTAATTCAGTGGCAGAATGCCTGCCCAGCTTTTTAGCGGGGTCAGCTTCCCAATCCCGCCTCAGGGCGGGACAGGGCTGAACGCTTGCCCCGCCTTCAAGCGGGGTCGCGGGTTGAATAAACCATTGCCTTTTCGTCGCGGGAGTAATTCAGTGGTAGAATGCCAGCTTCCCAAGCTGGACGTCGCGGGTTCGAGCCCCGTCTCCCGCTCCGGTTCACGATAACTAAATGCCCCTTTACGTCTATATTCTGTATTCTAAGACATTGAATCAGTACTACGTTGGGATGAGTATTCATTCTCGCATACGGCATAAACAGCACATTCGCGGTCAAAGTCAATGGACATCGAGAGCAGCGGATTGGGTGCGTGTCTATAGGATACAAGTTGAAACGATGGCGGAAGCCCGAGTGCTGGAAAAACGGATCAAGGCCTGCGGCGCACGGCGATAGCTGGAACGTCAGGTGACTTCCCAATCCCGTCTCAGGGCGGGACAGGTCCCGCAAAATGCGGGATAAATCACGCGGGGCGCGTGACAGGGCTGAACGCTTGTCCCGCGCCGCGCGGGATCGTGGGTTCGACTCCCATCCCTGTCCCGCGTGGCACAGGATCCCGCTCCTTTTTGCCGCGTTCTTCTTCTCCGAACTGGAGAGTGCGTATTCTTCCCGTCCAAGCGGCAAAGCCGCTTGTCCGCTTACACCATGGAGTCGGTTGCGCCACGGAAATGCCGTCGCCTGTGGCTCAGACATGCAGTGGCACAGCGGCGAGGCAGCGTGTGCATACCAAGCGGCCTTCGGCCATTCAGGGCTACTAACTTCATGTGGACTCGTCGTTCCTCACTGACCGTGGGTGAAGCAGAAGCAAGAGGGCGATCCATTTCTTGAGTGCGTCGCGGGTGGTGGCAACGTCTCTCAATTCCACGTCTTGATGCGCAACGTAGGTGTTGCGGAAGTCGTAGACCTCCTTCAACGACTTCAAAGTGCCAGTCGCCCTGAAATCCCGGAAGTTCCGCCGAATGAATTCAAAGATACCCCGAATGTGGTCAACTGGACTCGACTCGTACTCAAGACAGAACTTCAACAGGCTGATCGGCATGATTGCGGCATCGTACAGCAAAGCCTTCTGAAGTCTCTGCGCGTTCTGGCGCAAGTAGTTCGCCCGGCTGGGTGAAACGTTCATGTAGGGATCGAAGAAATCCTTCTGGCTTTTGGAATCCTTCGGGATGTCCGGTCCGAGTCGCTTCAAGAGGATGTCTTTGGCGTACTTGTCCAGCGGGCCTTGCAGGGGCGTGAACACGGGCGAAAACAGTAGGTCTGGCTTGTGCTCGAAGTGTCGGAACAATTGAACGGCCTGTCCAATTCTCGCGGCTGTTGCCGAGGGCAACTTGGCAACTTCATCCGCGCCAATGAACTCGGCCATTTCGTCGGCAATCCGTTCTTCGGTTGGCTTCTCGAAGGTCAGGAATAATTGGCCCCTGTCCTTTTCCTCCATCAATGACACGAGGGCGGGGGCGCAAACCCGTTCGAGTTCTTCAACGGAATTGCCCGTGACGCGCTCGAACACACCTTCCGCAACGTAGAGGTATTCCCATTGCACCTTCTTCGTTGATGCCGCCTTGCACCAGGATGCTGCCGTCTTCGCTTTGGCCGGCACGTCGCGGTCTTCCCGGCCCTTGGTCTCGACGAGCAAATAGTTACCGCTGGTTTTCCGCACGATGAAGTCGGGCGTATAGAAGGCCGGCCGGCCGCCTTCGGCAAGGTAATCAATCCGTAGACACTGCGGCCCGGCGTTCTTACAGAAGGCCGCCGTATCTTGGGCTTTGTCAATCCAGTGAGTGAAGGTGACTTCGAGGGCACGATTGCAGGGCACAAGGTTAAAGGGAGTCTTTTCCGCCGGTTCCGCCGGACGGCGGTGTGAGTGTGTGACCTGAAAAGCTAGCCAGGCAGACACCGAACCGGGTTCTCCCGCCTTCGTGCGGGCCTCGGTCCTCGTCGTGCGACGGCGTATCAGCGGGATGAAAACGGCGCGGACATGCTCTCGCACATCGGCGTCCGCCAGGCGTGCGCATAGGCGTGTGTCGAAAAGCGTTGTCTTCTCGGCAAATAAGACTTCTTCGAGAAACTTCTGAATGAGCGGCGCGAGAACCGCGTGTGTGCCTCTGATTTGGCATGCGCTTTCGATTTCCTCACGGTAGAAGGAAACCGCCGAAAATCCGTTTTCAAGCAACGGGAGTTTAACTTTCATCTGCTCAACGAGTTCGCCGGTGATAAGTTGGCGGCCTTCGTAGTCAATCTCTTGGGCTGTCGCCGATCCCAGCGGCAATTTCTTGTAACGCGCAAACGCATCTTCCACGTCCTTCAGAGGAGCGCAGGGTCAGCCCTCGAAATAGAACTTACGTGGAAGCACCAGTGCAGCCCTTCACGGCGGGATAGGGGTCTCAATAATCAACAAATGTCTTGACGCGCTATGGGAAATGGGAAAAGCAACGGCATGGCCAGAGCACTACGGATCAATATAGCCGGGGGATGGTATCACATCCTTAATCGTGGGATCGAGCGGCGGGAGATATTCCAAGAAAGATATGCTGAGCTTCGGGCTGATTTGATGGAAATTGAGACTTGCCCCCCCCTATCAGGGCGATAACACCGAAATGTTCGGCACTCATACGCGCTCATACGCCCGCAAAAAATCGGGGCGGGGAATATTGGCTTGCGTACAGATAGTGCGAAGCGTGGAGCTTTTGAGGGTGGGATGATTCGGCATGGTTAGCGGCGTCCTGGTGCCGTCCGGATTTTCCCGGATCATGGCAATATGTTCCCGCTCTCGCACCATGCGAAAGCCGAGAATCTCCAGCGCCTTGACAACCCGACGCTTAGGAGCATCAACCGGAAACTTGGGCATTAGGCGGGCATTCCTGTTTCGGTGATAAACGCTTCCACAACCGGCGATTCATCATCCGATAGCGCATCTTGGCCGAAAGTGTCCAAGTGAAATTGAATGGCAGTTTTTACCTCGGCCAGGGCTTGTTCATAAGTATCCCCTTCGGCTACCACAACGCCCTTTAATCCCAATGGATAGGCGATATAGCCATCCTCATGCTTTTCAATGATGATTTTGATTTGTTTCATAATTCAGGCTCATCGCCACAATTTATGTGTGAATAGAACAAAGAATAACAGATAAAAAAAGAAAGGCAAGAGAAAGGTAATACTTGATTTCTTCGCGGGATTTTCCTGTCGCGGGATTTTCCTCGCCTTCTGGTTCGCTCAGGACTATGCTCCCCCCCATCAATAATTCTCTTTCAATCTGGTCAACTTTTATGAGATTGGAATGATTAGGCAACTTATTTACCGGGCGGCTGGCAAGGCTGAGGGGGGAATGGCGCGACACGAGGTCGCGCCCTACGTAGGGCCTGCCCGAGCGTCGGCCAGGGCCTCAGCTTGCCTGCCCGCAATGCTGCGCATAGCGCTGCAGGCGGGCTGAGGCCATTGGGATCGATCCCCAAAAATAACTGATGAGTGACCCATTACGGCGGCTGCCATCCCCGCCGGAGAATGAGGAATAGCTGCGATGAAAAACTGGATCTGGACCGATGAGGACGAGGCCGCTGCCAGGGCGCTACGCGCGCGCCTACCCCAGCGGATCTTTGACGCGCATGCCCATCTCTACCGCCGCAAGGATTGCGGCCGAACCACACCTTTTATAGCTGCCGGACCGGACGTGGCCGGGATAAACGAGTGGCGCACGGCAGTCAGCCGGCAACTGGGCGCCACCGCCCAACTTAGCGGTGGACTCTTCGCGCCGTTGCCGGCGGAGAACATCAATATTGGCGCGGCTAACGCTTTTCTAATCGGCGAGCTGAACGCTTACCCGGAAGGTCGCGGCCTCGTAACCCCTCAGTTACAGGGGGGTAAAATGGCGCGACACGAGGTCGCGCCCTACGTAGGGCCTGACCTTGCGTCAGGCCATTGGGATCGACGCCCCAACGTAACTGAGCCCTTACGCGGCCTCCTGCTTATCGGGCCGGACATTCCGCGCAAAGACATTGAAGCGCTTCTCTCTAAAGGCCCCGTCATCGGTTTCAAGCCCTATCATCTGATGGGCCGCCATCAGCCATCGTTCGAAGCGCCCATTCACAGCTACGTTCCCGAATGGGCATGGGAATTGGCCCACGAACGCAAATTAGTGATCCTGCTGCACCTAGTAAAATCTCTGGCGCTGGCCGACACCGAAAACCAGCGTGAGATCGTCAGCGCCTGCCGGAAATATCCGGGCGCAAAATTGATCCTGGCCCACGGGGCGCGCGGCTTCCACGCCCCTAATACGCGCAGTGGTCTGCCGTCCCTGCGCGGCCTGCAGAATGTCTGGTTTGACACCTCCGGACTTTGCGAACCCGAGGCCATCATCGCCATTCTCGACGAGTTCGGCCCGCGGCGGGTCATGTGGGGCAGCGACTTTCCCGTCAGCGAACGCCGCGGTAAATGCGTTACCATTGGCGACCAGTTCGCCTGGATCAATCCCAGCCACTTGGATGAACAGCATCCCGCGCCCGCGATCCGAACATGGCCGGTTGGACTCGAAAACCTGCGCGCCGTTTTGAGCGCCGCGGAACAAGCCGCGCTCAATGCCGAAGACCTTCAGGATGTTTTTTGCGATAACGCGCGGCGCTTGCTCGGCCTGGTCGAGGAACGCGCTGGGCTGACCCAGGAGCGCCACCGCCAGGCGCTAGCGCTCATTCCGGGCGGCACGAATCTCTTAAGCAAACGCCCAGAGATGTTCGCGCCGGGCCAGTGGCCGGCCTACTTCCGGGAAGCCCGCGGCTGCGAGGTCTGGGACCTGGATGGCCGCCACTACTACGATTTTTCAATCAACAGCGCCGGCGCCTGCCTGCTCGGCTGTCGCGATCCGGATATAACTCGCGCGGTCAAGCGTCGCCTGAGCTTAGGCACGCTGAGCACGCTTAATCCGCCCGAGGAGGTGGAACTGGCCGAAGAGCTCTGCCGCATTCATCCCTGGGCCGAGCAGGTCCGCCTGGCGCGCACAGGCGGGGAAGTTGCCGCGGTCGCGGTGCGGATTGCCCGCGCCACCACGGACCGCTCGGTTGTGGCCATCTGCGGCTACCACGGCTGGAGCGACTGGTATTTGGCCGCTAACCTGGGCCAGGACGATTCCCTGCGCGGACATCTCTTGCCGGGTCTGGAACCCCTGGGCGTGCCGCGCGAGCTGCGCGGCACAACCTTGTCCTTCGCTTACAACGACCGCGCTGCCTTTGAACGGCTCGTCGCGGAACATGGCCGACATCTTGCCGCGGTGGTAATGGAACCATGCCGCAGCCAGGACCCAATACCGGGATTTCTTGAATATGTCCGCGATCAGGCTCATCAAGCGGGCGCATTGTTGATCTTCGATGAAATTACGGTTGGCTGGCGCCAGATTCACGGCGGGGCGCATCTACGGCTGGGCGTCAATCCCGATATGGCCCTGTTTGCCAAGGCCCTGGGCAACGGCCACCCCATCGCCGCCGTAATCGGCACCCGCTCGGCCATGGACGGCGCGCAGCGCAGCTTTATCAGCAGCTCCTACTGGACGGAAAGCGTTGGCCCGGTTGCCGCGCTGGCGACATTACAAAAGATGCGCGACACCGATGTAGTGAGCTGGGTCAGCCGGATGGGCGCGCGCATTCAGCAGGTTCTGCGCAACGCGGCTGAGCGCCATGGTGTGCCGCTGGTGGTGACGGGATACCCTTCCGTGCCGGCGCTTAAATTCGAGCATGAGCAAGGCCAGGCGCTCAAGACGCTTTATACGCAATTAATGCTCGCGCAGGGTTTTCTGGCTGGCGGACCGATCTTCGTCACCTTGGCGCACACGGAAGATATAGTTGCTCAATTTGCTGTGGCGCTGGACATTGTCTTCCCCCAATTGGCCGAGGCGCTCTCGCGCGGCGAGGTCCTGGCCCGTCTAAAGGGTCCCGTGGCCCATAGCGGCTTTCAACGACTGGTATAGCAACTTTAACACGAGCAACCACCATAAAAAACAAGAATGATAACCACGGATGGCACGGATAACACTGATTGTTGTGACGGTCGTCAGGCGACCGTCAACGGCCTGACTATCCGTGAAATCGGTGTAACCCGCCTGCAACGCTGGGCGTAGCACTGCGGGCAGGTCAGTGGTAAATTTTGGGTTGCGGGCAGAGCCCGCGTTAAACGGGCTAGCGAAAGGTGAACATTGTGCCGCTGGGCATATTTTCATAACAGCCCATATCAACCTGCCGGCGGAAGTTGTCTATCCGGCGCGCGCCGTCCAGGTCCTTACT
>JACPGM010000044.1 GCA_016188985.1 Lentisphaerota bacterium | reverse complement strand
CCAAGTTAAGAGAATCGCAGACAACGTGTAAGGGGTGTTTTTGTTTCCTTTCTTCATCATTGGTTATTGAGTGTTGGATATTGGATATTCTTATTACAAAGATACACGCAAAAACGTGTGTCTTTACGGAAAAGACTCTAACGACTTAGCCAATCTGGCGCAACCGAGCCGTAACCGGGATATTTGTGTCCAGCGCTGATTATTACGGCATATATCCTGAGGCTACCGTAACTTGCGCGTCATCACCGGTGGTGGATAATTTAAGAATCCAATTGCCGGTGGTGCGCTCGTAGGTCGCGAGATCAGCCTTGCCGTCGCCATCGAAATCGGCGGCAATTGGGTAGCTTTCGCCATCTGAAACAATCCTGACGGTGGTAATGGCATAACCACTGCCGGAGAGCATGATTATCAATTTACCGGTGGAGCTTTCATAGCCGGCGGGATCAGCCTTGCCATCGCCGTCAAAATCGCCGACGACTGGCCGATCTGGATCTCCATCGCCAAATGTAAATGTTATGGAAGCAGTGGCATAGCCGCGGGAAGAAAGTTTTATCTGTAAAGTATCATTGGCATTTTCGAACATGGCCGGGTCAACCTTGCCGTCGCCGTCGAAATCGGCGGCCACGGGGAAACTGTCGCCATCGGTAAATAACGAGAAGGATATTGTCGCAAGGTCATAGTTGCTACCGGAGAGTAGGATCCGCAGCAATTCCGGGGCAGTTTCATCAAAAAGCCCCAGATCGGCCTTGCCGTCGCCGTCGAAATCGGCGGCGACCGGAAAGGTCGTTCCTTTGCCGAAAATCGAGCTCACGGTCACCAGGTCGTAGGCGCGGCCGGAGAGTAGGATATACCAGCCTGGGGTAGATTTATCGTAGACGCCCAAGTCAGCCTTGCCGTCGCCGTCGAAATCGGCGGCGACTGGGTAGCTCGTTCCTTTGCCGAAAACCGAGCTCACGGTCACCAGGTCGTAGGCGCGGCCGGAGAGTAGGATATACCATGTTGGGGTGGATATATCTCGGGGGCTGACTACATACAATCCCAGGTCGGGTTTACCATCGCCGTCGAAATCGGCGGCTATCCCAAATGATACCTCATCCAAAGCTCCGGCGGTAGGAACTGTTATTCCTATCCCTAAGGAGGCAATCGCCAGCAATGTTTTCCATGATGTCGAATGCATAACCGGGCTCCTTTCATACTTGTTTAGAACACTTTCCGGCGCATGATCAATTGCTTGCGGTCCTGGCCGATGGAGATCATCGTCACCGGCAAATCCAGCCAATCCTCAATCTTATTGATGTAAGCGCGCGCTGCTGCGGGCAATTCCGCGAACCGGGTTGCGCCCGTGGTGGGCTGCTGCCAGCCGGGTAAAAACGTGTAGATTGGTTCGGCCTTGGCCATATCCACCGGACTGGCCGGCCACTCCGGCCGGCGCTTGCCTCCCCAGCGGTAAGCCGTGCAAACGCCGACCTTGTCAAACCCGTCGAGGACGTCTAATTTGGTCAGGATAATCCCATCCAAACTGTTGAGCCGCGCCGCCTGACGCAACTGCATGATGTCCAGCCAACCGCACCGCCGCGGGCGCTGGGTCGTGGCGCCGTATTCGCCGCCGATCCGGCGCAAGGTCTCGCCGGTGGCGTTCTGCAGCTCGGTGGGAAAGGGGCCGGAACCCACGCGCGTGGCATAGGCCTTGCTGACCCCCAGGATGCGGTCCAGGGCGTGCGGCCCGACCCCCGCCCCGACGCAAACTCCGCCGGCAATGGTGTGGGAGCTGGTGACGTAAGGGTAGGTGCCGGCGCTGATATCCAGCATTGTGCCTTGCGCGCCCTCGTACAAAATGTGTTTGCCTTTTTGGCGCGCCTCTTCCAGCAGGATGCTCGTATCTACGATCAAATCCCGGAACGGCCGCAACAGCTTAAGCGTTTCGCGGGCTACGCGCTCCACATTGCAAACTTGCCGGGCTAGCGCCTTCGGCAGCAGCGCGCGCTTGGCTGCCAGGCAGGTTTTCAACTGGGCGCGGAAATAGTCCTCATCCAGCGTGTCGCCCAGGCGCACGCCGGTGCGGGCGGCGCGGTCGGCATAGGCCGGCCCGATGCCGCGCTGGGTTGTGCCGATTTTGCGATTGCCCCGCTGGGCTTCGGCGCAGCGGTCCAGGGCCAGATGACAATCGAGGATCAAGTGCGCTTCGCCGCTGAGCCGCAGGCGCCGGCGCCATTCCCGTTCCGGCAGGCGGATGAGCGCTATTTCCTCCGAGAGCTTTCGCGGGTTGACCACGACCCCGCCGCCGATGAGGTTAAGGACGCGCGGCCGCAGCATCCCGCAAGGCAGAATGTGGAAGACAAATTTTTGTCCGTCGCGAAATACGGTGTGGCCGGCATTGTCGCCGCCCTGGAAACGCACGACGACGTCGGCCTGGCCGGCCAGAGCATCCACGATTTTGCCCTTGCCCTCATCGCCCCACTGCGCTCCGACAATGACCAAGGATGGCATGATAAAATTTCCCCAAAATTATTCTTTTCGCAGCGCGGCCAGCACAGCATCCACTTGTTTCACGGCCGTACCGATGTAACCGGCCGGATCCAGGTAGTGCTCCAGTTCGCGCGTAGCCAGAAACTTCATGATGCGCTCATCTTGCGCAAGGATTTCCTTGAAGGGCTGCCCTTGGGCCAGCGCAGTTTGGGCAGCGTGTCGCAGAATGGCGTGGGCTTCCTGCCGGCCTACGCCCCGCTTGACCAGCGCCAGCATCAGGCGCTCGCTCATGATCAGGCCGCCGGTCAGGTCCAGGTTGCGCTGGATGGCCCTTTTGTCAATTTGCAATCCTTGCAGAATCTCGTCCAGTTGGCGCAGGACATAATCAGTTAAAATAAAAGCTTCCGGAAAAATCACGCGTTCGGCGGCCGAATTGGTCAAATCGCGTTCGTGTTCCAGGGGGATATTTTCCAGGGCCGGCGGAACCAAAGCCCGGATAATGCGCGCCAGGGAACAGACCCGTTCGCTCTTGTGCGGATTGCGCTTCTGGGGCATGGTGGAAGAGCCCACCTGTTTTTTCTGGAATGACTCGGAAACCTCGCCGATTTCGGTGCGCTGCAGATTGCGGATTTCCGTGGCGATTTTTTCGGCCGTGGTCGCGAGCAGAGCCAGGGCAAATACCACTTCGGCATGACGGTCCCGCTGGATCACCTGGTTGGCAACCATGACGGGAGCAAGCCCCAGCGCCTTCATCACCAGGCGCTGCAGTTGCGGCGCGTCGCGGCCAAAGCTGGCCTGCGTGCCGACGGCTCCCGTCATTTTGCCCACCCGGATGCGGCGCTGGGCCTCGGCCAGGCGCGCTAAGTGCCGGGCGATTTCGCCGGCAAAAATAGCGAACTTCAGGCCATAGGTGGTTGGCACGGCGTGTTGGCCATGGGTGCGGCCGACGCAGACCAGCCGGCGCGTACGCCGGGCGAGCTCCAGCAAAGTCTTGAGCAGCGTGCGCGTATCCGCGGCGATCAGATTGAGCGCCTGCGAAAGCTGCAGGGCCAGGGCGGTGTCTTCGATGTCATAAGAGGTGGCGCCCAAGTGCACATATTTGCCGGCCTGCTTGCCGCAGATTTCGGAGAGCGCCTGGACCATGGCCATGAGGTCGTGGTGAATCTCGGCTTCAATGGTCTTGACGCGCTCCAGGCGGACTTTCTTAATGGTGGCCTTACGACTTATGACCGCGGCAGCGGCTTTGGGGATGTGTCCTAAGCGGGCATGCGCCCGGGCCAAGGCCGCCTCAACCGCCAGCCAATACTGGAGTTTGGCCTCTTCGGTGAAGAGCGCGCGCATGGCTTCCGAATAATAACGGAACTCAATAGGATGAACGCTCATAATAAAACCTCGATGGGCAGGTTTTCGTCAATCTTGAGCTTCACGTTAGTCCCTCACTCAGGCAGGGCTATAACCCACTCGTGCGACAGTTCCGCGGCATAAGACTTATGTAATCAGTCCATTGCATAGCGTGTGCAATCTACCCAATAAGTGTCCAAAATGAAACTCAATCCTTCATGTATCCTTTTTCCCGCAAATTGGCCAGTAGGCGTTGCTCAACTGGTTCGTCTGTCACGACAAACTCTTTGCCGGTAATGGTTTCGTAAGATTGAATGTAGCGCCGGGCGGCCTCCAAGCGAATCTCATCCGGCATGGGCGGCGGAGCGCCTTCACCGCGGAAACCGCGCGCGACATACCATTCGCGCACGTATTCCTTGTCAATCTTGCGCTGCTCGGCGCCCCGGGCGAACAATTCGGCGTAGCTGTCGGCAAACCAGTAACGGGACGAGTCGGGGGTGTGGATTTCATCGGTGACGATCAGCCGGCCGTCGCGCCGGCCAAGTTCGTATTTGGTGTCCACCAGGATCAGTCCCTGCTGCTCGGCATAACGCACGCCAAAATCAAATAATTTAAAGCAGATCGCGGCGGCCTCATCGAAGAGTTCGGCCGTAACCAACCCTTCGGCCAGGGCTTCGGCCCGCGCGAGGGGCCGGTCGTGGGCTTCCCGCTTGGTGGTGGGGGTCAGGATGGGGGCGCTCAGTTGCTGGTCCTTGCGCAGCCCTTCGGGCAGGATATTGCCGCAATAATTGCGTATGCCCCGCTCGTAATTGTACCAGAGCGAGGTTTTGGTGACCCCGGTTATGTAGCCGCGCACCACCATCTCAATCGGCAGTTGCTCGCATTCGGCTACCACCATGACATTGGGGTCCGGCACATCGAGGAGATGGTTAGGCGCGAGAACCCTGGTCTGCTCAAACCAGAAGGCGGCCAACTGGTTCAAGACCTGGCCCTTGAAGGGGATGGTGCCCAACACGCAATCAAAGGCTGAAATCCGGTCGGTGGTAACCAGGATGCGTCTGCCCGGTTGCTTGTAAGAGTCGCGCACCTTGCCCGTCTCGCGAACGCCGAGTCCCACCAGGTTGGTTTCCTGCAATGTGCGCGGCAATTCCCGTTGCAAGCGTGTTTCTGAAATCATTCAAGCCTCGCTCTGATGTGGTGTGTCAATGGCCGGAACGGTAGACCGCTGATCAGGAGCCGCCAGTGGAAGAGTCCCTCGCGGATATGCTGGCGCCGGAACTCGAATTGCAGGCGGCCCTCTATCGTATTCTGCAGGTCGCGGAGCGAAAAAGCTCCGGTCAGATTCTCGTCGTCCCACTGGCTTTCCGGTAGTTCGGCCCATTCCAGGAGCCAGGCCAGCAGGTAGGCGAAAATATCAGTATCAACACAATCCAATGGCAACTCGCAGCGCTTCAGTTCGCGCTCGCCGGCAAGCAGGCTCAGTTGCACGGCGCCGGGCGGCCCGTAGAGATCAAATTCAATCAGCGCTTCTTTGAGGGCCTGCTCGAGGCCCAGCGCCGGTCCAAGCTGATCAAGTTCGCGCTGGAGAGCCATTTCCGGGAACAGCAACTCCCGGGTCAGCACCGCGCCACTGAGCGTTTCCAAAATCAGCGTGGTGCCTTCGGCAAAATCGGTGGTCACTTCGCTCAGCAAGGAGGCCCAGAACTTCGCCGCGGCGTTCGTGTAGCGCACGCCGCCAATCATCAGAGCATTCCTGGTTGGCGAGACGACCGGGCCCTTGCCTGGCTCCGCCGACTCGCCGTCGCGACCAGGCTTCGCCGGAGCGCTACGCCCAGGCGAGAGCGCTCTGGCGGAGCATGGAGCGTTATGCCCAGGCGAGTTCGGCTCATTGCCAAGCAGGCGTGCCATAGTTGTTTTACTCGTTCGGGGGTGAGTGACGGGAGTCGAACCCGCGACATTCAGATCCACAATCTGACGCTCTAACCAACTGAGCTACACCCACCATGTTTCTAAGTGGGAGCCATTCTAAGCAGGATGTTTCATGAGTTGCAAGAAATATCAGGCAACCGCTGTAATCCGTCGGTTATTTTGGGGTAAAGTTATGTCATCCAGGCAGAGATGTCTCGACTTTGCTCGACATGACCCGCAGAAATGGTCATTCCGAGCGGAGCGCCCTCCAGAGGCGGGTCCGCCTATGGAGGAAAGCGGAGTCGAGGAATCTCTGGCCAGGCTCGGGCAGGCCGTCGTCCCTGCTTTGCCCCTTCGACTTCGCTCGGGCTACGCAGGGCAGGCCGTCGTCTGACGAATGTCTACCCCTGATTGGCAAGGCCCAGCAGACCAAGGATACGGGTCAGGTCTTCATTGGAATAGAAATCAATTTCGATGGTGCCCCTGACCTTCTTGCCGTTAGCCAGGGTATGCGATGGCGTGAGGCGCACGCTGGTGCCGAAATGCTGATGGAGTTTGGCGGAGAGGTCCTGCAGATATGCCCCGGGGATATCTGCGCGCATGGCGCGCGGCTTGCGCGGCGCGCGCCCCAGACGCTCCACGGCTTTTTCCACTACGCGGACCGACCAGCCTTCCTTCACCACGCGGCGGGCCAGAAGACATTTTTCCTCATCGCTGGTTACGCCGAGCAGCACTTTGGCATGGCCGGTGGAGAGGCGCCCGTCGGTCAGCATCTGTTTGATTTCTTCAGGCAGGGTCAAAAGCCGCAGGGCATTGGTCACGGTAGCGCGCGCCTTGCCGACCCGCTGGGCAATGTCCTCCTGGCTGAGCGCAAACTGTTCCGCCAGGGTGCGGTAGCCTTCGGCCTCCTCGATCGGATCAAGGTCCTCGCGTTGCAGATTTTCGATGAGGGTCAGTTCCAGGGCGTCGCGGTCGCTTACTTCCTTGAGGATGGCCGGAACGGTTTCCAGCCCGGCCTGCCGGGCGGCGCGCCAGCGTCGCTCACCCGCCAACAGCTCGTAATGCTGCCCAATCTGGCGCATGAGCAGCGGCTGCAGAATCCCATGGGCCTGGATGGAATGGACCAGGTCTTCCAGTGCTTCGGGCGTGAACTTATGGCGGGGTTGCTTGGGGTTCGGCCGGATTTTATCCACCGCCACCATGGTTATTTCTTCCAACCCGGCCTCCCGCTTGGTCGGGACCGGCGGCGGAGTGACTGCCTTGGCGGACGGCACTTCTTTAATCAGTGCGCTTAATCCTCGCCCCAGACCGTGTTTGCCAGCCATGAACTATCCCTCCTACTTGCCCTGCGTAGCCTCCGGGCGAAGCAGGGTTCGTCATCCGTTTTTTTCAGACAAATCATGGGGTTTTTCCCTAAGGTCGTCAAGCGCCAAGATTGTGCCGGCGTAAGGCCTAGTCTTGTGAGGGCAAGAGGTAGGGCGCGTTCGCCCTGGCCGACGCTCGGGCAGGCCGAACGCGCCGCGGACGGTCCCGCCGAGGCGGGATTCCGCCTGCCGGCGGAACCTTCACGCGACCACCGCGTAACTGACACCGCGCCTTTGATGAGTGACCCATTACCTACGAAGAGCGGCCGCGACGGAGCGGGCGCGGCGACGGGGCCCGTCGCCCTCCAAAGACCGCCGGAATGTATTTTGGAGGGCGGTCGGCTCCGACCGCCGTGGACTTCGTGGGGCAGGGAATGCCGGGCTACCCCTAAAATCATGTAAAAAAAGAGCTTGCAATTTAATTCGGATTTCGTATATTTCGGCGTATGAACAATTCAGCTAACAAAGCCTCAGCCGCCTTGTCCCTGGAACAATTCGCCGAGCGCCTGGTCCAGTTGATGCCCCGGCTCGTGCGCCGGTTGATGGTCCAGGAGCGCAACTACCTGGCCCGCGGGCTGATTACCCTGCCGCAGTTGTGGGTGCTCCACCTGGCGGCCGAGAGCCAGGCTTGCACCATGTGCTTCCTGGCCAAGACCTTGGGGCTGAAGGCGTCCACGCTAACCGGCCTGGTTGATCGGCTTGTCCAGCTCGGCCTGCTCAAGCGCTTCAGCAGTCGGACGGATCGCCGGGTCGTCCTGGCCGCGCTCACGCCCAAGGGGCGCAAAATCCTGAAGCAGTTGAATGCCGAGCGGCGCCGGTCTGTCCGTAACGTTTTCCGCCATGTTTCACAGCACGAACGGATGGTTTACCTTGGCATCATTGAGAAAATCCTCAAGGCCTTGGCCAGCGCCGAGCTCCAGGAATCCGGAGTCGCTCGTCCGCAAGACTGACTATGATGAAAAACCGATTACCTGCTTTTTCTGCGGTCTTCCTTGGCGCCGTAGTGGCGGCCGGGCTGATGGGCTGCGTGTCCGGCCGCGTGCCGGAAAATCCCTCTACGCCCTGGAACCCGCCTTTAACGGCGCAGAGCCCGGATATGATTTGGCAGGATGTTCGGGCGCGCCGTAGTGGTTGGACTAATCGTCTTTCACTGGCCGCGGCGCTTGATGTGGCGCTTGCTAATAATCCCACTACGCGAGCGCTCTGGCATGAGGCGCGCGCCGCCTCCGCGCAGGTAGATCAGGCCAGGGGCAACTTCCTGCCGACGATTGTCGGCAGCGCCGGCGTCTCGCGCCAGCGGACGGAGACCCAGCCGGAAACTTTTTTTCGCGATTCTTTGCGTTACGGCCCGGGGCTGCAGTTGAATTATCTGGTCATCAATTTTGGCGGCGGGCATTCGGCGGCGGTGCAACAAGCGCTGCAAACCGTCTATGCCGCCAATTACCGGTTCAACCGCGCTATCCAGGAAGTTTTGCGGGATGTAGCCAGCGCGTATTACGGCATGATCAGCGCCACGGCGGCGGTTACCGCGGCGGAGGCAACGCTCAGCGACGCGCGGGCGGCTTGGGAAGCCGCGCGCGCGCGCCAGAGCTCCGGGGTGGGAACCGAGCTGGATGTGCTCCTGGCCCAAGCCGGCTACGACCAGGCGCGTTACGACCTGGTTAACTACCGGGGCCTGCTCAAGATTGCCCAGGCGGTCCTGGCGCGGGCTTTGGGCCTTCCGGCCGATGCGAACCTGGAAGTAGTGATGCCGACCGATGACGTGCCCGCGGCGGTTGCGCCGCAGGACATGCGGCAGTTGATTGACCAGGCGCTGGCGCGGCGGCCGGATATGGCCGCGCTGCGCGCAAAGCTCTCGGCCAAGCGCGCCGCGGAAAGAGTGGCCGGGGCCGTCCTCTGGCCCTCGCTCTATCTGGCCGGCAATGTCAGCCGCAATTATTATGACACGGAAACGGCCAAGGAGTTTTTCCTGACTCAGGATAGCGACTGGTCCTATGGCGCCGGGCTTACGCTGCAATGGACCTTGTTTGACGGATTGCAAGACTTAAGCGCCCGGCGCGCCGCCGCGGCCCAGGCGGATGCCATCCGGGAGGAACTCTTACAGGCCGAGTTGGCGGCAAGCGCCGAGGTCTGGAGCAACTACTACACTTATGAGACCGCCTTGGAACGGCACGCGGTCAGCGCGGCTTATCTCAAGAGCGCCGCCAAAGCCCATGACTTGGCGTTAGCCAGTTACCGGAATGGGCTCAGCAGCATCACGGAACTGTTGAATGCCGAGAGCGCGCTGGCGCAGGCGCGGGCCCGGCAGATCACGGCGCGCCAGGACGCCTTTACCGCCCTGGTGAATCTGGCCTTGGCCACGGGGTGCCTGGAGAAAGGCAGTGCTGCTGAGCAACAAGCGGTTTTCTTAACTCCCACTGGGAAGGATCAACCATGAATCTCTATCTGCGTTCAAGTATAGGTATCTCAATGTTTGTAGCCGCGCCCCACGCTAAAAGCGTGGTAAACGTGAGGCTTGCCCCGCGTGGCGCGGGGGCGTGGATTACTTCGCTGGCCACGGCGTTACCGCCGCGGCTACATGAAAAAGTCGCCGAAGACCTAACTTATGCCGGCATGTTCACGCTATGCTGCCTGCTGGCCGTGACTTTGACGGCTTGTGGCAAGCGTCCCCAAGGCCCGCCGCCGCGCCCGCCGGTGGTGGTGCAGACGGCCGCGGCCGTGCCGATGGATGCGCCGGTCATTATCAATGCCTTTGGCACGACCGAAGACCAGCAAAGCGTTGACATTATTCCCCAGGTCTCCGGCGTGCTGCTCAAGACCTTTGTTCAGGAAGGGGGTTTGGTGACCAACGGCCAGGCGCTGTTTCAAATTGATGAGCGCGACTATGTGGCCCAGGTTCGCCAGGCCGAGGGGCGGGTGGCCGCCGGCCGCGCCAACCTGGAATTGAGCCGCGGCACGCTGGAGCGCAACCGCGAGCTGCACGAGCAAAATATGATTTCCTCGGAAAGTTTTGACCTGCTGAAAACAAAGCTGGCGGCCGCTCAGGCCCAGCTTCAGATTGACGAAGCTGCGCTCGATCTCGCGCGGTTGAACCTGGGGCGCTGCACGCTGGTGGCGCCACTGGCCGGGGTCTGCTCCAAGCTTTTCGTGGATGACGGCAATCTGGTGGCGGCCCACCAGACCAGGCTTACCAACGTGCGAAGTTACGATCCGCTCTACGTCGAGTTTTCAGCGTCGGAACAGTATCTGGCTGTTTTGCGCGCCGAGTTCGCGCGCGGGCCGTTGCGGCTTGAAGTTAATCCCAGGGGCTCTACGAACAGTTATGCGGGCGAACTGACCTTCCTGGATAACGCCGTGAATCATCAGTCCGGCACGATTCTATTGCGGGGCCGGGTGCCTAATCCGGAGTTGACACTCTGGTCCGGGCAGTTCGTAGAGGTGCGCGTGTTTGCCGGGGAAGCGCGCGCGGCAACAATGGTTCCGGAGAGCGCCGTGCAATTCGGCAAGGACGGGCCGTACCTGTTTGTGGTGACTAAATCAAACCAGGCGGAGTTGCGGCTGGTTAAGCCGGGCGTGCGTTACAACAATCGGCTTCAGATTATTGAAGGGGTGACGCCGGGGGAGAAAGTTATCGTTTTGGGCCAACTGATGCTCTTTCCCGGCGCGAACGTGGTTGACGCCGCCCAGGCGGCGCCTCCGGGCGCTGGTTCCGACCTGGTCGGGATTGAGGAAGGCAAATGATCCTGGCGTGAGCAGCGGAAAGTGACTTAAAGAACGCAATAACTATTTACCGCGGATTGCACGGATTACACTGATAGGGGGAACTTGATTGATAATATCCGTGCCGTCAGTGTAATCCGCGGTCAAAAATCCGGTAAACGCGGCAGCTGAATAGTAACAGAACGCAATGACTTTCGCGGAAACATTCATTCGCCGCCCGATTATGACGACGCTCCTGATGGTTGTCATGGGCGTCTTCGGTTGCTGGGCCTATTTCCGGCTGCCGGTCAACAGCCTGCCGACGGTGGACTATCCGGTTATCCAGGTGACCGTGGCCTATCCCGGCGCGAGTCCGGCGACCATGGCTTCGGCCGTGGCTACGCCCCTCGAAAACCAGTTCACTCAGATCAACGGGCTACAGTCCATGATCACGGACAATAAAGAGGGCTTGAGCACCATCAATCTTACCTTCAGCCTGGAGCGCAACATAGACCTGCTGGCGCCCGATGTGCAGGCGGCTATTACCCGTGCCCAGAACAACCTGCCCAAGGATCTGCCCAATCCGCCGATCTACCGGAAGTTCAATCCGTCGGATGCGCCGATCTATTTCCTCATGTTCTATTCCGACACCATGACGCATGGGGACCTGTATGACTATGCCAAACAGGTCGTGGCCCGCAAACTCAGTATGATCGAAGGCGTCTCGGAAGTCCGGGTTTTCGGCGCGCAGCGGGCCGTGCGCATCCAGTTTATGCCGGGGCGGCTGGCGGCTTACCAGATTGGCGTGGATGAGCTGGCCCAGGCGCTGCGCGCCGGCACGGTCAATATCCCCGGCGGCAGTCTCAACGGCCCGGCCCGGACCTTTTCGATTGAGCCGCAGGGCCAGTTGCGCGCCGCGCGCGAATACGGCGAACTGATCGTGGCTTATCGTGGCCCCGCAGGCGCGGGGCCTGCCCGCATCCCGATGGAGAAGTCGGGAAGCGCTGCCGGCGGGCCGGTGCGGCTCAAGGATATTGCCAACTGCATTGACAGCGTCACTACTGATCTGGTTGACATCCATTACTGGAGGCCGGGGTTGGCCGAGAAAAGCAAGTGCGTGGTCATGGCCGTCTCGCGCGTGGCCGGGGCCAACACGGTGGCCGTGGCCGGGCTGATTGGACAAACGCTGGAAGCCGCCCGGCGCGAGCTGCCGTCGGCGATCAACATCGAAACACTGTTTAACGGCGCCCAACCGATCAAGGAATCCATTGAAGACGTCCAGGTCACGGTGCTCATTGCCCTGGCGCTGGTGGTGCTGGTGATCTTCATGTTTCTTGGCCGGCTGCGCGAGACGATCATCCCCAGCGTTGTTCTGCCGCTTTCGTTGCTGGGCACCCTGATCCTCATGCTGTTTTCCAAATTCAGCATTAACGTGCTCTCGCTGATGGGCATCGTGCTGGCCGTGGGTTTCCTGGTGGATGACGCCATCGTGGTCCTGGAAAACACGGTGCGGCACATGGAAGCCGGGCAGAAACCGATTCCGGCGGCAGTGGCCAGTATGAAGGAAATTACCTTTACCATGATTTCCATCAGCGTAGCGCTGGTCATCGTGTTCGCCCCGCTGGTGTTTATGAGCGGCGCGGTCGGCCGCAACTTGCGCGAGTTTGCCTTGACCGTTATCTACGCGGTCGTCGTCTCAACGGTGGTAGCCCTGACACTCTCCCCGATGATGTGCGCGCAGATCATCAGACACCATAAGGCCCCTAATCGGCTGCAGCGCCTGATTACCGGGACGATCCGCGCCATGGTGCAGTCTTATGGCCGTGCGCTGGTCTGGGTTCTTAAGCGTAAATATCTGGCGCTGCTGGCCTGGCTGGTCTGTATCGTCGGCACCGCCGGCCTCTTTTTTGTCCTGCCGCAGACTTTTCTGCCCAAGGGCGACAGCAGCTTCATTCGCGGCGCCCTGCTGATGCCGCAGGGCGCTTCCACCGAGCAGATGCAGGCCTTTCAGCGGCGGGTGATGGCCATGGTCAGCACGGATCCGGACGTAGCGCGCGTGGGTAGTGTTACCGGTTTCCAGCCCGGAGCGGATCAGAGCATGGGTTTTATCTTCATTCGTCTCAAGCCACCGGAGGAGCGCGCGCATGAGATTGACCACTATGTGCAGAAGTTCACGGCCCAACTGGCCGCGCTGCCGTTCGGTTTTTGCTTCCTGCAGGCCATGCCGGTCTTGAAAATCAGCGCCGGGGCGGAGGCCACTGCCATCGGCAGCGACTATGCCTATTTGCTCATGGGGCTGAATCGCGAGCAGGTTTATGAGAGCGCGCGGCAGTTGGAAGGGGCGCTGCGCGCTGTTCCCGGCTTCTTCGGCGTGCAGAGCAATATCAGGCTGACCATGCCGCGCTTGAAGGTGGCGATTGACCGCGACCGCGCCTCCGCCCTGGGCATCACCGCCCAGGCCATCGAGCAGGTCTTGGCGCTCGGATTTGCCGGCGGCTATGTGACCCAGTTCACCACCGACACCGACCAGTATCAGGTTATCCTGGAGGTGGAAAAGGAACACCAGATGCTGCCGGATGATCTGGCCATGCTCTATTTGCGCTCGAGCACGAGCGGCGCGCTTATTCCCCTCAAGTCGGTGGTTAGCTGGAAGGAAGATGCTGCCGCGCAGAACGTGCCGCACGCCCAACAGCAGGAATGCGCCACGCTTTCCTTCAGCCTGGCGCCGCGCGTTCCCTTGGGCTATGCCATAGGCAAGGTGGAGGAAGCGGCGCGCCAGATTCTGCCCTCTGGTGTCACCGGGAGGTTTGCCGGAGACGCGCTGGAATTCAAGCGCTCCATTGCCAGCCTGGGTATCTTGTTCCTCATTGCGATTTTTCTGAAATATATCGTGCTGGGTGTGCTCTATGAGAGCTATATTCATCCCTTTACGATTTTGACGACCCTGCCGGTCGCCGTTTTTGGTGGAGCGCTGACCTTGCTGGCTTTCGGGAGCGAGCTTTCGCTTTACGGGTATATAGGCATGTTCGTGCTGATCGGCTTGATTACCAAAAACGGCATCTTGATGGTGGATTTTGCCGAGCAGCGGCGCGCGGAGGGCGCTGACAGTTACGCCGCGATCTACGACGCCTGCTTAGTGCGTTTCCGCCCGATCCTGATGACGGGCTTGTGCGCCATCCTGGGCGCCATGCCCATTGCCCTGGGCTACGGCGCGGATGCCTCCTCGCGTATTCCGCTCGGCCTGGTGGTGGTTGGCGGCATGGTCTTCGCTCAGGTGATTACGCTCTTCGTAACACCTGGGATTTACCTCTACATGGAAAAAATCCAGGAGCGTTTCTTCAAGCCGCGCAGAGACCTGGAATAAAACGAGCTGCGGCCGCTGGGTATCTTGACCAAGCGTCAGGCCGCGGCAACGAGGGCGGGCTTTTTCATGCTGATTCGGCCGGTTGGCAATGTGACGGAAGAAAACAAAACAATTTTCAGAGCGCATCCGCCGAAGCCGCCGTTCTGGCATTATCCGGCCATTGCTTTGTTTGCGGCAATGGTTCCGGGGGCGTTCTATGTGGCGGCGTTGGTGATAGCGGCCGAACTGATCACGGGATTCCAGGCGACCCAGTCAACCCGTTACGTCCTGGCGGGGGTGGGTTGTTTGCTGGGCATTGTCACGATGATCGTCTTCCTGCGTTGGGAGCAGAACCGGTGGTATTGGGAGTTGACTTTGGCGGGGTTTTGCGGGGGCAGGTGGAAGAAAAAAGTCTATCCGCTGTCCAGTATCGTAAGCCTCGTGGACGGCATGCCGCAGATTACTTTGCCGGCAAAATCGCTTATTGACATGCTCAACCCGCGCTTGTCCGCCGTATTGGCCGCTGGCCGGGCGCAGGCATTCCTGCTGGTGTTCCAGGACGGAGCGCTGCTACCCTTGCACCTCCACGCCTGCACAGGCGGTACGCGGCTCATGGAGGAATTGAAGGTCAGGCTGGGCAGCCGGGTCTGTCAAAAGCATGAACTCACCGCCGCGCAGGCGCGGGCCTTGAGGCTGGCCGACTGGAACAGACTGGTTCGCCCTTAGGCCCTTAAATTGGCGGCAGGCTGACGCGCAGGAGCCGGCTGGCCCCGGCGGTATTCAGGTTGGCCATTTCGTATTCCTTCAGGCAATCCGGTAAGAGCATCGTGGTGCCCGGGGTTAGATCAACCAGCACGTTGCCCGACTTAAGCCGCACCAACCCGTCTTCGCAGAACAGCGCGTGGAAACTTTTTGCGTCGAGCGGGCAATCCATAATGCCGGCTAAGATTAGTTCCTCAAACCGGAAGTAAGGCGAACGCAGACGTTCCGTGACCACGTTGCCTTTTTGGGGGCTGACGCCAGAATTGGCCGGCTTGGGCTGGTGGTCGCACTTGCAGCCTTGCCATGAAATAACTTTGAGGGCCTGCTCAATGTGCAGCTCGCGCGGCTGGCCGTCAGAGTCCATGCGGTTCCAGTCAAAGACGCGATAGGTCGTATCGGAATTCTGTTGGACTTCCAGGATGAGGCAGCCCGGGCCGATCGTGTGCACACAACCGCCGGGAATATAGATTACATCGCCCTGGCTCACATGGACCTCTCTAAGCAGGTTGCCCACCTGGCCGGAGGCGAGCGCCTCGCGGAATTGCTCTTCGGTCACGCCGGATTGAAAACCGACGTAGACCTTGGCATCCGGCTCGGCTTCCAATACGTACCACATTTCCGCTTTGGCTTCGCCGCCGACGGTTGGCGCCGCGCGATCGTCGGGATGCACCTGGACGCTCAAGCATTCTTTGGCGTCAATCAGTTTGATCAATAGAGGGAAACGCTCGAGCTCTCGGCCGATCAGTTCGGCGCCGTAGGTCTGGGTCAATTGATGGATATCTTTGCCGGCCAGGGAACCGTTGACCACCACGTTGATGCCCTCGGCGCGGTCGGTGATTTCCCAGGATTCGGCGTAAACACCCGACGGCAGGGACCTCCCGTAGCGGCGGGCAATCCGGTCGCCGCCCCACAGATAATGCTTATAGACCGGCTGAAACATCAATGGGTAAAGTGCCGGCTTAGAATTCATTGCCCAGAAGCATAATCCACCCCGCCGGTAAAATCCAGAAAGAAAATAGAAAAATTACCATGGCAGTTGGGCGGTAAATTGCCGGCCCGGCCGACGGGTGTTTTCGTGCTGGACTTGCCCCCGCTTGACCCAATAGAATCCCTAATTATCAGAAGATAAAAGTTGCTTTGGAATTATGAAAATGCCATCCGATTCGTCTTTGGATCTGACCGCCGTGGCCGAAGTGGTTGCCGCGCATACTCCTTTTAGGGAAGCAGACATTATCAGCGCCTTGCAGGACGTTCAGGATCGCTACGGTTACCTGCCCCGGGCGGCCATGGACGAGCTTGCGCGGCTCAGCGGTTTGCCGGTAGCCAAATTCTACGGCGTGGCCACTTTCTACGCCCAGTTTTATCTTGAGCCCCACGGGAAGCACACAGTCCGCGTTTGCCGGGGAACCGCCTGCCATGTCCGCAATGCGCCGAAGGTCATGGACGCGGTTGTCCGGCACTTGGGAGTCGAGGATGGCGAGACAACGTCCGACATGCTGTTCTCGCTGGAGACGGTGGCTTGTCTGGGCACGTGTTTCCTCTCGCCGGTGATGCTTATCGGCAACCAGTATTTCGGGAAGCTGACTCCTGACCGGGCTGTAAAAATTCTGCAGACCATCGCCGGAGATGACGGCAAGTCCAAAATCTAAAATTTAGCCAAACATATTTTCCGCCAGAGGCGAAGAAATTTTGGTAGGGCGCTCTCGCCGAGAGCGCCGCGGACGGCTCGGCGAGCCGTCCCTACCGCGGAACGACGAGGCAGCCCAACAGGAAAAATGTTCAACACGAATTCTCCACCTGAGGCGGATTCGCCAAGGCGTAAACACATTTCAGAAAGTAGAATCTAAAATTTTAAGAGAAACATCATCCATGTCGGGAATAACCGCTCAGATCGAAAAACTGCGGGAGCGCCGCCGGGAGGCACAGGCGCGCCGGCCGAAAAGAGCCGTGCGCATCTGTACGACCGGCTGCCGGGCGCTGGGGGCCCTTGAAGTCCATGCCGCGTTTCAAAAAGAGCTGGCCTCCGCCGGTTTGGCCGGCGAAGTGGCTTTGATCAAGACCGGCTGTCAGGGCATCTGCGCCGGCGCGCCGGTAATCAGTATTGACCCCGAGGGAATCCTCTATCTCGGCGTCAAGCCGCAGGACGTGCCCGAGATTGTGCGCGCCACGCTGGTCGGAGGCAAGATTATCGAGCGGCTCTGTTTTCAAGGCGCCCAAGGCGCTGGCCCGATTCCCCAACGCGCCGCCATTCCGTTTTTTGCCGCCCAGAAACAAATCGTTCTCGCCCGGTGCGGACGTATTGATTCGACCGACATCAAGGCGGTCGTTGCCGAGGGCGCCTACGAGATGTTGGAGCGGGCGCTGACCGAAATGGAACCCCAGGCGGTCATCAACGAGATTACCATCTCCGGCCTTCGGGGCCGCGGCGGCGCGGGCTTTCCAACCGGCCGGAAATGGAGCCTTGCCCGTGCCGCGCAAGGTGACATCAAGTATTTGGTCTGCAACGCCGACGAGGGTGATCCCGGCGCCTTTATGGATCGCGCGGTGATTGAGGGCGATCCGCACGCCGTGCTCGAGGGCATGCTCATCGCCGCTTACGCCATCGGCGCGCAACACGGATACGTCTATGTCCGGGCTGAGTATCCGATTGCCGTAGAGCATCTGCGGATTGCCATCGCGCAGGCCGGAGAATGGGGGCTGCTGGGTGAGAATATCCTTGGGACCGGCCTGAAGTTTAATCTCGCGATCAAGGTCGGCGCAGGCGCGTTTGTCTGCGGCGAAGAAACCGCGCTCATGGCCTCAATTGAGGGCAAACGCGGCCAGCCCCGGCCGCGTCCGCCTTTCCCGGCCCAGAGCGGACTCTGGGGCAAGCCGACGAATATCAACAACGTCGAAACGCTCGCCAACATTCCGGCCATCATGCGAATGGGCGGCGCGGAATATGCCCGGCTTGGCACGGCGACCAGCAAGGGCACAAAAATTTTCGCTCTGGCCGGCAAGGTCAACTATACCGGCCTCGTGGAAGTGCCTATCGGGGCGACACTGCGCCAGCTTTTTAACGATATCGGCGGGGGGGGGCCGGCCGGATCTTCATTCAAGGCCGCCCAGATAGGAGGCCCTTCCGGAGGCTGCGTTCCAGCCCAATACCTCGACATGCCCATTGACTACGAGACGGTCAAGGAGGTCGGGGCCATCATGGGTTCCGGGGGACTGATCATGCTTGACGGGGCCACCTGCATGGTGGACCTGGCCCGCTACTTCGTGGAATTCTGCGCGAAGGAATCGTGCGGCAAGTGCCCGCCTTGCCGGATCGGAACGACCCGTATGCGGGAAATCCTCGAGCGCATCTGCGTCGGCCAGGGCGTGCCGGAAGATGTCGCCCGGCTGGAAGAGCTGGGAAGCCAGGTCAAGAAAAACTCGCTCTGCGGGCTTGGCCAGACTGCGGCCAACCCGGTGTTGACGACCATCCGCCATTTCCGGTCGGAATACGAAGCGCACGTCAAAGACAAGCATTGCCCTGCCGGCGTCTGTCGCGGGCTGATTTCCTTCACGATCCTTCCGGACAAATGCATCTGTTGCGGACGTTGCGCCAAAAGCTGTCCGGTTCCCTGCATTGATGGAAAAGTCGGCAAGGCTCCCGGACGGGCCACGGACCGCGATCGTGAGCAGGGAAAGGTCGGAAAGCCTTTCGAAATACAGGCGGCGCGGTGCATCAAGTGCGGCGCCTGCTATGATGTGTGCCCTGTCGACGCCGTCGTGAGACGGTAGAAGACTTGGGGTAGGGGCGCTGGAGGGGAATCTTGAAAGGAGAAGCATAACATGGTCCGCTTGACCATTGACAATCGGCCGATAAAAGCTCAGCCGGGTCAGACGGTGTTGGAGGCCGCGCTGGCCAACGGCATAGACATTCCGCGACTTTGCTTCGATCCGCGGCTGGCGCCGACCGGCGCCTGCCGCCTTTGCCAGGTTCACCTCGGGAAACCCGACGCCGAACCGGTCCTGGCCTGCGTCACCCTGGTCAGCGAGGGACTGAAAGTTATCACTGAGTCGCCGGAGCTTTCCAACCGCCGCAAGCTCATTCTGGAACTGCTCCTGAGCGAGCACCGCGTGGCCTGTACAAGCTGCGATGCGGAAGGCGCCTGCGATCTTCAGGACCAGGCCTATCGCTACGGGGCGAGCGAGTGCGCTTACGGCGCCTTTCAGCATGCTGAGCCGGTGGTTTGCAACTACACCTCCGATAACCGGGGTATTGAATACGACGTTGAGAAGTGCGTGCGCTGCGGCCGCTGTGTGCGTTTTTGCGATGAAGTGCAGGGTGTTTCCGCCCTGACTTTTGACGGCCGGGGCATCACCATGAAAGTCAATACAGCGCATGGGCGGCCACTGCACACTTCCGATTGCGAGTTGTGCGGCGGATGCATCCGGGTGTGTCCCACCGGCGCCATGCGCGAGAAGTCGGCCAAGGGCCTCGGTCGTGCCAAGGATCTGGTCAAGGTGCCAACGACTTGCACGTACTGCGGGGTAGGGTGCCAACTGGACCTGAACGTGAACCGACGCTTAAATCAAGTGGTGCGGGTAACCAGCGAGCCAGGCTGTATTCCGAATGACGGCAACCTCTGCGTCAAGGGACACTTTGCCATTGAGTTCATCAATTCGGCCGAGCGCTTGCGCAAGCCCTTAATCCGCGAGAATGGAACCTTGCGCGAGGCGACCTGGGCCGAAGCGATCGAGACCGTCGGCCGCCGCCTTACGGCCGTCCGCGATCAATATGGGCCCGATGGCCTGGCTTTCCTGAGTTCGGCGCGTTGCACGAATGAAGAAAACTACCTCATGCAGAAGCTGGCCCGGGCAGCCGGCCGCACCAACAACATTGACCAGTGCGCGACTACCTGCCATGCGCCCACGGTCGCGGGGCTGGCGGCCGCCTTGGGTTCGGGCGCAATGACCAATTCCATTGCGGAAATCAAGAACGTGCAGACGCTGTTCCTGATCGGCGCCAACCCGACCGAAGCCCACCCGATCGTGGGCCTCGAGATGAAAAAAGCCATGAAGAAGGGCGCGCGCCTGATCGTTTGCGACCCGCGCGAAACCTGGATGGCCGGCCGCGCTCAGATTCACATCAAGCACTCCCCCGGGACCGACAACATGCTGATCAACGCCATGATGAACCATATTGTCAGCAAGGGACTGTATAACCGCGAGTTTGTTGAAGCGCGTTGCGAAAATTTTGAGGAGTTCCGGAGGAACCTCTTGAATTATCCGGTGGCCAAGGCGGCCGAGGTCTGCGGGGTGGATGCGGAACTGATCAGCCAGGCGGCGGAATGGTATGCCGCCGGGGCGCCTTCGGCGATCTTCTATACGCTGGGCATTACCGAGCACACCTGCGGCACAGAAAACGTCATGAATCTCGCTAATCTGGCGATGCTTTGCGGACAGATCGGCCAGGAGTCCTCCGGCATCAATCCCCTGCGCGGCCAGAACAATGTCCAGGGCGCCTGCGATATGGGCGCCAATTATGGCCTGTTGCCCGGTTATCAGAAAATTGCCGAGTCGAGCGCGCGCGAAAAATTCAGCAAGGCCTGGGGCGTGCCGCTGCCCACTAACGCGGGCGGGACGATAACTGATTTCATCGAAAAGGCCGGCGCGGGCGTGCTCAAGGCCTTATACTGCTTTGGCGAGGACCCGGTGCATAGCGAGCCGGACAGCAGCCGGGTGTTGGCCGACCTGCAGAAACTTGAATTCATTGTCTGCCAGGATATTTTCATGTCGGGAACCGCCGAGCTGGCTCACGTGATCCTGCCGGCCTCGTGTTATGCCGAGAAAGATGGAACGTTCACGAACACCGAGCGCCGCGTGCAACGGGTGCGCCAGGCAGTGGCGCCGCCGGGCGAAGCCAAAGTTGACTGGCAGATTATTTGCGAGGTCGCCACGGCCATGGGCTATCCGATGTCCTACCGCCACCCGTCCGAAATCTGGGACGAGCTGGCCGGCCTGTCACCGCTATTTGCCGGTATTAACTACGAGCGTATTGACCGTGTTGGCCTGCAGTGGCCCTGCCCGGCAGCGGACCATCCAGGCACGCGTTTTCTGCATAAGGACCGTTTTACCCGCGGCAAAGGCCGGTTTCATGCGATTGAATTCAAGCCGGCGGCCGAACTGCCGGATGAAAAGTATCCCCTGATCCTTTCGACCGGGCGCACCCTGTATAACTATAACGTGGGCAGCATGAGCCGTAAAACCGGCGTCATTCAACAAAAGGAACCGGCTAATTTTGTCGAAATCCATGCGGAGGATGCCGCGCGACTGGGCATCAATAACGGCGACAGCGTGCGCGTCACGACTCGGCGCGGGTCCATCGTGGTGCAAGCCAGAGTGAGCGGCCGGGTCAGGCCCGGCGCCCTCTGGATGCCCTTCCATCATGTCGAAGCCTCCACCAACCTGCTGACCAACGCCGCCTTCGACACGGTAACCCGCACCGGAGAATACAAAGTGTGCGCCGCAAAAATTGAGCGGGCGGCCTGAGCCGCAGGACCTGAGAAATGAATAACCGCTATGAAAAACAAGAATATTACCACGCGCGGCGCGTGGCAAGCCACGGACTCGTCCCGCGCTTCGCGGGATGGCACGGATAGCACTGATATGGAATGTTTAAAAAAGGTCATTCTTACTCCCTATATCCGTGAAATCAGTGTAATCCGTGGTTTCCGCCATAGGCGGATCCGCCTGAGGAGGAGATTTTCTTGGGTTGCGGGCATGCCCGCTTTAATAAAAAAAGGAAACGGATATGAACAGTTATTCAAAACCAGCCAGAAACGCTAAGCAATTTAGCGCCCGAAAAACTCTCCGAATGGGTATGGTTGCGCTGACCATGCTCTTGGCAGCAGGTCCAATGTGCGCCCGATCGCCTTGGTCGGAGGTGGCTGGATTACCTGCGGCACGCTACTTTTTTGCGGCCGGTGTGCTGAGCAACGCGCTCTATGCGATGGGGGGGTACAGTGGCGGCGGTAAAACGAATGTGTATCGTTTTGACGGCGCGACTTGGACGGAAGTTGCGGGTTTGCCGGCCCAGCAGTATGCAATGGCGGGAGGTGTGCTGAGCAACACGCTTTATTCGATAGCGGGGAATATAGGTGTTGTTCAAACGAATGTCTATCGTTTTAACGGGACGACCTGGACGGAAGTGGCAGGATTACCGGCGCAACGGGCTTATCCGGCGGCCGGAACGCTAAACGGCGCACTCTATGCAATAGGGGGCGCTGTTTCCGGCACTGCTCGAACGAACGTCTATCGTTATAACGGGGCGACCTGGTCAGAGGTGGCGAGTTTGCCCGCGCCGCGCCAATTATTAGGGGCCGGAGTGCTGAATAGCGCGCTCTATGCGGTGGGGGGACGTGATTCAGCCAACACCGCCCAAACTAATGTGTATCGTTTTGACGGGACGAACTGGACAGAAGTGGCGGGTTTACCCGCGGCGCGGGGCGGTCTGACAGTGGCAGTATTAAACAACGCGCTTTATGCGGTTGGCGGTGACGAAAGCGGCATAAAAACAAACGTCTATCGTTATAATGGAACGAATTGGACGGAAGTGGCCGGCTTACCGGTGGCACGCTGGGCCTTGGCGGCAGATGAGCTGAATGGTTCGCTTTACGCGGTGGCCGGCGACTCTACCGGGGGTGGCGCCACCCAAACAAACGTCTATCGTTACAACGAAGAATTGGGTCTACGGGTCTTGGGCACAAACGCGGTCGCTATCATCAACGGCGAAACCGCCAGCAGCGCAAAGGGCACTGATTTTGGCGCCGTGCCGCGAGGGCTGATCCGCACCAACGTTTTTTCCCTGATCAATACCGGCGCCGCGCCGCTGATTATCAGCGCCGTGCTGACCAATGGCGCCGGTGCGGCCGCCTTCCAGGCGCTGAATGTGGCCGGACAGATTGAATCGGATGCTACCTCGACTTTTTCCGTTGTCTTCGCGCCGGCCAGCCTGCTGACTTATACCGCGCAAGTCAGCATCGTCAACAATGGCGCCCAGAATCCCTATATTCTGAATGTGGCCGGCATCGGCTCAAAATATGACCAGGCGATCACTTTCCCGGCCATCGCCGACCAGACTTTCACCAGCACGGTCGGCTTGAGCGCCAGCGCGTCAAGCGGTCTGCCGGTGACGTTTGCTGTGGCAAGCGGCCAAGCCACTATCAGCGGGCAAACCAATCTGAGTTTCACAGGAATTGGCTCGGTCAGCATTACTGCTTCGCTGGCCGGTGATACGAACTGGAACGCGGCGCCCACGGTGACCAACACGTTTAATGTGGCCAAGGCGAGCCAGGCGATTGCTTTTCCGGCCATCAGCGATCAGATTATCACCAGTACGGTCGGCTTGAGCGCCACCGCCAGTTCCGGCCTGCCGGTATCATTCGCCGTGGGGAGTGGAGCGGGCCTGATCACGGATGGAACTAACCTGAGCTTCACGGACACTGGTATGGTGAGCATTGTGGCCATTCAGACGGGCAATACCAACTGGAATGCGGCTAGCCCGGTGACCAACACGTTCAATGTGGTCGCTGCAATTATGGGGATTTTGAATAGCGACTTTGACGGGGATGGAAAAGCAGATCCGGCGGTCTATAATGTATACACCGGTACCTGGAGTATAAAGCTGTCAACCGGCGGGTATGTGGCTATGACGTTTGATGGACTCTTGGGCGGGTCGGGCGGGGCGCCGGCCGCAGCGGATTATGATGGGGATGGCCTGAGCGATCCGGCGGTCTATCAGGAAGCGACCGGCAACTGGATGATTCTGCAGTCCGGCAGCAGCTATGCGCGTTTGGATCGGATCGCATTCCTGGGCGGCCCGGGCTGGGCGCCGGCCTCCGCGGATTACGAAGGTGACCGGAAAGCAGATTATACCGTGTATCAGGAAACGAACGGAAGTTGGAAGGTAAGACTCTCTTCCAGTGCCTATAACGAGTTTCAGGTAAATAGTTTTCTCGGCAGTGCCGGTTATAGCGCGGCCTCCGCGGATTATGACGGCGATAGACTGGCCGATCCGGCAGTATATAACCGCACAAATGGAACCTGGATATTCCTGCTGTCGAGTTGGAACTATGTTGTGCCGGTGACGCTGACAGAGTTCCTGGGCGGCGCCGGCTGGCTTCCCGTGCCGGCGGATTATGACGGTGATGGGAAAGCCGATCCGGCGGTGGTGCAGTTGGCCACGGGTGACTGGGCCATCCTGATTTCCAGCGGCGGTTACGTGCAGGTGGACCTTGAGAATTTTCTCGGCGGCCTGTAAGTTGTCGAGCATTGAGTGTCCGGCTCTGCCGCAGCGCCTGGATTAAGAGCATCTTGACGCTTTCCGGATTGATTTCGCGCAATTGCCGTTTGAGATTTACGAACTGACGAAATGAAAATCAAACAATTACCCAATGCTTCCCGCGCGCTGGTGGAACGGGAGAAGATTGTCAACTATTTGCTTTGCGCGGATCATCCTGATGGAGGCAGTAAAGCCAGGTTTTTTCAGCGTTTCAGTTTTTCGGTTGACGATTGGTCTTTGATTACGGCGCATCCCGCCCAGGAGGCATATATATGATCAACGAACATGAACGCGTGGTATTAAACAATGCGATTCCAAAGCTGGGATTGGAAGCCGGCGATGTTGGAACAGTTGTCCACGTGCATAGGAACGGGCTGGCGTTCGAAGTGGAATTTATCTCGCTGGATGGTGAAATCAGCCTCGTGGCCACCGTGTTTTCTGCGGATTTACGGCCGGTCCATAAACGGGAAATGCCTCATGCCCGCCAACTTGCCTATGCCTGATGCAACTCAACAAAAGGATGGTTAAACATGAATACATTGCTGGATAGAATCTCCGTTGATCCGAATGTTTGTTTCGGCAAGCCCTGCATCAAGGGCACGCGCATCTGGGTTTCGTTATTGCTGGATTGGCTGGCGCAGGGAATGACTCCGGAAGAGGTGTTGCGCGAGTATCCGCAATTGACGGCCGAGGATATCCGCGCGGCGCTGGCGTATGGCGCTGAAATGAGTCGGGATCGCTTTGTGGACATGCCGATGGAGGTCAAATCTTGAAGTTCAAATTGGACGAGAACTTCGGGCAACGGACCATTGAGTTGTTCCATGCAGCGGGGCATGACGCGCGGACCGTATTCGATGAGAAATTGAGTGGTGTGCCGGATTATCAGCTATTTGAGGTTGCCTGCGCGGAGTCACGTTGTCTGATTACACTGGATATGGATTTCAGCGACCCGTTGCGTTTCCGGCCGGCCCCGAGTGCGGGCATTGTCATCATACGTTTGCCGATCAATCCCAGTCTTGCGCTCTTAACCGTGATGATACGGCAGTTTCTCCGCGCTTTAGAAGCGCAATCACCCGCCCGCGCGCTTTGGGTTGTCGAACCGGGACGGATTCGAGTGCATCAACATGAAGCGGACTGATGGAGAGCGCCGATTCTGCACAACACGTCCCAAGTCAAGGTTAGCGTAGTTCACGGTTGCGCCGCGCAGGACGTCGAACGGACAGTTCGCACGGTTATCCAGGAAAGCGCCCTGGTGATTGGGGTGAATCCCGCCGCCGGCGCCACAGGCGGCGCGGCCGCCTACACCATCATGCGCACGCCCGGGAACGACCGCGAACTGGTGGTCGGCTTTCTGTTCACCGAAGGCATCATCAATAGTATCGGCGATATTGCCGTGCTGGAAGAATGTCCGGAAACGCCGGATTTGATTGTGCCGTTCTGGCTGCTGTTCCGGAGGCGGTCCGCGCCCGGCAGAGCTTGTTCCAGGCTACGGGCGGGACGCATGCGGCGGCGCTGTTCGATGCGCGCGGCAAGCTGCTGGCAGTCCGCGAGGACGTGGGCCGGCACAATGCGCTCGACAAGGTGATCGGCTACGCTCTGCTGGCGGGCCTGGAAATGGCAGAGTTAGGCGTCTTTCTCTCGGGCCGCGCCAGTCTGGAGCTGATTGTCAAGGCGGCCCGGGCCCGCATCCCGGTGGTGCTGGCCGTGAGCGCGCCTACCGAGGCCGCGATCAAGCTGGCGGAAAAAACGGAGATTACCCTGGCGGGCTTTGCGCGGGAGAAGAGCTTCACGATTTACGCCGGGGCCAACCGGATTGACTGTTCGGCTTGTGGAACGACGCTGATCAATACGCCGTTGTAAAGATGCCCGTGTCGCCGTATCCGATAACCTCAAATAAATGGTCTGCGGCTGTAAGACGATTTTCCCTTGACAACCGGACGCAAAAGAGGTTTTTTTTAAGCCACAAGGGCAAGGGGTTCTTTTTTCAAAAAAGTTCTCTGCAAATGGCTAAATAGATACATGATATCTTCTGGCCAAATAGGATGAAGATTGTTTACACATCTCACTTGGAATATAGGCTTAGAGCCAGAGAAATTTTCTATGATTTACCGAAAGATATTTTTAGGCTTGCGCGAGAACATTATTATGATTCTATCACGGAGCATTATATTGCTATCGGCAAAGTTAAATTTGAGGGTAAGATGAGAGAAATGGCTTTGACATATGACAAAAATGATGACATCGTGGAACTTATAACAATTCATCCAATAAGATTATATCAGAAAATAAGCCGGATAAAATCAGGGAGGTGGAAAAAACATGAGCAGTAAATCAGTTGTGAATTATGACTCAAAGTCAGATGTCCTTTACATTGTAGCCAAAAAGGCAAAAGAGGAAGAATACGTTGAAATTGCGCCGGGGATAAATGTGGAATTAGATGATAAGGGCGAAGTGATAGGCGTTGAAATCCTTAATGCATCAAAGATTTTTAGGCCCGTAGCGAAACCATTATACAGACATATACAAATGGCTTAACGATTTGCATGAAAACGCTACTGAATCACCCGTGGCAGGTTTGTTGGCAGGCGCTATTTGTGTTTATGGGCGCCGGCCTGATGGCAGGGAGTTACGCTGCGGCAGGAGAGCAGAAGCTGAATGATTTCGATGGTGACCGCAAGGCCGATCTGATCTTATACAACTCGACTAATGGATTATGGTCATTTCGGCTTTCCAGCATGGGATATTCCGTCGGTCAGATAACTTTCGGCGGTTTGAGTTATACGCCGGTTGCCGGCGATTTCGATGGGGACGACCAAGCCGATATGGCCTTGTATTGTCAGACCAATGGCAATTGGCTGGTTCGGCTATCCGGCCTTGGTTACGCCACGACTCTTTCCGCCACCCTTGGCGGCATCGGCGCTCTACCGGTGGTCGGAGATTATGATGGGGATAACAAGGCCGATCCGGCGGTCTATAGTCAGTCCAATGGCATGTGGCAGGTTCGTTTTTCCGGCAGCGGTTATGCGCTAGCCACGACGTCGTTCGGCGACTTCAACTATTTGCCGGCCACGGGCGACTTTGACGGGGACGGTGAGTCCGACCTGGTTATTTACAATCGCACCAATGAGCTATGGGTATTCGCGCTGTCGAGCGATGGTTATACGCCGCAATATACGTCTCTGGGCATAGCAGGATCGTTACCGGTCTGCGACGACTTTGACGGGGACGGCGAGCCCGACTTGGCATTATACAGCCAGACGAATGGTAACTGGTCGCTCCGACTTTCCTGCGCCGGTTATGCGCTTATCAACACGAATCTCGGTGGCGTGGATTGGGCGCCGGTGGCCGGCGGCGACTTTGACGGAGACGGGAGAGCGGATTTAACCGTTTACAACCGCACCAACGGGCTGTGGCTATTCCGTCTTTCCAGTAATGGCGATGTGCCCATATCCGTTTTCTTTGGCGGCGCGGGCGATCGGCCCCTTGGCAGTCCGGCCGGTTCAAGTTGGGAGCGTTATGCCGGCAGCCCCGTCGTTTATCCGGATTTTGAGATCACGCCCGGCGGCGCCTGGAGCATGGCGACCGGCGATCCATCGGTGTTCTATGATGAGCAGGAGCGCAAGTGGAAGATGTGGTTTTCTACAGCCTGGGCGGAAGGGACTAACGGCCGTGTCGGCATAAAATACGCGGAAAGCGCTGATGGCAAGAATTGGATAATTCAGGATGGCCTTTGTTTGGGACCAACCGGCAACACCAATGATTGGGACGCTACGGACGCCGATACCCCCGCCGTGGTGAAAAATCCAGCCGCGGACGCCACGCGCCGATATCTGTTGTGGTATTCGGGAGGCAACAAGATGCAACGCGTAATCGGCGCTAGCGCGTATTATCAAATTGGCCTTGCTTTTTCAGCCGATGGCAAGACCTTTGCGCGGCTGGCAAGCGCGGAGTCGCCCTACGGAAAAGCCGGTCTGGCCTTGATGGTCCAAGACGCATTTCCCGCTTATCCCTCTGTGCAGGATGGCGTGCTGACCGACCCGGACGTAGTTCTCAAAGACGGAGTTTATCATCTGTGGATGTCGAGCATTGGTTTAACCGCCACGGGGGAATATGTGACCGCCGGAATGAGCTATGCCACCTCCAGCAATGGTATTAACTGGATTCCTTCGCCAACCAATCCGCTTCCGACCTTGCCGCGAGAGAATCCCGTTGCTTTAGCGGTCCACCCCAGCGTGCTGTGGAATCAGAGTCAGGGCTATTTCGAGATGTGGTACCAGAGCGATAGCGACAGCGAATTGGAACAATTGCCCATCAAAGAGGCGGGCATGGTGGGATATTGGCATGCGATCTCGCTCAATGGCGAAGAGTGGATCAATTATTATAACCAAGCGCGAGATTTTACCGGCGACCGAAGCTATCCCTTCGAGAGTTATAACCTTATGGCGTTCGGCAAAGTTGTGCTTAAAGACGGTGAGTACTATATGTATTATCCCGCTTACGGCACGAATAACGTTCCATTTTATTTGACTTCGCCAATGTGGGCAATCAACCTGGCCATCCGGCGATAAACCGAGAGTAACAATCAATGACCCTAACCCAGACCGCGCCTCCGCCGCAGGGCAGTTCCGCTTGCGGAACGAGGGGAGTCAATACACCGTTGTAAAGTCGTTGGGTTCATCTTTCGCGGCGACTCCGCCGTCATCCGCCCCCCCAGATCGGTAAGCGCCCATCCAGGCAATGTTCCCCCAGGCGACGGAGCTTTAGATACACTGGCTTGGAAAGCTGCAGGCCCTCGCGCGCCTGGAGTTCATCCACGTGCCCGAAGCGCGACGTTATTTTCCAGTATTCGTGGGGCGCCTGATCATGGTTGCTCACCACAGACGGATCCCAAAAGCATATACCGGCCGCGCCTTTGGCATAGTTATCCAGACCCATCTTGATAAACGTGGCATAGGGATAATAGTTGGGATGTCCTACGCCCGAACAACTGATCACCGGGAACACCGGAACACTGTTTTGCCCGCAGGCGTCCATGAAGAAGTCCAAGTCCCACGCGCCTTCCATGTCATGCTTGTATTTCGTCGCGCCAAAATCGAAGCGGTGCATGGAGGGATAGACCTCGTCTATCAACCGCTCCTTCGCCAGGCGGCGGAGGTCCAGGCCGTATTGAAGATTATCCTCCTCGCATCCCAGCGTGCACAGGCTGATTTCGAGCCGCTTGCCGTCGGCCCGCCGATGCGTTTCCTCATCCAGCACACACCGCAGTTCACGCATGAACGTCGTGATAATGTCGGATCGCGCCTGAATAATCCGTGGATCGGAATCCTCCAACCCGCGCGGATCCAAGTTGTGCTCCGCTTGAAACTGAGCGCAAAATGCCGGCTCATACAATGTCACCGGCATACTCCGGTTAAACACGATGTGGGCGCCATCCGCGCCAAAACCTATGGCCTCGCCCAACACGTCCAGCAAATGACGTCTGACTTCCGGCACGGCCCAGCTCATGCGGGCAACCGAAGCGCCGTCCCGATCCGCCATGCGCCATTCGGGATGTTGTTTGAAGAAAGCCGAATCAAAGAAGTCGGTGTATGGCTCATAATAGGACCACAGCGCGGGTCGGAATCCCATATGCACTTTCAGGCCAAGGTCATGAGCGCCATCAATCAGGACTTTAGTGGGATTGATTTTTTTTCGCGCCAGTTCGCGCATGGAATCGGCCTGACAGCGCTGGCCGTGGTCGGCAAAACTGTCCTGCGCCTGCCCCATCATTGTCCCATAACGCGAGGGATAGCAGACCTGGTCCGAGCCGCCCACGTGCAATAACAGGGTCTTGGCATCCGTGTTCCTGAACATCTCCAGCTCTGAAAGCACGGCTTCGGCCGTGGTCGGCCGGAGCGCCTGCATGAAGCTTGCGTGATCGCACGTGACGGCGACCCGCCGAGTCGTAAAATTAGCGCGGTCGGCGCAATAACCCGCAATTTCCGCATCCGACAGCGGAATCGTCTTCACATACGCCAGGCCGCAGCCCGCGGCCGGCAGCAGACAGTTCGGCGCCTGATTGATTTGCAGGCCCTGCCCCGGTTTCAGTTCGGCGACCTTCCAGAAAATTTCCTGGATCCAGAAATAATTCGGGCCTTTGGAGCTGGCCACCGGCGTCGGCGCCTTCTCGCCCTCCAGCTTCAGCCACGCATAGCTCGGCGTGAGGTTCGTGGCGTAAAGACCGATGAACAGCGCTTGCCAGCCGGATGCCCCCAGCGGCAGCGTCAGCGTCGGAGCGCCTGCGTCTCCACATGCCCAGACCATGTTGCCGGCAAAGGTTTCAGCTTCGTAAGGGACGACTTTCCAGGCGCCTTTCTTGAGCTTGGGCGCGAACGCCGATGAGGGCAAACAGCGGCCCATGTCGGTTAACAGGACGGCTTTCGACTCATTGGCCCACGCCGAGGCGGAAACCCCGGCCCACGGTGGCAGCGTTTTGGTTGTCATGCTCCCTTTCGACTACATAATAACATCATGGTTTCAAGCGATAGATGAGGGCATCCCCGCGCATGGGCGCGACATTCAAACGGGTCATGTAAATTACAATGTCGCCATTCTCGCGATCCTCATGCGCCGAGTAGTTGGAGAGTTGTAGCATTTCGCTTTCGTCAGGCCCGCGGTCGTCAATCACCATCACCGTCTTTTTAACCAGCAACAGGCTGCGGGGATCCACTTCGCCGATGACCAGCGGATAGCGGGGTTCATTGCCGTCCGCATTGCGGGAGCAGATGTTGCCGATCCAGTAATATTTGCCGTTCGTGTGTTCGATCAGCACCGACAGGGCGCTGGGCGAGAAAAAGGGCGCGCCATCATCGTATCCCCACGGCTGGGGTTTTTGCCAGGTGAACCCGTCGTCCCCGGAAATGGAATACCATTTATAACCTGGCAGCTCGGGCTTGCCGTCATTGCTGCCCCGCATGACGATCAGAATCCGGCCATCCGGCATGCGCGCCAGCGCCGGCTCATCCAGGCCCCGGGTGGTGCGCTTGGGGTCCGCCTGAATCAATTGCGAGCGTTGCCACTCGATCCGGCCGTCCTTTTGCCATTGGCCGATCATGACGGCGCTATCTTCATAAGACCATCCGCCGCCTGGGCTATGCCAAACGCCATTAGGACCCATGGGCGTGATCGTGATGGGGATCAGGATCCGGCCTTCCGGCGCGAAGAGCGCGCAATAGCCGCTCATCATGGCGTTGCGGCCCACCCAGACGCCTTCCGCCGGATGATCGGGGGAATAGGCGCCCTTTTGAATAATTCGTTCATTCACAATAAAGCTGCGGCCGCCATCCGCGGATACGCGATAGGCCAGGGTGTAATGCTGCATGCCTTCCAGCGGATCGTCGGTGGGCAAGGTGCCCTCCAGCAGAACGAGAAGCAGACGCCCGGTATAGGGGTCGGGGACCCGGATCATCACCCATCGGCGAAAGGTCCCGGATTTGCTCTTGGACAGGAAATCCACTGGCGTCCAGGGCGACCAGGTGCGGCCGTTATCCTCCGAAAAACTTTGGTCCATTGTGTCCAAGAGGTCGCTCTTGGACTCGATGGAACGCCAGCGCAGCATCGCGCCGCCCTGTCCGCGCGTGTAGTGGGCGGAGGCCCAGATCAAAGTGCCTGGTTTGGGAGCGGGTTCAAATATCTCGCGGCTTTTCAGTTTCATCCTTAATGTTCTCCTTGAGCATAGAACATAAAAAAAGCCGGAATGATCCGGCGGTCACAGGATAATAGGGGTATGCACTTCACTCAACCAGCCCCTGTATAAGGTATGTTCGTCTCTGTACGTTTTTGTCATTCTGAGCGTAGCGTAGCGAAGTCGAAGAATCTCCATATCAACGGCTTGGGATGTGACGAGATCCCTCGACAAGCTCGGGATGACAGTTGCTCGCGGTGTCCATATGTGGTGTTAGATTGAGTGAAGTGCATACCCCTATAGGATAATGACGGCCAAGCGCAATTAACGAAAGGAGGATCTTTCCAGCGGTGAAAAAATACACTATGTTTAAGCAGGTTTGCAACCTTATTTCGCTTATTTCGCTGCATCTGGTTCAATGTTGACAATATTCGGACGCTTGTTTTCAAGTGGGGAGGACTCATTCCAATGGCGCAAGGAATAGAAGCGGCTTGGGTAGCGCTTGAGCAATTATCCCGCGAGGATGTCTGCCGGAGGGCGGATGCGCGTTTTGACCCTGAGCTCAATGCGTATCTATTGAAATGTTTCGGCCAGGAGATCGGCGTATACCCCGGCAAGCGCGAAATCAAGGGAGAGTCTCCGGTCGCTGTTCTCCTGCTGGGCAAGCTGCGCTACTTCTTTGAGTTGGCCATTCTCCGGTATCTTTCCGGGGCCAGCGCGGTTCCACTTTCCGGTTTGATGGTGCGCCCCGCGGAATTGAAGGGCGGCCGGCTCTTTGAGGGCGGTTCGCATGTCCTGCCTCTGGAAAAAATAGCCCGCAAATACGGCGCCGATGTCCCTGGATTCCTGGCGCGGGGACTGGAGCTTGGCGGTGAAAAGG
>JACPGM010000048.1 GCA_016188985.1 Lentisphaerota bacterium | reverse complement strand
CCAGGCTGTATCCCAGGGTAGGCCGATCTCATCGTGAAAGAAACGCATTAACTCGGCAACGGCCAGGGCCGGATGCGTGTCGTTCAACTGGATGGCGTTTTTACGCGGGAAGTTATGCCAGTCGCGGTGCGTCTTCTGGTAACGCCGGATCAGGTCGCGAATGGAGCAGGCAACCAGGAAATATTCCTGAACCAGGCGCAGTTCCCGGCCGGCCGAGGTGTGGTCCGAAGGGTAAAGGACCTTGGTAATCATCTCGGCCCAGTTTTTCTGCTGGGTGGCGTTCACGTAGTCGCCCTGGTTGAAGACGTCCAGCCGGAATTCCTCGCTGGAGCGCGAGCCCCATAAGCGCAGAAAGTTCACCGTATTGACCTGGTAGCCGATCACGGGAACGTCGTAGGGCACGCCTTCAAACAACTGCCAGTCCACCCAGACCGGGCGGGTTTCGCCCTGAGCGCCGCGCATGGTTTCAACGCGGCCGTAGACCAGGACAGGAATGGTGTATTCCGGCCGGACCATTTCCCAGGGGTAGCCATATTTCAGCCAGTCATCCGGCCGCTCGCGTTGCCAGCCGTTTTCCAGTTCCTGGCGGAACATGCCGTGCTCATAGCGCAGGCCGTAGCCATAGGCCGGCAATTCCAGGGTAGCCATCGAATCGAGAAAACAGGCCGCCAGCCGGCCTAAGCCGCCGTTGCCCAAGCCCGCTTCTTTTTCGCAGCGGCAGAGCTTCTCAAAATCCAGATTCAGCTCTTTAAGCGCCCGCGCGGTTGCAGCTCCGGCGCTAAGGGCCATCACGTTATTCGCCAGCAAACGCCCCAGAAGAAATTCCATGGAGAGATAATAAACCCGTTTGACGTCCTCGGCCTGATAGGCGCCCTGGGTGGCGATCATCTTGTCCACGGCCAGATCGCGGATGGCATAAGCCAGGCTGAGGTACTTGTCAAAATCCGTAGCCGAACCCCAGTTCTTGCAGCGGGTGTATTTGAGGTGATGCCGGATACCTTCAAGCACGCGCTGCGTATTCACCAATGGCGCGTGGCGCGCAGCATCAGAAGGTGCGGAATATTGCTTTTTAATCATAGGAGGGCGGACCTCCGTGTCCGCCGCGCCACGAAGGGGCGCGTCATTTGGAGCGTCCCTGGCCGACGCTCGGGCAGGCGGCCTGGCGTCCGACGGCTACAGAAGGAGTCCTCACGATCGTAAAGCACATCCGGACCTAACGCAGGCAATTGCGCTGGCTCACCAACTCACACGCCAGCGGCCGGTGCTCTGCTGATACGACTGGCCGCGGTAGGGAAAGCTGGTCTCCATGGTGCGCTTAACTTCCCAGACGATGAAGTCAAGATTGGTGGATAGACGCGCCTGCGCCCAGTCGGCCTGGCGGTCGTGGTCATAATATCCCGGCAGGGGCAAGGCGCTGCTGGTTCCGAAGCTGGCATTGCTCTCGATTCCGGTCTGCACCGACCGCCAGCGCCACTGGTTCGCGCTGAGGTCATACACGCCCAGGTCAGCGCTGCCATCGCCGTCATAATCGGCCACCGCCGGGGTAATGTTGCCGACCCCGCCAAACGAGACGATATCCAGATTGCCTTCCGCGTCGCGGATGGTCCAGACGCCGTTTTTATACGCGCCCAGGTCGCTAACGCCATTGCCATCCCAATCGCCCACCATGGGTTGCGCGCCGGCGTCGGCAAACGGCGTTACAACGTTTACGGTTCCATTGCTGGAAAAACGCATAGCCCAATAGCCCTGATAATACAAGCCCACATCGGTGGCGCCGTCGCCGTCATAATCCCCCGGCAAGGGCGTGGCCGCCGCCTCGGCTGCCGTGCCGCCGAACAGGCTGCCGCTGACGGATTCTCCGCGCGGCAGATAAAGAATATGCCACATTCCATTGGCGCTCTCATAAACGCCCACGTCTTCATACCCATCCCCATTGTAATCGCCCGGCACGGCGGTCATACCGGGCCCGCCGAAAAATCCCGCCGCCGAACTGGTGGCGCTGAAACTGGCGGCCCAGAACCCGCTGGTTTCGTCATAAAACCACAAGTCGGAAATGCCGTCGCCGTTAAAGTCACCGTGGAGCGCCTTGATCTTGGCGCTATCCACCCAGATTGAATTGGCCGTTGAACTGAGCGGCGTGGGGGTGCCGTCTATTGCCGTTACGTCAACGCGCAGATATTTTCCGCGGTCGGCAGTGGTAACGACATAGGTTGAGTTCGTTGCGCCGCTTAAGACCTCGCGGCTTCCTCCGGCTCTGGTGGCGGCGCGTTCCCACTGGTAGCTGAAGGTAATGCGCTGTTGATTTAGCCAGAGCCCCGGCTTGGCGCCTACGGTCTGGCCAACATATAAAGTTCCGGTTACCGTCGGTAATTCCAGGTTCAAGGGCGTACGGCGCGTAATAATGAGCGTGACTGGAATGGTGAGCGGCGCGTTGCCCGCGCGCGTCCCGGTCTGGGCATCAATGGCATCCACCACCAGATTGCCGGAGTTCGTTCCCGCGGCCAGGCTGCCGGTAGCCCAGATAACCGCCACGCTGTTGGTCGCGTTGGTAACCACGCCGACGGCCGGGCTCAGGCTGACCCAGCTCACATCCGGAGTAATTGAGTATTGCATCCCGCCCCGCGGCGGATCGCCGCCGTTCCAGATTGCAATCGTGCTGGTGACGCCATAACCCTGCAGGATGGTCTGGCTCAAGCTGGCCTTGTCGGCCTGCAGGGTTTGCCCGGCCTCGATGGTCAGTTGCAACCCTACCCGCAGCGGGCCATTGGTCGTGGCTTCGCCGGTGGCGACATCCGTTCCGCTCAACACGAGCTCGCCGGTATAGACCCCCGGCGATAATCCGGCGGTCGCGTAGCTCACCGTGGCCACCTGGTGGTCTCCGGTGCTGACGCCATTGGAGGGACTTACGCTGACCCAACCCAGCGGCTCGCTATTTGCGGAGAGCAGATAATTCATCTGGCCCACGGGCGCAGCGCTGCTATTCCAGACTTCCACGGTTGTGCTCGCCACACCGTTGCCCACCAGCACCGCGTTAGTCCATACCTTGTTGGTGGCGTTCCAGGAGATTCCGGGCTTATTGTTAACGCGCAAAACCACTTCCACAACCTGGGTCGTAAGGTTCAGCGCCACCACCGTCACTGTTCCCGTATACCAGCCGGCCGACAGCCCCGCGGGCGTATAACCCACGGTGATCTCATTGGTGGCGTCCTGCACCACCCCATTCGTCGGGCTTGCGCTCAGCCAGGCCGTTGGCGTGCTGGTGGCCGTGACTGTATAAGATAAGCTGGCATGCGGCAGCGCGCCCGTATTGGCCACGCGCAGGATGTCCCAGACCGTTCCCTGTCCCGCACTAACCACTTTGGCAAGATTAGCGGGCGCCACCACAAAGGTCGCGCCCTGCACCAGCATGGTGATCTCGACCTGCTGCGGCGTATTGGTTGTATTCTCGCCGGCGGCTACCTGCACGAACGCCTGATAGGCGTTCGTCCGTGGCGGCAAGCCGGTGGTAACCATCTGAACCCAGACACCCTGATGCTCGCCATAGCTTACCCCGGTGCCGGGAGTCACCGTAATCCAATTGGTGTAAATACCGCAGTTGGTGTAACTCAGCGTGTTGGTGAAGCTCAGCGCATCCACGCCGTTGGTGTTCCAGACCTCGAACTGGTTGCTGCCGGCGTTCTGGCCGGCCCAGATCGTGCGGTTGATGTTCGTGGGCGCCACGCCAAGTCCCGCCCCAAAAGCCGAGAGCGCCCAAAACAGCCAACCGGCGACGATAAGGAAACGTGCTGGCTTCATGTTTGCGTCCCGACCCTAAACGCTCTTGCCCTGAGCTTAAGCCGCTGTGGAACGCCAGATTAAGCAGACTTCTTAACTGCTTTTCAGCATGCGGCAACCCCGCGGCCAAGTCAATTCCTTTTTCAACCATATTCTCTCAAAGAAAGCCGAGTTGGTAAACAAAAAAATGAGGAATGTTGAACAAAGAAACGCCGGATTTATCCTTGCATCCGGAATGTTCGACCATAGACTTACCGCGCATGCATGTGATTCCTGAACACTGGAGTGGATGGGTGGCCACCGGTATTTTCATGGCCACCTACCTGGGGGTTGCCACAGGATGCGTGCCGCGATTGGCCCTTGACCGGACCGGCATTGCGCTGCTGGGCGCCATTGCCATGGTCGCCACAGGAGCGCTTGCCCTGCCTCAAGCATTGCGCGCGCTTGACGCCCCCACCCTGCTTCTGCTCTATGCCTTAATGGTGATTTCGGCCCAATTCCGTATAGGCGGGTTTTACACGCAAACGGTATTGCAGCTCCGCCGCTTTATGCCTCGCGAAAAATTATTTCTGCTGCTCGTTATGGCCGTCACGGCCGCGATGTCGGCCGTCCTGGTGAACGATGTGATCTGCCTGGCTTTCACGCCCGTGCTGGCCGTCGCTCTGCTCCAGGCAGGGTTGAATCCCGTGCCGTTTTTAATCGGGATGGCAATGGCCAGCAACATCGGCTCGGCCGCCACGATCATCGGCAATCCGCAAAACATGCTGATCGGCCAGATGGGCCGCCTGGCCTTCGGGCCATTCGTGGCCTGGTGCGGCATTCCTTCGCTGATTTCATTGGCCATGGCCTATGGGATCATTGTCTGGCTATATCACGGCCGGTTTCACGGGACACCTCCGAAACACACCGGCGCGGCTTCCTGGCCGCCGTTCAACCGACGCCAGAGCATCAAGGGATTGCTGGGCACTGGCGCGCTGATTTTATTGTTCTTTACGCATATTCCGCGGGAACTGACCGCGCTTTCCATTGCCGGCCTCCTGCTCTGTAGTCGGCAAATGCGCACGCGCGACTTGCTCGAACAGGTGGACTGGCATCTGCTGACCCTGTTTTGCGGGCTGTTCATTGTCATTGGGGGCTTCATGTTGACTGATCTGCCAATGGCCCTGGTGACGGACTTGAAAGCCTACGGGATTGACATACACAACCTGTACGTGCTTACCGGGCTCTCGGCCCTGCTCAGCAACGTGGTAAGCAATGTGCCGGCCACGATGTTAATGATCCAGTTCCTGAACCCCGCCCGGGTCACGGAATGGTATGTGCTGGCTTTGGCAAGCACCTATGCGGGCAACCTGATCACCATCGGCAGTATCGCCAACCTGATCACCATCGAACAGGCCCGGTATTACGGAATTACCATCGGGTTCAAGGAACATGCCCGCATCGGCATACCCGTGACCATCCTGTCACTGCTAATCGCCCTTCTCTGGATCAAACTGCGGATACTGCCCGGCATCAGCCCTTGAATGGGCAATTTGAAGTAATGGGTCAGTTACAAGGTGGTCGCGTGAAGGTAGGGACGGCTCGCCGAGCCGTCCGCGGCGCGTTCGGCGAACGCGCCCTACCCCTTACCACCTCAAGACTGACGGGTTACAATTTGAAGCCCGTATTGCTTGACACAAAAAAGGGGTCCTTCAGGCTTTAGAGTGAAGACCCCCAACATATAGTGGTCGCCGCTTAGGGATGGCCGCTCCGACGAGCCTTGTATGCCCATTCTCGCAGCCATCCCAGCGGCGACAAAATGGGCAAACATGATATGCTGTTTGCT
>JACPGM010000043.1 GCA_016188985.1 Lentisphaerota bacterium | reverse complement strand
TCCACTGCCTTGAACTATCCAGGTAGAACCAACTTGAATTCGCCCGCGCCACAACCCACCAGTCAACATTAGTGCCGGCATATTCTCCCGGATTTAACTGAACAGTGACTGAGAGATCAGTCCCGCGGTTAATGCTGATATTATTGGTGGAACCATTCGCTTGGATCAAAGGGCCGACGATGCCTGACGGCGCCGTAGCCAGTTCGTCGGCGCCGATCTCAACGCCTCCGCCCTGGGGCCGTGACTCCCCGTCAATGTCATCCGCCGGGGCGAAATTCGGGCTGCCCCGGTCAACAGCAGGGGATTGGGCAAGCAGATGGGCGTTCGATGCCGGCAGGTTCACAAAAAGCGGATCCCCGGTTATGGAGTTTCCATCCACGTTCCTTCCAGCCTTCCATTCAGTGAAGCTCCGGAGATTGCCCACGTCATCGAAAGACGCGGCGCCGATTAGATGAAACAGGTTGTAATCGGAGGCCAGGTCCGTCAGAGCGCTGCCGGCTGAAATCATCAGGCCACCACTCCCATCGTAAAGAATGTTGTTATAAATCTTTGTGCCATTCGCGTTGGCAATCCTTATCTCGGCGTCGCCGTTGTGGAAAACGGTGTTGTTGACAATGATGGTATTGGTCGGAGGGGTTCCGCCCTCATCCCAGCTTTCGACCTGGATTCCGTGGACTTTGTTACCGTAGCAGAAGTTGTTTCGGACAATGGCATTCCGCCAGCTCTCGGAGATGATGATCCCGCTCCCTTGCGCCGTTCCATTATAATTCGACCCGTTGCCATAAACGATGTTTTTCTCGATGACCGGGCCGTCCCCGCCGCTATCCGGACCATAGCCATGGACTCCCCAGCCGGCGTTATGCGCAATAATGTTCCCGGCAATCACGATCCGGCTGCCGCCCTCCATATAGACGCCGTGTTCATGCCAATCGTTTCCATTGTCGTGAATAAAACAGCCGCTCACTTCCATATCGCTCACGGCCAGCAGCATTATGCCGTTCGCGCCCTCGAGGAGCACAGGGTTCTGTCGCATCCCGTATATTTCCAGACCGGTGATCTTGATGTGGCTGCTTACCATCGCCACGCTAATCCCATAGGAAGCGTCGGTCAGCTTCAGGTTATAAGATCCGCCCGATGACTCGAAATTGATGTAGGAGGCCTGAGTTTCAATGAGCCTGAACCCGGGGGATCTGAGTATTGCGACCTCAGACCCGTAGTTCATGACCCGGATGGGAGTTCCCGCAGCGCCGGAGTTCCAGAAGGTCGTGGGTTCGTTGAAGGTGTGGGTTCCGCCCCTGATATAGAGCGTGTCTCCGGGACCGAGGGCGTTCGCGGCGGGTTCGAGTCCGAGCCGGTTGGGGCAAGGAAAAACTCCCCCGCAAAGGCGTTGCCGGACAGGCAACATAAAAACAACGCGCTGACAATCGTTATACAGAGCGTCGTAAATAACGCAGCATAATCTCTTGGTAGGGACGGCTCCCCGCCACAGGGCGGGGCAAGCGCCGAGTTTATCCCGCCTCGGCGGGACCGTCCGCGGCGCTTTCGGCGAAAGCGCCCTACCACACAACGCTGTAACATCATTGTTGCCATGCTCTTTCCGGCAGTAAAGTGGAGGAAGCGCTACTATCCACTGGAAAGGCATTAGAAGGCCAGCCGCGCGGCGGCGCCGACCGTAACGGTGTCGGCGCTGATGCCCTTGCCTTCAGTGCTCAGGTCATCCCAGTCTTCAAACCGGTAATTGGCATTGATATCCAGGTGCAGGATGCCCAGGAGCGGAAGATCGAGGCCGGCGCGGAAGGCATAGAAAGGTTTGTCGGACAATTCACCGTCCGAATAGTAGCCGCCGATACCGGCGGCCGCATAGATAATTTTGCCCAGAATGAGATAGGCCTGCGGCTGGTAGACATTCTTAGCGGCGCCGCCAAAGCCTTTCTGGAACCATTCCACATCCGCTTCGAGGCCGAGCCAGTCGTAATGATACCGGTAGCTCAGCAGATAGGAGAAGCCGTTTTTATCCACATTGTTCGCGTCAATACTCTTAACCGCCGTCCAATAGTGCGCGCCCAGTCCGAACTGGTGGGGGCTTTGCTCGGCTTGCGCCGGGCCGGTGGCGGCCATTGCTGCCAGTCCTAAAATTATAACTAAGGCAATTAAGTTTGGTTTCATCATTGCTCCTCCCCTGAAATTAGACATTTGAAAGTGGAAATTGGCCACCAATTTCTAATTTCCAATTTCCAATTCACTCTTCCTCTGCTCCACCGGCCTTCTCCGCAGGTCCACCAGACAGCCCGGATCGTTGCGCAGGACCTTGATTGTCCAGGAAACTTCGGCATCCTTGTCGCCGATGATTATGAAACGGTTTTCTTTCACTTTCGCGCCCACGGCCAGAAGCGCCAATCCGCCGACCGGCGTCAGGCTATAGATTTCCGATCCGACCAGGTTAAGCGCGGAATAATAGTCCGGCAGTTGCACTTCCGCCCGGCCGTTGACTAATTGGGCGTTGCCGGCATAAACGTTCCAGACCTGCGGGCCTTCCAAGCAGAAGTGGCGCAGGATTTTGTTTTCCGGGTCTAAGGGATGGTCAATCTCAAACATTTTGATAGTCCAGGAACTGCTTCCGAATCCTGTATTAGTATAAACACCCGAGCCGCCATCCAGATACAAGTTACCGCGGATCCGGGCGGTATTGGGCAGGTCATTGGTCACATTATGTCCAATGGCAATTTGTTCCGTGCCGCCCTGGGCATTGGCCCCTGCACCGATGGCTACGTTGGTCATGGCGCCGTTGGCCTTATAACCAAGAGCCGCGCCTTTACGGGCACCTTCGGCCTGACCTCCAATTGCTGCGCCGTCAGTAGAAGCATTGGCATTACGCCCCATGGCGGCGCCATTATTGTCGCCCCTGGCCTGCAATCCTACCGCCGCGCCATAATAGGCATTGGCATCATAGCCCACTGCCGCGCCGTAATATCTACCGATGGACGTAAGTCCCACAGCCGCGCCATAATCGTTGCCGTTGGCGGCAAAACCCACCGCCACGCCGCTATTGGTGCCACGGGCCAGGTAGCCCACGGCCACGCCAGAGTAACTACCAGTGGCTTGACGTCCTATAGCTGTGCCATCACTTGTTCCATTGGCCAGATATCCCACGGCCGCGCCATAATCATAGCCATTGGCCCAGTCTCCCACGGCGGCGCCGTAATCAGAACCGTTG
>JACPGM010000050.1 GCA_016188985.1 Lentisphaerota bacterium | reverse complement strand
GGGACCTAAGCCCCTGGTAAAAATGCAGGGCGAGGCCGCCTCAAACCGCAAATGGACCCAGAAATTCTGGAAGACGCCGCAGTCGTTCGGCAGCAAGGCGATTTTCTGGGTGAAATAATCGCCATCCAGACCGGGCAACAGCCCCAGTTTGACCATCACCTGGAATCCGTTGCACACTCCCAGAATCAGATTGCCCTCTTCGATGAATGCCTGAAGCTCATTCCTCAGGCGATGCCGGAGGCGCAGCGCCAGCACATGCCCGGAGCCCATGTGGTCGCCAAACGAAAACCCGCCAATAAACATCAAAGCTTTGAACTCCTTCAGCCGCCCCGGTTCTGCCAGCAGGTCGTGCAGATGGATCAGTCGCGGCTCAGCGCCGGCCATTTCCCAGGCAAAGCGCGATTCGGCTTCGCAATTAACGCCGTAGCCGGTGATAATCAAAACTGGCGGCTTAGATGCCATGAAGCGTGCCCTTAAATGCTTTCCGCAAGGCTGAAATCCTTGCGGTTAGCAAGGACTTCCCTTGCAATCCCTTAACCCGCAGCACCTTCTCGGCCGTTACCTGGCCGATACAGGCGCAAGGTAAACCCTGTAATAGGGTCTCCAACGCCTGTTTCCGCTCCGCCGCCACGGTTACAATAAACCGGCTGTTGGATTCGGAAAACAGCAGCTCATCATCGGATAGTTTGTTTTCAACGGGCGCCTTGGCTAAATCCACTTCCACGCCCACATCCCCGCCCAACGCGCTCAAGGCCAGCGCCACGGCTAAGCCGCCGCAGGTCGGTGTATGCGAGGAGCGCAGCAGGCCCTGGTCCGTGGCTTGGCGCATCGCCCGATAAAGCGCCCGCGCCTGGGAAATATCCAGGCCCGGCACAACGCCGCCAACGTGGCCGGGCGTATTCTGGCGCGCGGCAAGCCAGCGGAAAAAGGCCGAAGCGCCCAGCTCGCGGCGCGTCAAGCCGATTACGTAAACCAAATCGCCGGCTTGCTTCATGTCCATAGTAACGGCCTTGCGGACATCGTCCAGCCGGCCGATCGTGGAGAAGAGCACCGTTGGCGGAATGGAAATTTTACGACCGCCGCGGGTGGAATCATTTTTCATGCTGTCCTTGCCTGAAATGCAGGGCACCCCGAAGGCGGTGGTAACATCGTAAAGCGCCTTATTGGCCCGCACCAGTTGCCCCAGCTTATAATGGCCGTCCGGCGTTTTCTCAGACTGCACCGGATCACACCAGCAGAAATTGTCCAGGCCGGCGATCTGGCCCAGGCACCCGCCGGCGCTGATGATCCGCCGGATAGCTTCGTCAATGACCGCGGCCATCATGGCGTAGGGGTCGAGGTCGGAATAAAAGGGATTAATGCCTTCCGCCAGGATAATGCCTTCCTGGCGATCATATTCCACCCGCATCACGGTGGCATCGCTGGGCACGTCGCTATAGATCCCGACATAAGGCTTGACCACGCTCAAGCCTTTAACCTCGCCATCATACTGGCGGCTCTTGAATTCCTTGGAGCAGAGATTGAGGTCACCCAGCAGTTCGGCCAGCACGGTATCGCGCCGGAGAGCGCGCAGCGGCTCAGGCGCGGGCACATTGGGCGGCGTCCAGCGCGCTTCCAGCGTCATAACCGGGCAGCCCTCATAGAGGAAATCCATGTCCAGGCGCCCCACCACCCGGTCGCCATAGCGCACGACCAGCGCGCCCGAATCGGTGAAGGCGCCCAGAACGGAAGCTTCCACATCCCGCCGCCGGGCCAAGTCCACGAAAGCTTCAACTTGTTCGGGCGCAATGGCCAGGGTCATGCGTTCCTGAGCCTCGGAGAGAAAAATTTCCCACGGGAGCAATCCCTGGTATTTAAGCGGCGCGCGCGCCAAATCAACTTCGGCGCCGCCGCTCAAGCGGCCCATTTCGCCCACCGAGCAGCTCAACCCCCCGGCGCCATTGTCGGTAATGGCGCGATAAAGTCCAAGGTCGCGGGCCTCCATCAGGAACTCATACATCTTACGCTGCGTGATCGGGTCGCCGATCTGGACGGCCTGTACGGGCGACTCCGCGCGCAATTCTTCGGACGAAAAAGTGGCGCCATGAATGCCGTCTTTGCCGATGCGTCCGCCCAGCATGATGATCGCATCGCCCGGCTGGACTTCCTTGCGCTCAGAGGGCCGTCCCTGGAGGGTTGCGGGCAGATAGCCGATGGTGCCGCAAAACACCAGCGGCTTGCCGATATAGCGGTCATCGAAAATCTCCCAGCCACGCGCAAAAGGAATGCCGCTCTGGTTGCCGCCTTCGATCACGCCATGGTGCACGCCGTCGCGGATGCGGCGCGGATGCATGAGTCCGGCGGGCAACCCGCCTGCATCGCTAGGCGAAGCATTGCGGGCAGGCTCGCCGGCATAGAAGGGCGAGCCCAAGCAATAGCCCCAGACATTGCAGAGCAAGTTGGCGCCCATGCCCGTGCCCATCGGGTCGCGGTTCACGCCGACGATACCGGTCATCGCGCCGCCATAGGGATCCAGGGCCGAAGGGGTATTGTGCGTTTCCACCTTGTAGACCAGGTTCAGCCGCTCGTTGAAGCGGATGACGCCGGCATTGTCGGTAAAGACCGAAACCAGCCAGTTCAGGGTTGGGGCAATCTTCTCCGTCGCGCCCTTGATATAAGTCTTAAAGAGCGACTCAATCCATTCCTCGGCGCCCGTATTATCCACGTAGTGAATCCGCGCGGCAAAAATCTTGTGATAGCAATGCTCCGACCAGGTTTGCGCCAGACATTCGATTTCAACATCGGTCGGTTGTTCCGGCAGACCCAGGCTCTGCCGCGCGGCGCGCACGGCGCTGCGCGCAAAGTAATCGCGGATGGCGCGCATTTCTTCCCGGCTTAACGCCAGAATGCGCTCGCGGCTGAGGCGCTCAAGATCATCATCCGCGCCGCTGAGGTCATAAGTTGCTACCGAGGGCGCGATCTGGGCGTGAATAGCCGGGACATCCAAGTCCACCGGAGCGTGTCCCCACTCCTCCGGCGAAAAAATCAGGACGGTTTGAATTAGAGGATTAGCCAAGAGATTATTGGCCAGGTGTTCGGCTTGAGCGCGGGTCAGGCCCCCGCCCCGCACAAAATATTGCTGGGCGGTATAAACGGCTTCTTCCTCGGCCAGCGGCCGCGCCAGGATGTCGGCCAGGGCCACGCGCGCGGTGCGGCCGACGTTGTCAGTAACGCCAGGCTTGAACCCGATTTCGATGAGCCAGTCGAACTTCGGCGCTCTCAAGCGGCCGAGGGCGGATTGTTCAGTCACCGGATCGGTAAAAGCCGCGCGCACTTGAGCGAGCTCCGCGCGGCTCAAGCCGGCATCAAGCTTATAGACCGCGCGGGTCTGGACGGAGCCGATCTTGAGATTGAGCGCGCTGGCCGCGCGCGCGGCAACACTGCGGCCGCGGGCATCGGGCACGCCGCGCTTCAGACCGATTTCAAGACGATGTGCCATGTTCGGCGCCATGCCGATTTATACTTTAGCCAGCATAACGGCGGCGCCCATGCCGCCGCCGACACAGAGCGTTGCCAGGGCTTTTTCGCTCTCGCCGCTTGCCAGGCGCTGGGCCAGATGGACCAGCAAGCGGGCCCCGGAGGCGCCCAGCGGATGGCCCAGCGCGATGGCGCCGCCATCGGGATTGACCCGCTCGGGATCCAAATTAAGTTCCTTGATACAGGCCAAGACCTGAACGGCAAACGCTTCATTAATCTCAATAACATCAAAATCAGCCGGTGCCAGGCCCAGCGTCTGGCAGAGTTTACGCGTTGCCCAGACCGGCCCTAAACCAAATCGGGCCGGGTCGCAGCCCACCGTGCTCCAACCAACTATGCGAGCCAACGGTTTCCAGTTCCGGCGCTTGAGCATAGCTTCATTGCAGACCACCAGCAAGGCGGCGCCGTCGTTGACCCCGGAAGCATTGCCGGGCGTGATCGTGCCATCGGCTTTGAAGGCCGGTTTCAGCATGGAAAGTTTTTCCAAGGTTGTGTCCGGCCGCGGATGTTCATCCTGCGCCACATTTTCCACCGGCGCGATTTCCGCGCGGAAGGCGCCGCGGGCCTGGGCGGCGACATACTTCTGCTGGCTCTTCAGCGCAAAGGTGTCCTGGGCCAGCCGGTCAATATGATATTGAGCGCCCAGCGCTTCGGTAAGCAAGCCCATCGGCCGGCCGCTGAAGGCGTCGCTCAGCCCATCGCGCAAAATGGAATCCAGCAGAACGGCATCACCAAATTTGTAGCCTGCCCGGGCGCGATCGAGGAGGTAGGGCGCCGTGGACATTGATTCAGTTCCGCCGCAGAGGATGGCGTTGGCCTGCCCGGCCAGAATAGTCTGAGCGGCCAGGATCACCGCCTGCATGCCGGAAGCGCACATCATATTCACGGTGTAGGCTACGCGGTCCAGAGGCAGGCCCAAGCCCACGCCGACTTGCCGGGCAATATTCATGCCCTGGCCGGAGGCGAGCACATTGCCGATAATCACGTGATCCAAGTCCTGCGGATCAATGCTTACACCGCTTCCGGCGGGGGTTGCGAGCACAGAGCGCCCGGCGGCTTTAGCCAGTTCAACGGCCGAACATTTGGCCAGCGCGCCCAGCAGGCGCCCTTGGGGCGTGCGTTTAGCGGCGACAATGAATAGTTCGTTCATGATTTCATTTTCCCATATCCGTGTTATCCGTGTAACCCGCCTGCATCGCTGAGCGAAGCACTGCGGGCAGGTCCGTGGTGAGTAGTTGCATTCCTCGCAAACACGTCGGCCGGCATGATGCGCACCTGACGAATAATCGGCTTAAAATCCATCAAAGCCAGGACTTGCTTTTCAAGATTAATTCCGGGCGCAAGCTCGATCAGTTCCACCCCCTCGAGCGTCAGTTGTAAGACCGCCCGCTCGGTGACGTAAAGCACTTTCTGGCCGACCTGGCGCGAGCGCCGGCTGCTGAAAGAAATTTGTTCGACCTTCCGCACAAACTTGCGGGTGGCGCCTTCTTTAATGATCCGGATGGCGCCATCGGCCAACTGCACTTCCAGGCCATCGGCGGTAAAGGTGCCGCAGAAGATCAAGGTCTTGGCGGTTTGGGTTATATTGACAAATCCGCCCACGCCGGCCAGGCGCCCGCCGAATTGCGAGACATTGACGTTGCCTTCGGCGTCAATTTGCGCCGCGCCCAGGGCGGCAAAATCCAGCCCGCCGCCGTCATAAAAGTCGAACTGGGCGGGCTGGTCAATGATGGCCTGCGGATACGCCGCCGCGCCAAAACTTAAGCCGGAGGCCGGCATGCCGCCGATGGGCCCGCTCTCGACGGTCAAAGTAAATGTGTCCAGGAGTCCCCGTTCGGCGGCGATGCGAGCAATACCTTCGGGCATGCCAATACCGAGATTGGCAATCGCGCCAGGGGCAAGTTCATTGCAGGCCCGTGCCGCAATGACGCGGCGTTCGTTCATTGGCAAGGGATCCAGGCGACTCCAGACGGATTCATCTCCGGGCGCCGGCGAACAGTAGCTTGGATTATAGGCTTCGGCAAAGGTTTGTTCATGCTCGCGCGAGTCGGCCACCACAATCCGGTCCACCAGAATGCCCGGCACCCGCACGCGCTGCGGTGGCGCCGGCTCGGGTAAGAGCTCGCTAACCTGGGCCAGAACAATCCCGCCGGAGTTGCGCACGGCCTGCGCCACCGCCAGCACCTCGCCAATAATGCACTCGCGTTCCATAACCAGGTTGCCCAGGCAGTCCGCCCCCGTAGCGCGGATCAGGCCAACCTGAATGGGAAAGGCCTTGTACCATAACCAGCTTTTGCCGCCCAATTCCACCCGCTCAACCAGTCCCGCGGGAGTTACGGTATTCTGGCGAGCGCCATCGTTAACAGGATCAATAAAGGTTTCCAACCCGATATGGGTAATGCAGCCAGGGCGCCCGGCGGCAATGTCGCGGTATAACTGACAAATTACGCCTTGCGGAAAATTATAGGCCTCGATTTTCCCGGCCAGGGCCAGTTTGCCCATGCTTGGCGCCAGGGCCCAGTGCCCGCCAATCACGCGCTTGACCAATCCAACATGGGCCAGATGATTCAAGCCGCGGGCCTTGCCATCGCCCTGGCCGGCGGCATAGACCAGGGTAAGGCCGCGCGGGGCGCCGGTCGCGGTGAATCGTCTTTCCAGGGCGGCGGTCAACGCCTCCGGATGGGCGGAGCCGACAAAGCCGCAGCAGGCTACGGTCTGGCCGTCCTTGATCAAGCCAACGGCCTCATCGGCAGAGCAAATCTTTGCTTGCGCCGAAGGCGTCATACCCACCAGCCTCCACTGACATGAATCGTTTGGCCGGTGATGTAGGCAGCCAGATCACTGCACAGAAACAGTATAACCTTGCCGATTTCCTCCGGCTCGCCAAAGCGGCCCAGGGGAATTGATTTAAGCATTTCATGGCGCACGGCTTCGGGAATTGTCCGGCCCATTTCGGTCAGCACGACGCCCGGGGCGACGGCATTGACCGTGATCTTGCGTTTGGCCAGCTCGCGGCAAAGCACCTTGGTCAGACTAACGATACCGCCCTTGGCCGCCGCGTAATTGCTCTGCCCGAAAAAACCGTGGAAAGCGGCAATCGAGGATACATTCACAATGCGGCCGCCATCGGCAAGGGTCTCGGCGGCCTGCTTGCAGACGTTGAATACGCCGGTGAGATTGGTGTCCATGACTTCCTGCCATTCGGCCACGGTCATCTTCTTGATGGTCCGATCGCGCAGGATTCCGGCGTTATTGACCACGATATCCACCTGGCCGAAATTAGCGGTAGCCTGGCGGAACATAGCGGCCACGGCCGCGGGATCACGCACGTCGGCGGCTGAGAGTAACGCCTGCTTACCGATCCCATTAGCGACAGACTCAGCCCGCGTGAGGTTAACGCCTTGCGGGTCGTGAAAATAGTTAATGACCACGTTGGCGCCGGCCTGAGCCAGCAACTTGGCGGTGCAGGCGCCCAGTCCCTGGCTGGCCCCGGTAACAATGGCGGTCTTGCCGGAAAGATCAATGGCAATCATAAAGGTTCAGTAATAGCTTGCTTACACAGGCAAGTAATCGAGGCCAACGATAGCAGGTCCGCCCTTTAAGGAAAGCCGGAAAAAAGTCAGTATGTAACAAACAGGGCTAAAGACTGGACGGGCATAGGCGGGAATCGCAATGAGGAATCGGAACTGCAGGCCTTCCCTGGCCGAGCTTGGGCAGGCGAGTTGGTCGGAGGGCTTCAGTTGTAGCCGCCGTTCGCCTGACCGAGCCGACGCTCGGGTCGGCCAGGGATAGAACGGCAATCTGCGGTTCTATCGAACCGCACCTACACCCCAAATAACTTACAGCACTCCATATTCACCCCGCAGCGCGCACGTAGCAGGGGCTTCACCAAGTCACAAGAAACATGCCGGCGGGCGGCAGACTGTAAGCATGATAAAAACGATATTTGCCGCTTCCATCAACGCCGTGGTACCACAATTTATAAGTGTTCCCAACCTTAATCACCGCCGGGACACCAGCAATCGTTTCATCGCCTCTGCCAGAGGTACCGAGGGGGACGCGACCATCGGTCGAGGTCGTGTCCGAGGCAGCCGGAATAGTATTGTTATGTTTGGTCCAGGTGAGGCCATCCGGCGAAGTCGCGTAATAAACACGCGTATTGGCACCATCATTCCCCGAATACCACATTTTGTAAGCGCTACCAACCTTAATTACCGTTGCGGAAGAAGCGTTACGCGAGTCGCCATTGCCGGCGGTGCCCGTGGGTATACGGCCATCGGTAGAGGTAGTGTCCGAGTTGGTCGGGATTGTATTATTATATTTGGTCCAGGTCAGTCCGTCCGGCGAAGTCGCGTAGTAAATACAATTGGTACCGCCATTCTGTCCCGTATACCACATTTTATAAGTATTCCCATCCTTGATCACGGATGGAAAGGCAACCATATTAGTGTCGCCATTGTTGCCGGTGCCTAAGCCGATGCGACCATCCGTCGAAGTTGTATCTGAGTTGGTCGGGATTACATTGTTGTATTTGGTCCAGTTCGTTCCGTTGGTGGAAGTCGCGTAATAAATCCGGTAGTTGGCGCTATCATACCCCGAGTACCACATTTTATAGATGCCCTCATCCACAATTACGGCCGTGAGGGCCAGATGATTGTCATCACCTCTACCATTGTTGCCGAGGGGGATGCGGCCATCGGTTGAAGTGGTATCCGAGTTGGCCGGAATAGCATTATTATATTTAGTCCAAGTCAGTCCATCCGGCGAAGTCGCATAATAAATACGTCGCGTGGTGCCATCATGTCCCACGTACCACATTCGATTAGGGTTCCCACCGAGAACCGATGGAAACATTACGTGTCCATCATCGCCTGTGGCAGCGTTCCCCAAACCAAGGCGGCCGTCGGTCGAGGTCGTGTCTGAGTTGGTCGGAGCATTGTTGTTGTATTTGGTCCACGTCGCGGTCTCTACCTCAATCGCGCCGGCATTAAGGAGAACGCCAAGGCCGACTAAGGCCGCGACGCTGGCTGCTAAAAGTCCGGATAGCTCCTCCGTGCTCGCGCGTAAGCATCTCGTCGCGCCGGCTGCGCTTGGGCAGCGGAGCATAATATTGTTGCAATCTGAACCGCAGAGAGCCGTTCTGGCCGAACGGCTACTACACCGGGAATTCAGTTTCATCTCGGTCTCTTGCTAAGTGTTCAAAGACATAAATACGCTTACGTTAGTGGGAGCACCGTTGGGCGGGACGCACGGCGCGTTCGCAGCGCCAATCCCTGGAAGGGCTTGGCCCGCGAACGTAACAAAGCGCACCGCCCAACGCCGCCCCATTCCTTGGAACCGGGCGATTTTGACCTTCTTCGTCCCAATAGGAAAGTCTGTAGGCATTGTGAATTAATTCTGGATAAGATAAGACACTCCTGCCCATTGCTCAAGCTAAGAAACGGAAAATTTATGGAGATCACGCGCGGCGGCGGGCCGTAAGCAGGCAACGGATGGTTCGGCCCTTCACTCGGACTCATGAGACCCAGCGACGGCGGGTTGGCCGGCGCCGGGGACCTGCTTGACCTGGGCAAGCAAGCCTGACAGCTCTTGAACAACCTCAGGATAATCGCCGTATAGATTCTCTTTTTCCGAACAGTCCTCCCTCAGGCAAAAAAGTTCGCCCGGGTGATCGTGGGTTGTGTAGCCGCGCTCCCGCCTGAACCAGTCCGGCTCCTTCATGTCACCGCCGCCAGGCGCATTAATCAGAACCCAATCCTTGCTCCGTATCGCGAAATGGCCGCTGCCGCTATGATACACCAAATGGGTTCGCGTTGGCTGATCCGGCCGGCCCTGCAGCAACGAGAGCATGCTGACGCTGTCTTCGCCCGTCCCGGAAGGCAATGGGACCCCGATAATATCAGCGCAACTTGCCATGAAATCCCCCAGACAAACGAGCTGGTGGCAGACTGTTCCGGCGGGGGTTATGCCGGGAAAGCGCGCGATGAACGGGACGCGGTGGCCGCCCTCCCAGATATCCCTTTTGGTGCCCCGCAGGTGTCCCATGCTGTAGTGGCCCGTGGTTCGAGCCAGCTCATAGGCTCCCTCATAATCGCAGGGATAGGCTTCCGGACCATTATCGCTCGTGAAGATCAACAGGGTATTGTCCGCTTTACCGCAGCGCGCCAGCGCCCGCATGACTTCGCCGACAACCCAGTCCACTTCGCAGACAAAGTCGCCGTACTTGCCGGCCTTGCTCATTCCTCTAAACGGCTTATTAGGCACGATGGGCGCATGCGGGGAAGTTAGCGGAAAGTAGAGAAAGAACGGTTCGCTGGCGGTCTCAATAAGCGTTACGGCCCGCCTGGTCAGTTGCGGGACAACCGCCTTCAGCGACCAATCGGGGATCATGAGTCCCGGATTGCCATACATCGAATCCGGCTTAACGACGCTGGGAACGGCGGTTACCTGGGCGTTCTCAAACCAGGTGTAGGGCGGGAAGTTGGGGACGTCCACCCCGTAATACGTGTCAAAACCATGATCAACAGGGCCGCCGGCAATGCGGTGACCGTAGTCAATGCGATAGCCCATATCAACACGCTGCTGCTGGATCTCGCGGCTGTGCTGCCCAAAGGGAAGCTGCGGACCGGCCAGTTTCCCATCCACCATCGTCCAGTCCCAGCCCAGGTGCCATTTGCCAATACAGTGGGTTGCATAGCCACTCTGCTTCAGCAGACCCGCGACCGTCAGGCGCGTAGGCTCGATAAGCGTAGAATCCCATTCCCACACGATGCCGCGCTTAAGACGCGTCCGCCACGCGTAGCGGCCGGTGAGTAAATTGTACCGGCTGGGGGTGCAGATGCTGGAGGCGGCATGCGCGTCGGTAAAGCGCATGCCTTCTTCAGCCAGACGATCCAGATTGGGCGTTGGAATCTTACTGTCGGGATTGTTGCAGGCCATGTCCCCATAACCCATATCGTCGGCAAGAATATAGACAATGTTTGGCCGGCTCTGTTTCACTGCGCTTTCTTTCTGGCTAATTAGGCGTTTCAGCCGCCGAGTATAGCGAGGTAGGCAGTAAAGCGCCAGACCCGGAAGCAACTCTTTCAGCTAAGCTACAATCCCAGGTCGGGACACAATCCCAGGTCGGGACTTGACAATCTTTTAGAGCACTGCGACTATCCGCCGCACTTAAGAAAGACCTTTTCAGTATGAAATTATATATTGCGCCCAACGGCAATGATAACTGGTCTGGCTTCCTGGCGAATCCCAAAGCCGGCAAGCGCGATGGTCCCCTGGCGACTTTGTCGGGCGGAATGGCCCGACTGCAGCGCTACCTGCCCGAAGCTGCTGCATCGCTGCAGGCGGGTGCGCAGCATTGCCTGCCCGCAGTGCCTTCGGCCCAGCCGATGCAGGCGGGCGGGCAGGTGCGCTTGGCCGACCTAAATCATGGCCAACCCTATCGGCCCGGGCGCTATCCGGTAAGCGCAACGCCGCCTGAACCAATTACGGTCTATCTGCGCGGCGGGGTCTACCCACTGGAAAAGCCCCTGGTCATCGGTCCGGAACATTCCGGCGTAATGTTCAAGGCCTTTGCCCGTGAAAAACCGATCATCAGCGGGGGAAAGCGCATCAGCAACTGGCAATCAGCCAGCGTGAATGGCAAACAGGCATGGGTAGCCGACCTGCCCGAAGTCGCCGCCGGGCAATGGGAGTTCCGCGAACTCTTTGTCAACGGCCGCCGCGCCGCGCGGCCACGGCTGCCCGCCAAAGGTTTTTACCGGATGGAAGCGGTGCCCGGGGCGGTTCTGCCCTCAGGCTGGGATCGCAAGCATTTTAACCAGATTATCTGCCGGAGCGGTGATATACGCAATTTCAGGAACTTGACCGATATCGAAATGGTGTATCTCCACTTCTGGATTGAAGAGCGTTCCCGCATCAGCGCTTTTGATTCCCGAACCAACCTGGTGACGCTGGAACGGCCAAGCCTGGTAACCCCGGTGGGCGCCTTCGGCAAAGAACTGGCCGATTATTACCTCGACAACGTCTGGGAAGCCCTGTGCCAGCCGGGACAATGGTATCTGGATCGCGCGGCCGGCAAACTCTATTATCTGCCCCGCCGCGGCGAAAACATGAAAACCGCCCGTATTTATGCGCCACGCTGCCTGCAATTGCTGGGCCTGATCGGCAACCCCGAGCAAAATCAGTTCGTTGAACATGTCCGCTTTGAAGGGATCACCTTTGCCCACACCGATTGGCGGCATCCCGACAAGTCCGATGGCGCCGCGATTCTGGGAACCACTCAGGGCGACAAAACCCACGGCCGGCGGCATAGCCGCGGCCAGTTTGCCGCGGCAAGCCAGGCGGCCTGCGACGTGCCCGGCGTAATTTATTTCGAAGGCGCGCGCCACTGCGCGCTCTCAAACTGCGTCATTGAACACGTCGGCTGGTATGGCGTGGAGATCAGCGATGGCTGCTGCGACATCAGCATAGTGGGCAACACTATGCGCCATCTGGGCGCCGGCGGCATCAAGATCAATGGGGCCGCCGCCCGCGACAAAAAAGCGCACGCGCGGCGCACGGGCCAACACCGCATCACCGACAACACCATTTGCCACGGCGGACGCGTTTTCCACAGCGCCGTCGGAATTCTGGCGATGAACGCCTACGCTCTCTCCATCTGCCACAACCATATCTTCGACCTCTTTTATTCCGGGGTCTCCTGCGGCTGGGAATGGGGCTACCAGGAAAACATCAGCCGCGACAACCTGATTGCCTTCAATCATATCCACGACCTGGGCCATAAGGTTCTATCCGACATGGGCGGCATTTATACCCTGGGCGTTCAGCCCGGGACGGTGCTGCGCAATAATCTCATTTACAACGTAACCTCAGCCCATTACGGCGGATGGTGCATTTATCCGGATGAAGGCTCCAGCTACCTGGTGATTGAGAACAATGTCTGTTATGACGCCGACCGCCAGCCTTTTCATCAGCACTACGGGCGGGAAAATATCGTGCGCAACAACATATGGGCTTTCGGCGGCGAGTCCGTCGGAATCTACACGCGCAACGAGCCGCATATCGGCCTGATCTGGCTGCGGAACATCATGGTCAGCCGCGGCGAGGCGCTCTTCCAATCGGCTCACCCGCCGAAGACCGAAGCGCACCGGATGCTCTCGGACGGCAATCTTTATTTCAGCACCGCCGGAAAGCCGCATTTTCTTGTGGGCGGGAAAAAATGTTCCTTCAAGCAATGGCAGGCCCTGGGGCGCGACCGGCATTCAATCGTGGCCAACCCGAAATTCAAGAGTCTGGCGCAACGCAATTTCACCCTATCCAAGGATTCACCGGCCCTCAAGTTAGGCTTCCAGCCAATTGACCTTTCCACCGTCGGCCCGCGCCCAACCGCCCAACGCGCCGAGGTATGTTGAAAAGCCGGGTTATCTGAGGCCCCTTGGCCGTAACCAAAGATTTGGTATTTTTGCCATTAAGGGCTCACATCACGTCCGCAGTGTATGAATTGAGACCGGCGCGGACACAGCCGCGCCCTCCATTAGATCTGATCCCGCACACTCCGGGACAAATGCATGGAGGGCGGACTTCCACGTCCGCCAAGCCGGACTATCGGGGCGCCAGAACCACCGTGCTCTGAATGGCAAACGAGCAGACGCAACCCGAGCTGGCCTCGACCAGCGCCGCCACGCCGCCGGCCGGGATCATGCTGATCGGGCTTTTGCTCGCCGGTATGCAAATCATAGATACCCGGCTCGGCGATCAGGGCCTCATCACTGAAGATGACCGGACGCGAAAGATTGCCCACCGGTTTCTGCCAGAGCAGCGCGCCATCGCGGGCGGAAAGCGCCATTATTTTGCGCTTGGCTTCGGCGCCCGAGCGCCGCCCATAGGGCGAGTAAGCACCGCCCAGTAGCAGGACGCCATCGCGATAAAGCGCCTGCAGAGCGCCACCCCAACTGCCGCAATCACTGAGATCATGTTGTTTTTCCCAGACCACCTTGCCCGTGGGGGCATCCAGCGCCACTACCGTCAGGCTGGGCTCAGCCGGGGCCTTACCGCGCTCGGCCAGAGGCCCATTGGTCGCCGAGCCATGCCGATCTACTTTGACATTTGACTTTGCGGGCATCACTTCCTCGGCGGCAGTTGCGCGGTTTTCAACCAGGAACACCCGGCCGTCGCCATAGACCAGCGTTGAGTCGCGGATTTCACGGGCGCGATAGGTCCAGAGAAGTCGTCCCGTGCCAAGCTCATAGGCGAACACCGCGTCACTGAACCGATTGCCGTACAGGTTGGTGTTGGGTATGCCGGCGCTGCCGAAAAGCCGGCCGCCGGCTACCGCCACATAATTCCAGGTCTGGGTCGCCGCTCCCATCTTAGCCGCCGGCACTTTATAGGTGCTAAGCGTCGCGCCCGTGCGCGCATCCAAACGCTCGCAGCCCGAACCCGCGGCGACGAATAGGCTGCCGGTTGTCCCGGCCAGATTGCCGACCACAGCGGGCGTTCCAATCCGCCAGGCGTCGGCCATTTCCCGTTTCCAATACCGCATGCCGTTGTAGAGGTCAAAACAAGAGAGCACGCCACGATTTTCCTTAATGTTTGCCCAGGGAAGAACTATACTTCCGCCCTGATGGAACACTCTTCCCTCAAACACCAGCGGTGCAACACTGCGCAGGTGACGGTCGAGGGTCTCGTTCACGCCCGTTGCGCCAAACCAGATTATATCCAGCCAGCCCTTCACGCGCGTATCGCCCGAGCTGCCGGTGTTGCCTTGATCGGCATGCTGATGCGTCCACCAGCCGGCGCCTTCCGGGGCGCCGCGCAAGAGCTTCGTCCAGGTCGGCCCGCCCCGAACAAGCATAAGGCCGGTAGCCAAAGAACCCGCGCCCTTCCAGAGCTCCAACGCCTTGGCCGAGTTTTGCAGCCCCGCCCCACCCGGCCACGAACTCAGCAGGACACCGCCGCAGGGTTTCAACACCCGCAACAGTTCGGCCGCCGAAGGCGGCTGGCCCGGACCCGCCAGAGCCACAACCAGATTGGCAATATAATCGGGATACGCCAAGGCCTCCGATGTAAATAGTTCCACCGCCACCCGATGGCCATAGAGCGAGAGCGCAAGTTGGGCCGCGCCCGGCCCCATAATCAGCGCATAGCCTTTTGTGTCCTGCGCATTGGCAAGCACCGCGTCGGCCATTTGCGCCACAACTGCCGCGGAAGGCTCGGCCGGTGAACGAACCGCCGACGGTGGTCCAGCCCTGGCAGCGGAGCCCGGACGGTCCGGCAAAGTCATGGGGGCAAAAGCCGCCGCGCCGCCGGCAAAGCAATAAATGTGGCCCAGGTCCGTGCTGACCAGCAGGCGTCCGCCGGCGGCCGATAACCCCACGGCCGTGCCCTCGACAGGCGCCGACCAGATCAGCTTGCCGTCGGCGGCATTCAGGGCAACAACTTCGTTGCTGGCGCCGGCCACGAGCGCGTCACCGGTCAGAATCATCGCGGAGAGTGCGGGACGCGCATAACGCCAGCGCGGATCGGTTGTCGCCAGTTTCGCCGCCGGCTGATCCGTGGAAGATTTCGGGCGATCAAAGGCCTTGATGTCGCTCTGCCTGTCGCTAATTTTTTGCCGGCCGTAGTTCGAGGCTGATGGGCCTTTCAGAATAAAGGAACTGTTTTTTGTAACTATCAGACGGGTGGCCGCCGGCAATCTGGATTGCAGTTTGCCGGTATCCGGTTCGAAGCCGAACAGAATGTTCTGGGTGCCGTGAAACCAGGTGCCATCCGCCAGTAGCCCGTACCAGCCCGCCGGCTGGTCTTTAGTGCCGGCCAGGGACGGCACGTAACGAAACATGCCGGTCTCGATATCCACGCAGGCCGGCAAGTCGCGACCACAGGGCACAAACAGGCTTTTAGCTGTGGCCAAGAGATAACCCTGGGGCGAAAAGCCGCCGGCATAATTATTTTCCTTGGTATCGAAGCGATTAACTTTCCAGATGAGCTTGCCGTCAGCGGCGTCAAGGGCATACAAGGCAACGCCGGAAAAGCCGCGGCCGTAACCGAAAGAGGGAAAGATGCCGGCGCTGAAATACACGCGGCCGTCCTGCACCACCAGGCTGGTGCGCACCGGATAAAGCGAAATGATATGGCCATTGCCCAATACCCGGCGCGGTTCCGGCGCGGCCGAGAACGACCAGACCAGCTTGCCGTCCGCGGCATTAAGACAATAGACCCAACCGTCGTCCGAGCCGGCATAGACGCGGCCGGCGACCACCGTGGGCTTGCCCTCCGAAGCTCCGAGCGTAGTCGAGGAAGCGAAGGTGGGCGCGAGGCGGACCGGTCCGCCCGTGAAAAACGTCCAGCGCTCCTGGCCGCTGGCGGCATCCAGCGCATGGATCTGATAATCCACCGACGAGCCGAAATAGACGGTGTTGCCGGCCACGACCGTATACAAAGCATCGTCGAATTTGGTCCTGGGCAATTCGGTGTAATCAGGATGCGGGAGCGGCCAGGCCGGCACAGGCGCCGCCGGCGCGCGATAGGTCCATTGTCTAACGAGCGGCCAGCGCAGCGCATTGGTGGTTACGCCGCTACGGGCATAGTCGTGCATATAGGTGGGCCAGTCACTCGTGCTTCGCAGCGAAAGGGCTTCGCCGCTTCGCAGAGTAGAATCAGCCCGACTGCCGGCAATGTTCCCGCCTGAAAGAAATAATCCCAGCAGCAGCGCCGCATACGGCCGCGGCCGACAGCGCATCAGGCCTGTGGCGGCGCAAACTTTGAAAGTCCTATGCATATAGCACCGTGAAGACAACTTACGAGCACTGCGCACTGGGAAAGTTATGCGCTTCTGGAAGCCTGGTCGTCAAGCCCGCATGTTGATGACACGCAATAATGTCTCCAACCGCCGGCCACAAACACCCAGTGTCAGGGTAATGGCACCCGAGAGCCGCAGCGGGCGGCAACAACGGATAGTTGGCTGGCCACCGCCGGCTCCCATGTCAACTTCTTAACAAGACCGGGAGGATCCGCATAGGCGCCATCCAGACGGATGGCTTCACGATAAGCGTTGCAGGCTTCTTCATTACTGCCCAGCGCATCCAGGCCCACCGCCATTCCGGCCCACGCGTCGGCGAAACGGCCGTCCGTCAGCATCACCGCTCGCCGCCAAGCGCCAACGGCCTGGTTAATTTCTCCCCTGTCCAACCAGGCAAAACCAAGATTGTTATGCGCGGTGGGCGAGTGCGGATTCTTACGCGCCGTATCGAGCCATAAAGATACCTGATCTCTCCAGACCGCCTGGCGCCGGACGGTCTGCGGGACAAATATCGCGCCACAAACCAGAACCAGGGCGAGCAAGACCCAAATCCGGGAGACCATCCAACAACGCCGGCGATCAGCTACCAGAACCACCGGCAGCATGGCGACGGCAATCATCGGTTGATACAGGAAGCGATCAGCCACCGGCCGGTAAATCGGAATAATATTTGCGGATGGAATCATGGCCACGGCAAAGAAGGCGATGGCCAATAGCAGCAGCCGGTTGCGAAGCCCCAGCCAGAGAGCCGCCGCCAACAGAGCGCCCAGCATGGCCACCGCGCCGGCAAGCGAAAGGTAACGGATCGAATAAGGCGTGTAATCCGCGCATAACCCGTATGGCAACACGATATGCTGGATCTGGAAAACCCACAGGCGGAGCTGAATCCTCAGCCACGCCGACAGCGACCCGCCCAGGCGGGAGGGGAGTTCGGTGAAGATTGCCGAGTTGGCCGGCGCAAAGAGCAAATAAGCAGCAACCAATGCGGCCACGATTGCCGCTGAGGCGGCAATTGTTGCCGTCCAAACACCTCGCCCGCCACGGAACCGAAGGAAGGTCGCCATCAAAAGCAATAATAAGGGACCCATCGCCCCGCTTTCCTTGGACGCGGCCGAAAGCAGAAGAAACAGACCGACGCACACGGAGTACATAATCCGCCGTATTATCTTGACCGCGCTCAGATTCAAAGCCGCGTTCAACGCCGCCAGCAGAAAGAAGGCCACCAGGATGTCCGCCCGGTAGCTCGCGTTGCAAACGGCCTCACTGTTGACCGGATGCACCGCGAAGACCAGCGCGCCAATAAATGCCGGCGCCACACCAGGCGATTGGGATGAAAACTGGTCACCAGGACAATTCCGTTGCAGGACGCGCAGCAACCTGAATAGCAGTAAGACGCAGCCGGCATGCAACAATACGTTCGAGAGATGATAGCCCGCCGGCAGCTTTTCCCACACGACCGAATCCAGCATCAGCGAGAGCAACAGCATCGGCCGGCGGCGATTAACCACGTCGTGGCCGACAATCCGTAACGAAAGGATATCCGGCAGGTTGCGTAGATTGTGGATCGTATCGTCAACAAGGATCAGGGCGCGCGCGTCATAGGTGAACTCGCCGCCCAGGATCGGCAAGTACAGCGCGACCGTCACCACGGCCAGAACAACCATGGCGCAAAGGACCCTGTCCGGATGCTCCCTTGCCTCCGCCGGGTAATCGCCCATGTGCCGCGCGCTTCCTGATTGTTTGATTTTTCAGCCGCAAAAAAACGCAATCCCGGGCTTCAGGCGCCGTCGTATCGGCGGATGTCATCGGCGCCGTCGAAGATTGCGACCAGCAAGGCCACGCGGACCCACATGCCGTTGCGCACCTGGCGCCAGTAGACCGCGCGCGTGTCCTCATCAACTTCGACGGCAATTTCCTGGCGGCGCGGCAAGGGATGCATGATGACCGCCTTGGACGGCAATTTGGCCAGATGCGCAGCCGTGAAACTGAACCTGGAGATATCAATTTTGCCGCTTTGGCCGGCTTGCTCGTCCCACTCGTCCTGGATGCGGGTCATATAGATGGCATCGGCCGCGGGAATGACTTTTTTGAAATCATGGCCGACTTCAAACGCGCAATGGGCCTGGCGCAGCAGCGCCAGAATATCTTCGCCAATTTGGAGTTGGGGCGGCGCGATAAAGTATTGTTTCACGCCCTGGTAGCGGGTCAGCAGAAAGGCCAGCGAACGCACCGTCCGGCCGCGGGCCAGGTCGCCGACGAACACGATGGTCTTGCCGTCTATGCCGCCGCGCGTTTCAAAACTGCGCTGGAGCGTGTAAATATCCAGCAGGGCTTGGGTGGGATGCTGGTCTTTGCCGGAACCGGCGCTGACAATCGGCACGGGACGCTCGGTGTTGGAGAGCACCCAGGCCATTTTCTCGGCCAGGCCGCCGATGGCGCTGCGCATGATGATGACCTCGGCAAACGAGCTGAAGGTGCGGATGGAATCCTCCTGGGTTTCGCCTTTCAACTCGCTGGAAGTGGCAGTGTCGCGCACCTCGACGGTTTTCATGCCCAGGATCTGGCAGGCCGAATGAAACGAGAGAAACGTGCGCGTACTGGGTTGCGAGAAATAAAGCATGGCCGTCCGGTGCGTCAGCAACCCGCGCAGAAAATCCATGCCGGCCTTGCTCTTGGCAATCTGGCGAATGCGCGTGGCCAGCTCGCCGAGTTCTTCCAGCATCGGCCGGCTGAACTGCTGGGCCATCAGCACATGGAAGGGACGTTCCCCCAGGTTGAAAAGCTCCGCCTTCTCCAGCGGGGACAGCCACTGCAGTTCATCCCACGATATTTCCGCGAGCGTGCGCTTGGTCGGACTCATCGCGTAGAATTACCCCCAGCCAGAGTTGCCACCATCAAGGCCTTGATGGTATGCAGCCGGTTCTCGGCCTGGTCAAATACCTTGGAAAACGGCGCTTCAAATACTTCATCGGTAACTTCCAGCGCGCCCCGCGCGCGGGTCAGCTCGGTGCCCTGGTCATGCAAAGCCGGCAGGCAGTGCAGAAAAATCACGCCGCCTTTTTTCAGGTTGCCGGTTTGACGTATAAGTTCCATGTTCACCTGGTAAGGCCTCAGCAATCGCAGGCGTTCGTCCAATTTGGTTTCTTCGCCCATTGAGACCCAGACGTCGGTGTAAATTACATGGGCGCCGGGCACGGCCCGGGCCGGCTGCGGCTCAACCGTCACCTGGCTCCCGTTGCGCTCGGCCACCGCGCGCGCCGCGGCCAGGCGCGCGCTCGGCGGAGAAAGTTCCGGCGGCGCGCAATCCACGAAATGGGCGCCGACCTTGGCGCAGCCCATCATCAGAGAAAGGCAGACGTTGTTGCGGCCGTCGCCCAGATAGACCACCCTCAGGCCTTTCAGGCGATGGAAACATTCGCGCATGGTCATCAGGTCCGCCAGGGTCTGGGTGGGATGCTCGTCGTCGGTCAATCCGTTCCAGACCGGCACACCGGCATACCGCGCTAAAGTTTCCGCGGTTTCCTGCTGGAAGCCCCGGAACTCGATGGCATCGAACATGCGGCCCAACACGCGGGCGGAGTCCTTGATGGATTCCTTCTTGCCCAGATGAATGTCGTGCTGGCCCAGAAATTCCACGCTGGCGCCCTCGTCCACGGCCGCTACGGTAAAGGCCGAGCGGGTGCGGGTGGAAGCCTTTTCAAAAATGAGCGCGATATTCTTGCGCGCCAGCAGGTTGCCGCGCGCCCCGCGCCGCTTCTTGCGCTTGAGACGCTCCGCTAGGTCCAGCAGATAGAGCAGCTCATCGTCCGCCAGATCGGAAAGCCGCAGCAAGCTGCGCCCCTTGAGGTTTATCCGTTTTTTCATGCTGAGCTTTATTCTTATGAAAAGGTGCTCGTCTCAGCAAGCAAAAATTACTGCAGCATTGGGAATCAGTTACTAGGCGGCCGCGCGATGGCAGGGACGGCTCGCCGAGCTGTCCGCGGTTCATCGTGAACGATTCACCGTGAACGGCGCGTTCAGCCCGCCTACAACGCTATGCGTAGCATTGCGGGCAGGCGAACGCGCCCTACCTGTTACCACCACAAGACAGGGATTACACAGCATGTTCCACCGTGCCAGCCAGACTTCGTATGCTGTAGTCAAGTTCTTGCGCAATGCGCCTTTGACAGTTGCGCAGACTCGGATTAACTTAAAGCCCAAAACATCGGCATGGAAAAACAGGCATAGGACCAACTAAATGACCACCGGCGCAAAGATACCAGCACCCTGGCGGGAGGAACCAAGGGTATTTGCCACGGCCGGCGAGTTGGAAGACACCGTGGTCCAGGCCGCCGCCGAAGGGGCCGGGATATTATGCACCACCGGCCGCCTCGCTCGCCGGCTGTTGCATCGTTACCGCCAGGCGCGCCTGGTCGAGCAAAATAGCGGATGGGAAACCCCGCTAATTCGCTCGCTCCGCGGCTGGGTCCATGAAGTCTACGACGGTCTCTGGCTTCCTAACCGCCCGCTTGCACCGGCCGCGGCGTTGAAGCTGTGGCATCAAGCGTTGCAAGGCGTGGCCGTCCCCGAAGGCTTAGCCATCCAGCCGACGCTCTATTCCCAATTGCAAGCTTCGCTGGATGTCTTGCGCGAGGCCGGTCTTGAGGCGCCGGGAACTTTAAACACCCACCGTCTGGCCGAGTTTCGGCGCGAAGTTACCGGTCGGTTCCTCGCCTTGGCTGAGCGCGCCGGCGTAGCCCTCTGGCATGATATGGTGTCGGCGGTCAGCCAAGCCATTACCGCCGGACGCGTGGCATTGCCCACGCGGATCATTTTGGCGGGCTTTGACAATCTTTCGCTATTGGAAGGAACGTTCGGCGACGCCCTGGCCGCGCAGCGCCGGTGCGAACTTTGGCGTTCGGCGGCCGAACTGCCGGAGGCGGCCCCGGCTTTAGCGGGAGCGCTGCGCGTGCGCCTCTATGCCACCCCGGAACAGGAATGCCGCGCGGTCTGCACCGAGGTCTTGCGCGCCTGGAATAACGGCCAAAAAAACCTGGCGGTAGTCTTCGCCGATCGCGCGCTCTTCCCGCTGCTGAAACGCTGTTTTGACGACCTGGCCGGATTGGAGCGGCCTGACTTCGAACGGGCGGTCCGCTACAACCTGACGGCGGGCACGCCGCTCAGCGAACACAAGCTTTTCCAGACCGCGATCATTCCCCTGCGGCTGCCGGAAACGCCGCTCTGCGCGCCGCTGCTGACGGCCTTGCTCACTTCGCCTTATGTTCGTTCACTGGAAAGCAAAGATCTGGATAACTTGCGCGCCACGCTCTGGGAAGAACCATCCCAACCTCTCTCGCTGCCGGATGCGTTGCAAATACTGACGAAACAGGGTTATCCCCTGGCCCCACTCCAGCGCTTGACAACCCGCCCCACCGCTTCGCTGGGCGACTGGTTGACCAATCTGAACGAATGCCTGGCGGCGCTCGGCTTCGGCCGCTTCGAAGGCCAACACCGCGCCACCGACGCACTGGCTATCCAGCACCTGAACGAAATTAGCAGGGAGTTGACTCAGGAAGCCGGCGAGATTGTTATGAGCGCCGCGGCGGTTTTGCCCTGGCTTACGGCCTTAGCCGAAAAAACGATTATCGCCGAAAAAACACCGGAGACCGCCGGCATTCAGGTCCTTAATCCGGAAGAAGCGCGCGGTCTGGCTTTTGATCAACTGTGGCTCATCGGCGTTCATGGCGGCGCTTTGCCACCACCGGCGCGAGAATGGCCGTTCCTTGATCCCGACGAGCGCCGGCTGCTCGAGGATGGCACGCTTGAACGGCAGTGGCAGCGCGCACAACGCCAGTTAGCTATGCTCCTGGCCGCCTCACCGCAAGTCCATTGCAGTCGCGCGGCTGCCGGCGACGAAGCGACGCCCTATGCGCCGTGTCCTCTGTTGCCCGATGAGACCAATTCGGCCAACGAGCCAATCCAGGTCATTTACAACCTCTGGCAAAACCCAACCGCCGAATGGATGCGCTCCCGCTGGCTAAGCGCCGGCTGCCTGGCCCTGAGGGGCGCAACGACGGACGACGGACGACAGCCTGCCCGCCATAGTCCGGCCTCACCGGACGAAGGCGGGACGACAGACAACGGATCAGCGGGGACGGACGACGGCCAGCGCAGCCGGGTTACCACGCCATTCCCCCGCGAACTCAGTGTCACGGCGCTTGAGGATCTGGTGGGATGTCCCTTCAGATTTTTCTGCGGCAATATGCTTAAACTTGCGCCGCTAGTTATGGCCGAGACCGGCATTGCCCCGCTTGAGCGCGGCAAAGTGCTGCACGCGATTTTGAAAACATTCGCCGATGGCTTGGCCAAACAGGCGCCGGGCTGGCCGGTAGATTGCCAGGGCGCGCGGGCCTGGCTGGAGGAAGTTATCAATCGCGAATTAGCGCATTGCCCTGACAATTTGTTCTGGCAGGTAGAGCGCCTACGCTTGCTGGGCAACGCCGAGCAGCCGGGTATTCTGCCGGTTTGGCTCGAGCTGGAGCGGCAACGCTGTCTTGCCGGCTGGCGATTTGCTATGGCCGAGGTGTCCTTCACGGGACTTCCCGTCGCTGGGATTATCCTGCACGGTCGGATTGATCGGATTGACCACCATCCCCAGAACGGCTTAGCCGTTTGGGATTACAAGTCCGGCGCCGTTCCCAAGTTAGCATCCGTAATTGGGCGCGCCGAGGAACTGCAATTACCAGCGTATCTGCTTGCGCTGCTCCATGGATGTATTGCCGGGATCAAGGATACAACCAAGAGCATCCAAGCCGGCCTGCCCGCAGTGGCTGCGCCACAAGCGCTGCAGGCGGGCCGGCCCGCAGTGCTACGCTCAGCGTTGCAGGCGGGCTATATCAGCCTGAAAACGGCGGCGGATGTAGATGTTCTTCCCCTGACCTCACGGGGCAAGGCCATTGACTGGACGGAAATTTTACCGCAATGGGAAAACGCGCTGGCCGAGCGCCTGGCCGAGCCCCGCCAGGGATTATTCCCGGCCGATCCGCGGCCGGGAAGCCCTGCCATCTTCCATGCCCGCAATGGGGCTTGCGAGTTCTGCGAGTTTTTCAACTTGTGCGGTTTCTACGATTATTATCCTTCCGCGGACGAGGCCGAGGACTTCAACAGGGAGATGGAATGACCCAGGCGCCGGATAGACAAGTTCGCCAGGAAGCGCTTGACCCGCGCAACAGTTTCGTCCTGGAGGCGCCGGCTGGATCCGGCAAAACCGCTTTACTGACCGCCCGCTTCCTTGCCTTGCTGGCCGATGTTCGCCATCCGCGCCAGATTCTGGCCGTTACCTTTACGCGCAAAGCGGCCGCCGAGATGGCCGAACGCATTACCAGAACGCTCAACCAGGCCCAAGCCGGCGCTGACCATGCACCGAGCGACGCATGGGAAGCGCACCTGTGGAAGCTCGCCCGGAACGCATTGCAGGCCCACCCCGATTGGAATATCCTCTGGCACAGTCCCGACGCTTTTCTGATAGATACTTTCCACGGTTTCTGCGCGCGGGTCGCGCGGAGCTGGCCGCTGGAAGCCAAAACCACGCCGGGCGCCGAACTGCTTGACGAAATTGCCCAACAGAGTCTGCTGGATGAAGCCGTGGCTCAATACCTGCATGCTTTTACGGCCGGCCAAGAGCGCCTGGCCCCTGACGAAATCGCGGCATTCCAGCGCAGGTTGGCTCAGACCAATAACAACGTCCAAGCCGTTGCCGGGCAGCTTTGCGACCTCCTGGCGCGGCGCGATCGCCTGGAGGGCCTGATCCCGCTTTTCCGCCGGCCATCCGCGGCAGATGAACTCTCCCGGCGTACCGAAGAACTTGCGGCGCTTTACTTGAAAAAGCTTCATGACTATTTCCGCCGCCACAAAGAGGATTGGTCGGCTCTGCGGCGGACACTGGATGAATCTAAAGCCGGATTAGCCAGATCTTTGACCGGCAATATTCCAGGAATAACCTTGCGCGACGCGCCGGCCTGGGCCGCGGCCGCCAAGATTTTTCTTACCCAAGCCGGGACGCCGCGCAAGCGATTCGAGACCAAGGATTTCGGCCCGACTTTCCGCAAAACACCTTTAGCTAATTTCATCGAGGAGCTACCCGCGGAGATTGCCGAGGACCTGCAATTCGTCGGGGGTTGGCCGGAGACGGTCGCTACCGCCGGCTTTGAAGCCCTCTGCGATTTTATGCGCCTGGCCGAGGGCGTGCTCCAGCGGTTTGATAATCTGCTGGCCACCCGCGGACTGGACTTCATGGAGTTGGAGCTCGCAGCCTTAAGAGCGTTCGACCAGGTAGAACGCCCGGGGGAAAGCCTGATATTCTTTCATGAGCATCTGCGGCACATTCTGGTGGATGAAGCCCAGGACATGAACGACACCCAGTTGCGAATCGTCAGCGCGCTGACCGAAGGCTGGGAACCGGGTGACGGCCGGAGCCTCTTTGTGGTTGGCGATCCCAAGCAATCCATCTTTCGTTTTCGCCGGGCCGAGGTCAGCCTGTTTGAGTCGCTCAAACTTCGGGGTCTACCGCGCGGCGGCGAGGCTGCCTTGCCGCTCAGGCCGTTGAGCCTCACGGCTAACTTTCGTTCACGGCCCAGCCTGGTAGCCTTTGCCAATAAGGTTTTTGACCAGGTGATGGCGGCGCATGAGCAAGCGTTTGATGAGGTGGCATTTAAGCCGTCGCAAGCGGTGCGCGCCGCAATCAGGCCGGCCGAGCCAATAACCATCGCTGCTTTTTTCTATCACCGTTCCCGCAGCTCTCAAGCGTCCGAGCTCTCGCGCCCCGCGGCACGGGAGCAGGAGGCGCGCTATGTGGCCAGCCGGGTTGCTGCGCTGCATCGGGGCAATTTGCAAGCAACTATTGCCATCCTGATTCCGGTGCGCACCCATCTGACGCCGTATATTCGCGCCATGGAGGAATTGACCATACCGATCCGCTTGATGGAAGGCGTGCCGATGCTGGATTGTCCCGAGGTGCGCCACTTGCTAAACCTTTTCAAAGCGCTCCTGCGGCCGCATGATGACGTGGCCTGGGCCGGGACATTGCGCTCGCCCTGGTGCCGCGTTCCCGCCACCGCGCTGGAAGAACTCGCCATAGCGCCGCAACCGGCGCTCTGGAGCGAAAAAATCGCGGCCGCGGGCGCTCAAGCCCATCCGGAGATCGTTCGCTTCAATGAGGCGCTTGCCAAAGTGCGTCCCGATTTCGGCCGCGAGCCTTATGCCGCGAGTCTCCAACGGCTGTGGGAAGAGCTGGGCGGACCCGCCGCGCTGGCGCGTTTGGGCGGAGCCGACCGCGTGGCCAATTGTTTCCAGTACTTCGATTTGCTCGGCCAATGTCCGGCCGGCGCCGGCGAAGAAACCCTCGCAACGTTGGAGCGGTTGCTGGAGCAGGCCTATACGCCGCCGGATCCGCGCGCCGCGTTTTCGTCCGTGACGATCATGACCATCCACAAGGCCAAGGGATTGGAGTTTGACCACGTCTTTGTGGTAGGTCTTGACCGCAAGGCTCTCGCCCGCGCTCCACGCGCTGAGAACGAGGCTGCCTTCCTGATGGAGCGCCTGCCGCAAGGTGAATTATTAGCCGCAGCGGCTGGAGATAGCCGCACGCTCGCGCGGCCGCTGGCCTATTTACTGCTAAGCGAGCTGGGAACAAAGCGCAGTGCGGCAGAATACAAACGGCTCTTTTATGTCGCCTCTACACGCGCCCGCGAGACGCTCACCCTGAGCGGCCTCATAGCTCAAAGCAGAGGCAATAAAGAGGATCCAACTCTACCGGCACAGCCCTCGGCGATCGCGTGGCTCGCGGCCATGAACCAGCAAGGCGCCTTTACGGGAATGCCAGTCGCGGTTCTGAAGAATCCCGTTCCGGCGCCAACGCCCGAACTTGCCCGCGCGCCGGCAAGACCACTGCCGGCGCCAGCGCCGTTTGAACCCGAACCCCTGCCCTACAAGATGGCAAGCCCATCGCAAATCGAGGATGAGACCGCTACCGCCGCGCGGCCGGGGGTGGAAGAGACGGACCCGGACGCGCGGGCTTGGGGCTTAGTCAGTCACCGCATCTTCGAGACCCTGGCGCGGGGGAAAGTCTTGCCTGAGCCAGCGGCCATTGCCTCGGCGCTGGCGGAAGAGGGCCTGGGCGCCGAGCGTCTACGCGAAAAAGCGCAAGCCCTGCGCGACGAATGTCAGCGCGCCTGGGAATTCAAGACCTTGGCTGACTTGCGCCGGACCGCAACGGAAATACTGCCGGAATGGGCGCTCGAAGATTGCGCTCCTTCCACCGGAGCGGACGCATCCATCGCTGGAAAAATCGTTATTCGGATTGGGCGCATTGATCTTGTTTTGAAAACGGCCTCCGGCATTGTGCTGGTTGATTACAAAACAGGCGGGCTGGCGCGTAGCGACTGCGGGCTGGGTAGCGTTGCAGCCGGGGTGGCCCAGGATACCGAGGCCTGGCTGGCCGGCGAAGTTGCGCGCTACCGGCCGCAGTTGGAAGCCTACCGGGAGATGGCGGCCAAGGTGTTGGGCATAGTGCCGCGGCAGATCCGGCCGGTATTATTCTTCACCGCGCCGCTGCGCTGGGTGGAGATTGATTGTCCAGCCTGAGGCGCCTGCTTACACTCTGGAGCTCATCTGGGGCTCACGTTTTGAGCCCCATGAGCCTCAGGCCTCAGGGCTTCAGGAAAGCCCTATGAACATTGGATTTTTTTGCCTTGGGGCTCACGGTTTTGAGCCCCACAATCCGCGCCCAATCCCGCTTGCTATCCCCTATGATGCTTGCCTTGTAAGCCTCTGCAACGTTCTCACGGCACAACAAAAGACGACGCCACTCCTTGTGGCGTTCCGGCAATAACCTCGTATGTGACAGTGGCGGTCAAGCGGCCCCGCTCCGCGCCGATCCATGGGAATGCATCCGTCCATGGGTTGCCCGACAGTGTACCGGCGAACGACCCTCGATCATCGCTCCGCCCTTTCTTGTACGAAGAGATCGGTACAAGCGGCGTCCGGTGTCCACATCCGGCAAATTGATGAGGTCCAGAATCACTCTGGAGCCGGGATGATCGAGTTCCCGGGCCAGGAGTTCTTCAACGGTCGCCACTTTCGCCTTCTGCAGCAGGTCTTTTCTGGGATTCCCCGTGTAATCGGTGGCCACCGCGCCTTGTCGCAGTTGCACCGCCCGATCGGCGATCTTTGGCGCAACGGCGGCGGTCGGTATCTCGTGAAAATCGTACTCGAATCCCACCATATCGGGGATCGCCAGCAGAGCGTCGATCAGATGCAACGACTGCCCGCAGAGGTGAATATGGACGGGGCCGAGCTCCTCTGCGATGCGGCTGTCATACGGCAGGACAAACTTACGATACATATCCGCCGAAATCAATTGCAGATGACATTGCGTGAGGCGGGCCGAGAATAGCCCCGTCGTGCCTCGGTAAGGAGCCCATAACTCGTTCTCGGGAAGCAAGGCGTTCTGTATTCTGGCGGCTTCGATATAGGTGTCGGTGACCACGTCCAACAGGCGATGGACCAGTTCGGGGCAATCGTAAAAATCTAACAGCAAGTCGTCACCTCGCAGGTAGTAAGCAGTGTTGTAAGGACTTTGAAAGTCAGCCGGCCCCACGCGCACTCCCGCCGGTGCGTGGCGGAGAAAAAACTCGGTGGTCTCGAACAGCCGGGGCAGTATTCCCGCCGTTCGGACGTCCGGCTTCTCCAGTTCTTCCATGTCCGCTCGACTAAGAACCGGTTGGATGTGGACACGAGGATTATCGAGCAGGCGGGAAAAATCCACACCCAAGGCCGACGCGATAGCATACATGCCGTATTCCGGTCTGACCACGGGAAGGAAATCGTCTTTGACTTTGAGATGAAAGTGGACGGTGTGCAGCGCAAAATCGAGCATACTATCCATGTCGGTCAGAATCTTGGGCCAGGATAGGCCGGAAGAACGGAAAATCACAGACTCGGCCGGATGGCAAAGCACGGGAATTTGACCGCCGGCCTCACCGCGCCATACGGCCAGATGAAAGGCTTGCAAGCGCGCTAATTCCTCCGGATGGAGATCGGGTTTGATGGTTTCATCAGCTTGCATGAGGCTTCAGAATCACCAAGAGGTTCAGCGATGTTCAGGGTCACTCAGTTGAGGTGGTTGAGGCCCGAATGAGAGACTTGAAAGGAACGTGCGGCGGTTAGAATTGGAGGCCGACGGTGCCGCCGACCGAGCTGCCGGAGGGATTGACTTCGTATCTGGCCGGCCCAACATCAAGCAACACGTTTTCCAGCCAGTCGTAGCGCGCAAAAGCGCTTAAGCGCAGGCCCTGGTAAATCCACATTCCAATTTCAGCCTGCACGTAATAGCCAAACAGATATTCGGTTTCGCTCGAGGTGTCCCGCCAATACTTCAGCGCCTGGGCCGCGGCGCCATTGCGCGACTCATAGAGCGTCTCTTCGTAAGAAGCATCCGTTTCTACCAGGTTCAGCGTCGGCCCGGTTGATCCCAGCACAAATACGCGCTGATATTTTCCCTTCAGGCTCAAGCCCAGTGATAGCGTTGATAATTCCAAGTCAAGCGATTCCGCGATGGAGTTATAGGCCCGATAAGTCTCCACCTCGGCCAGCTCGCTGCCCAGAGCGCGCCGGCTGATGGGCGATGTATCAATCACCGGGCCGGAATCGGTTTCATTGCCACGATACGGCGCGGTGCCCGGGGTGATTCCCAACCCGGTAATGTCGTAAGTATCCAGAACACGATCCTCATACGTCTCCCAGCGCTGGTTATCATCGAACGTATTTATGCCCGAAGCGTTTGCCTGGAAGTTCGGCGCGCGTAACAGTCCCAAACTCAAACCGCCTTCCATGAACCGCGTCTGCACCGGAGCCCATTCCGCCGCTACAAGCAAGCCACCGCCATAATCGTGATCGTCATTGTCGGCCCCTTCACTAACCGTTACTGAACGACTGTATTCGCGCCATACCCGGTCCACACCGGTGAATTCAAGATTATCGCCTTTAACCTGATTGCCGCTGTCATAGCCCCAGTTCCAAGTGCCGCTATCCAGGTCGGTGTAGGCGTCGGACTTCACATAGCCATCGTCATACACCCGGTTGCCCGCATCGCCTAAGCGTCCGGCCGGCCCAACCCAGTTATCGTCGGTAGATTTCTGTGAGATCGCGTAGCCGGATGAATAGGAAGTTCCCGTCTTCAAGCGCTGCGCGCCAATGCGCCGATATAACCCGCCAACCGCCACGTGCAATTTATTCTTGGTAAGCTCTTTCCAGGTCAAGGCCGCCGGTTTCTTCGTCAACGCCTCTTTCCGCTCAAGCTCAGCTTGGGCTTTCCGTTCCTCCGCCCGCCGCACCTCGGCCGCTTTCTGGTCGGCCAGCCGTTTTGCGGCAACTGCGTCCCTGGCTTTACGCTCGGCAACCTTGTCGGCTTCAGCTTCTAAATCCGCTTTCTCTTCCGTCATCCACTTCTGATGCTTGGCCAGTATTGCCTTGGCCGCGGAAACCGCCGCGGCCTTGTCATCAGCAATGTCTCTGGCTTCATCCGCTTCCCGGTCTTTAGCTTTGGCCTGGGCGGCCGCTTTATCCGCCGCGTCATCCGCCGTCTTGGCCGCGGCGGTCAACGCCGCCTTGTCCTTGGGCGCCGCTTTCCGGGCGGCCTGCTTCGCCCGTACGGCTTCGACTTCTTTCGCATCGGCCTCCGCTTGGGCCGTTTTGGCCGCCTGCGCCAAGTCAGCAGCCTTGGTTTGCGCTGCCTGTTGATCGGTTGTGGCATGGGCAACCTTGGCCTGATATTCGGATTCCTGTTTGGCCAGCGCGGCTATCTTGGTTTCTATGGCAGATTTCTCTTCGGCCAGATATTTGGCTTTAGACTCATCAAATAATTTCTGCTCGGCAGCCTTCCGGGCAGCCTCTTCCTCCGCGGCTTTCTTCTCGGCCGCCTGTCTGGCTTTGATGTCCGCCTCGCGTTTCGCCTTTTCCTCAGCTTGGGATCGGGCTTTTGCCTCAGCCGCCGCTTTCTCCTCTAAGTCTTGTTTGGCTTTCAAGGCTGCCTCGGCCGCTTTCTTGTCGGTCAGGCGTTTGGCGGCAACGGCGGCCTCGGCCTTACGCTCGGCAACCTTGATGGCCCCAGCTTCTAAATCAGATCTTTCCTCGGCCATACGCTTCTGATGCTTGGCCAGTATTGCCTTGGCGGCAGTGACCGCCGCGGCCTTGTCATCGGCAATTTCCCTGGCTTCATCCGCTTCTCGGTCTTTAGCCTTGGCCTGGGCTGTCGCCTTATCCGCTGCGTCCTGCGCCGTCTTGGCCGCGGCGGTCAACGCCGCCTTGTCCTTGGGCGCCGCTTTCCGTGCGGCCTGCCTGGCCTGCACGGCTTCGACTTCTTTCGCATCGGCCTCCGCTTGGGCCGTTTTGGCCGCCAGCGCCAGCGCAGAGGCTTTCGCCTCCGCCGCCCCCTGATCGGGTTCGGCCTGTTTCACCTTGGTCTGATATTCGGCTTCCTGTTTGGCCAGCGCCGCCATCTTGGCTTCTATGGCAGGCTTCTCTTCGGTCAGATATTTGGCTTTGGACTCCTCAAATAATTTCTGCTCGGCGGCTTTCCGGGCGGCCGCTTCCTCGGCCGCTTTCTTCTCGGCCTCCTGCCTGGCTTTTAACTCCGCCTCGCGTTTGGCTTTCTTCTCAGCCTCAGCGCGAGCTTTTGCCTCCGCCGCTTTCTTCGCCTCGTCCGCCTTGGCTTTTAATTCCACATCGCGTTTAGCCTGATCCATGGCACGGAGTTTTGCTTGTGCCTCCGCCGCAGCTTTCGCCTCCAAGTCTTGTTTGGCTTTCAATTCGGCTGCGCGCCCGGCTTTTTCGGCCGCTTCGGCAGCTTCGGCCGCTTTCTGGTCGTCCAGCCGTTTTGCCTTAACGGCGGCTTCGGCCTTACGCTCGGCAACCTTAAGGGCCTCCACTTCTAAATCCGCTTTCTCCTCGGCCATACGCTTCTGATGCCTGGCCAGCGCTGCCTTGGCGGCATTGACCGCCGCGGCTTTGTCATCAGCAATGCCCCTGGCTTCATCCGCTTCCCGGTCTTTAGCTTTGGCCTGGGCGGCCGCCTTATCCGCCGCGTCATCCGCCGTCTTGGCCGCGGCTGTCAACGCAGCCTTTTCTTTGGGCGCCGCTTTCCGGGCGGCCTGCTTGGCCTGCACAGCTTTGACTTCTTTCGCATCGGCCTCCACTTGGGCTGCCTTGACCGCCGACACCGCCGCAGAGGCCTTGGTCTCTGCCGCCTGTTGATCGGTTGCCGCCTGCGCTGCCTTGACCCTGTATTCGGTTTCCTGTTTGACCAGCGTCGCTACTTTGACTTGAACGGCAGTTTTTTCCTCGGCCAGATATTTAGCTTTGGACTCATCAAACAATTTCTGCTCGGCGGTCTTCCGGGCAGCCGCTCCCTCGGCGGCTTTCTTCTCGGCCGCCTGCTTAGCTTTGATTTCCGCCTCGCGCCGGACTTTTGCTTCGGCTGCAGCTTTCTGCTCTGCTTCCGCCTTCGCCGAAGCGCTACGGCGCGACAAATCCTCCTTGGCCTTCTCCACGGCCGCGCCCTCGGCCACCTGCGCCTTGCGCTCGGCTTCTTTTGCGGCCGCGGCAGCGGCGTCAGTCTGGGCCTGGGCTTCCGCCTCCGCCAAAGCGCTACGGCGCGACAAGTCCGCAACGGCTTTTTTCTCGTCGGCCTTCGCCTTCAACTCCGCTTCCCGCGCCTTTGCTTCGGCGGCCAGCGAGATCTGTTCCGGCGTCAGTTGAATAGCCAGCGCAACTACCTGCCGATGAACCAGCTCATTAGCACTATCAAACAGCGACGTTTCCAGAGTGTATTGACCGGGAGCGAACTTGTCGGTGGCGAATCTATAGGTGGCCAGGCGTTTGGCCGCTTCCGGGGCAAGGCGGACGGATTCTTCCTGGCTCAGGATTACTTTATCAGCCTGCTTAAGGAGCATACGGGCGCGGCCATTGAATTCGCGGGGCAGGTCGTTGCAACCCCACAAGCGGATGGCCAGCGGTTCGCCGGGGCTATATATTTCGCGGGGAATCTCGGCGAGCGCCACCTGGGGGACATTGGCCAGACGCACGCCGAAAAAGACCGGGTGGCCCTTCCCGTTTTTGGCGATTATTTCGGAAATCCACCAGCGCTCTGACGGCTGGTTAGTTGGTGCAGCCGTGGCAGTGGAAGAAACGGAGGAGGTCGCTGCGGTCTGACTCGCGGCGGCAACTTGTCCCGGCGCGTAGACGGCCGAAGCCAATACCAGACTTAAGGCCAGACTAAAGCCGGCCATTTTGTAATGCGCGCTGCACTTCATGGGCTGGAGTGAAGTTTAGCAAAAAACAAAAAAGCTACCTGCCATTCACGGCTGTGTCCGCCGCAGGCGTATGCTACTCTGCGAAGTAAACCTTCGCTACGAAGCACGAGTCCGCCTCTGGTGGATCATGCCTTAGGCAGACCCGCCTCTGGCGGGAACTATCAGCCGAAAAATATATTTGGATAACTTTCAGCGACGGCTGCTGCGCCCAGAAATCGTCTGGAATCCTTCCGTGGATTTCAAGAGATACCAGGACGCGTCGCGACGAGTGCGATAGAACACGCATTCATCATCGTAATGGTCGCCGTCGTAGTCCGCCGGCAGCGGAATATATCCGGATTGGCCAAAGAAGACCACGTCATATTCGCTTGGGCCGGTGCGGATGTACCAGTTGCCGGAGGCATCATGGTAGACGGCAACCTGGGCATAACCCAGTCCATCATACTCGCCGGGGACGGGCACATAGCCGCTCTGGCCAAACAGGATATTGGTTACCTGGTAGCCGTTAGCGGAGAGGGAGATAAGCCAATTGCCTGAAGCTTCGTGGTAGAGGGCCGGGTCGGCTTTGCCGTCGTCGTCATAATTGTCCGGCACCGGTTGATAGCCCGGACCGCCGAATCCGGAACCACCCGCAACTTGATAACCGCTATCGGAGAGCAACGCCTGCAGTGTTCCGGAGGCCTCCGCGTAGATTGCCGGGTCGGTTTTGCCATCGCCGTCGTAATCGGCCATGGCCGGCGCATAGCCGGCGCCGCCAAAGTCAGGGAGCACGGCCAGGCCGTTGCCGCTGCTGGAGAGCAGCACCTGCCACACGCCGCTGGGATCTTGATACACGGCTACATCGGTCTGGCCGTCGCCGTCATAATCGGCCGGCACCGGTATCCAGCCGGCGGCGCCCAGCACGGTTGTGCTGAAAGAGTTCGTGTCCATCATCATGTACCAGCGCCCGCTGGGCTCGTGGTAATACCAGGGATCGGCGCGGCCATCGCCGTTAAAGTCCCACTTCGCGGCGCCGGACCAGCCGACGGCCGAAGAACCCAGGCCGCTGTCGCCCAGGGCGCCGACGGCCTTGACCCAGTAATAATACCGGACGCGCGTCATTACATTCGTGTCCCGATAAGCCAACGCGGCGCCGCTGCCCAGCAGCACGGCCGTAGAGCTGTCATCGGCGGTATTCTTAAACAACTCGTAAGACGTTGCCCCCGGCGATTCGGTCCAACTTACCGCAACTTCGCGGCGCAATCCTTTGCTGGCGTTCACGGTCGGCGAGAGCACGCCGCGCCAGCCGGTATCCGAAGCGCTGAAGACACTGGCGATAGCGTTAGAATCCTTGGCTTTGACCCAGAAGGTGTAGAGCACGGAAGCGCTGGCGCTCGTGTCATTATAGCTGGTGTCGGTCACATCAGAACTCGACACCTTGGTCGCCGTGCCGGTATCCGAAGACGTATTACGCCACACTTCATAGCCCACGGCATTGGACGATGCTGTCCATGACAACGCAATCTTGTCGGCGTAAGCCCCGTCGCTGGCGGTCAGACCCGTTGGCGCGGGCGGCGCGCCCAAGGCGCGGACGCCGGTATCCGGCGTACTAAAGGCGCTCTCGCCCAGGTTATTCGTGGACTTGAGCCAGTAATAATAAGTGACTTCCGCGACGGCGTTCGAGTCATCGAAGGTCGTATCGGTAGTTGTCCCCAGGTTAGTTGCGGCGGCCGAATCGTTAGCCGTGTGGCGCCAGACCTGGTAACTGGATGCATTCGTTACGGCACTCCACGTGACCCGCACTTTGTCGGAATAGGTCCCATCGCTGGCGGCTACCCCGGCAGGCGGCAGGAGCTCCTGCACGTTGAGGACGATTTCCACCGTCTGTGTCGCGCCGCCATAGTTGGTTGACACGATGGTAACGGTCGCATTGCTTACACCGGGAACCCAGTTCGAGGTGGAGCCATAGTTAACCGTGATGGTATTCGTGTCGGGGCCCAAGAACACACCGTTGTCAGGATCAACGCAATCTACCCACGTCACGTTAGTCAGCAGCGTGTAGGTAAAGGGCGCGGGGCCGGGATTAGCCAGGGTAAAGCTCTGCGAGCTCGGCGTGTAGCCTACCAGCACATTGTTAGTCAAAGCGCTGGGAGTTGCCAGCAGGTCGTTCACATTGACGACCAGGGAGACATATTGGGTCGCGCCACCGCCGGAGGATGAGGCTACGGTCAATAGACCCGTGGTAGTTCCATAAGCCAAATTCGTGCTATAGGAAACCGCAATCGTGTTGGTGAAGGCGTTGGTCAAAGCGCCAGCCGTCTGGCTCAAGCTGACCCAGTCGTAGACATTGGTATTGATCGTATAGCTCAAAACCCCGCTGCCGGGATTGGCCACGTTAAAAGTCTGGCTCGAGGTCAGCCCCTTCATCACGTTATTGGTCAACTGCGTGGGCGAGACCTGCATGACCATAAGGTTCAAAAGAACGCTCACGGTCTGGGTAGCGCCGCCGCCATCGGAGGAGGCCACGGTAACAGTGGCGTTGCTGGCGCCCGGCGTCCAACCCGCCGTGTTGGCAAAGGTCAAGGTCAGTACGTTGGTGCTGTTGGCCCCCAAAGTGCCGCCGTTCGAGCTGGCCGCTATCCAGGAGGCGTTGGTCGCCACCGTATAGGTCAACGAACCCGCCCCGGTATTGATCACGTTGAAAGTCTTGTTGGGCGGCGTATTGCCAACCATGGCGTTATTAGTCAGTCCGGCCGGGCTAACGGACAGGCCCATTACGTTCAGCAGGACGCTTATCGTCTGGGTAGAGCCCCCGCCATCGGAGGAGGCCACGGTAATCGTGGCGTTGCTGGCGCCCGGCGTCCAACCCGCCGTACTGGCAAAGGTCAAGGTCAGCACGTTAGTGCTGTTGGCCCCCAAAGTGCCGCCGTTGGAGCTTGACGCGATCCAGGAAGCATTGGTCGCCAGAGTATAGGTGAACGAACCCACCCCAGCATTGATCACGTTGAACGTGCGCTGGGTCGGCGTATTGCCCAGCATGACGACATTAGTCAATCCACTGGGAGTAGCCCTGAGATCCATAACGTTCAAAAGAACACTTATCGTCTGGGTAGAGCCCCCGCCATCGGAGGAGGCCACGGTAATCGTGGCATTGCTGGCGCCCGGCGTCCAACCCGCCGTGTTGGCAAAGGTCAGGGTGAGCACATTGGTGCTGTAGGCGCCCAGAGTGCCGCCGTTCGAACTGGACGCTACCCACGAAGCATTAGTCGCGACAGAATAGGTAACTGTGCCCGCCCCGGCATTGATCACGTTGAATGTGCGCTGGGTCGGCGTATTGCCCAGCATTACCACATTGGTCAGGTCTGGGCTTAACTGCAGATTGGCTATGTCCATGACTACCGTCGCGGTCTTGGGCGTCATTATTAAGCCATCCGTATTCGTGGCGCTTACCGTTACCACGCCGGTATAACTGCCTACCGATTGGGTTGCGCAACTCACTACCACGTTTGAGGCGCCAGTCACTGAATCAACAACGCTTGAAACCAGACCCACCGAGAGCCAGGACACCGAGGTCGAGTTGACAAAATTCCAAGCGCCGGTCTGTGAAGTGAGCGTGATGCTCTGATTCGTTACGCTACGCCCCAGCATGGCCAGGTAGTAAAGGTTCGTGGGATTGATAATGATGGTTCCAGGCGCTTTGACCGAAACGTTATCGAGGTAAGCCGTGCTTGAGCCGCTGTAGACGTCGAACCCGGTGAAATTAGTCTTGCTGGTGTCAATAAATCCGAGGTTGTTGGTTATCCGCAGGCCGTTGACATACAAGTCCCAGGTCTTCGCCGCAAAATCTTCGTATATTCCAAAGGTTACCCAATTATTGGTGCCGACCATGCTGGTGGTGGTCACCCAGTTTGTCGAAGCAGCCGGATTGGTCGTAGAGCCATTATGAACCACAACGTAGCCGTTGCTGTTGACATACAGCATTACCACCACGTTGGTATCCACCGTGGGGTAATTGGTTCCTTCGTAAACGCTCGGCCGGCAATCAACCTGCACCCAGACATTGGTGGTGGTCAGGCCCTGGAAGCGGTTAGAGAGCGTAGAGTCGGTCGGAATGATGGCGGCTTTTGCACCCGTGCGAACGATGTTGGTCTGGACAATAATGTTGGAGGAGGAACCGTACCAGCCGTTAGTGCCGTTAATCAGCGGAGTCTGATTGGTAAAGTTTTCGAAACCGTCGGTGAACGGCATGATGTTGGTCGTCTGGGCAAATGCGCCCACGGGGGCAACAACCGCAATAATGCCCGCCAATAACGGCAAAATAAACGGCTTACCCAGCCGTGATAATGCACTTTGGACGCGCATACACTTACCCCTTAGCTATCTGCATAAAAAGACAACTCATTCTTTATGATTCAAAGTCTGCCCTATTACCCCAGTCTTGTCAACAAGTTTTTTTATTTTTTTTAGCGCCCGGGGAGCCTGGGCGGCAGGGTCATGGGATCGCGCCCCTTGGGCATGGCCGGCATGGTGGACCAGAGCAGGTCGCGGCTCATTTTCAGCTCGGCCAACTCTGCGTCTGCGTCCAAAATCTTGTTGATTTCCTTCTGCAGCTCGATCATGCGTTCCCGGGTGGCCTTAATTTCCGGGTTAGTGGCATAGAGCTCGGTCTGGCGCTCGGTGATCTGGCGCTTGGCCGCTTCGATCTTGGCGCTGGTCTCCATGACCTTCCTGATGAAATCCGCGCTGATTTCAGCGTTGAAAGGCGCCGGCCGCCCGGCCGCAACATTGGTCCCGCCGGCGGTGCGGCCCAGTAGAACCGGCGCGGGGACGGCCGGCTTGGAACCGCTTTCCGGTTGGCTCTCGGCCGGCGGCGGCTCGGTCCAGCCACTCCCGGCTAATGCCACGATGGTCGCCCCACAAACAAACCATTGCCGAATTGATCGCATAATGCCGTCTCCTCCTGCGTAGTTAGCGCTCAGTTTCGTAAATATTATCACAATGACGCAACCTATTTTTCCGATTGCGCAAGGCGCACGCGAAGGTGGAATACCTGAAAGGTATTGCCCTTCGCGTGGAACGCCGCGCAACGGCAAAAGAGGATGCGCCCAAGTGGGTTGGGGCCCTTTTTGGGCCGGGCGGCGTTGGCGCAAGCGGCACGTACCTTTCAGGTACGCCTCCGCTTGCGCCGCCTGGCCCAGCGCAAAAATGGACCCAATCATTCGTCATAATATTTACGAATCTGAGCACTTATAAGCCCAAACCGAGCCATCGCAATAAAATTGTCATAATCTAAACATGGCAATCAACCCAGTGCAAGTCTTTTTTTTATTTTTTTTTGAGCCGGTTGCCGACCGCTTGACTTCGGCGGAAAGCCCGATACTATGGGCCGGATATGCAACGAGCCGACGAGAAGCACTTGCCTGCCCGGACGAAGGAGGGATTTCTGCAACCGCCGCGGATCATCCCGCCGCTGGACCCGGATTTCCGTCCGGCCGTTTTAGCCGGCCGGGCGTTCCAGGCCGCGGTCAGGCGTTCCGACAAAAGCGTGCCGCTGGCAATTGCCATCGAGGCTGATAACGGCGCCATCTCCACTTACCGGACGAGCGTATTTACCGAAAAAGATCGGCGGTCTGCATCCAACTTACCTTATATCGAACGGATCGTAAAATTTCTGCTCTGGCAGCGCGGCGGCTGGCGCATCGTGATTGAAGGACCAAAGGCTGTTGGGCAACACATCCAGACCGTCTACTCGCCAACCGGCGCACGCGCCTTCGACGTGGAGCTGATGAGCACCGTTTATGATCGGCCGTTTGTCGTGGAAACGGCGGCGCCTGGCAGGATGCCATCAGATAAATCCACGGCTAAACAATTGGGCCGGCACCTGGAAGGTTGTCGGATCGGCTTTGACTTGGGCGCCAGTGACCGCAAAGTAGCCTCGGTCATTGACGGCAAGACCGTTTTCAGCGAAGAGGTCGTTTGGGACCCCAAAGGCCATAGCGATCCTGAATATCATTTTGGCGAAATTAATGCGGGTCTCAAAAGCGCTGCCGCGCATTTGCCGCGCGTGGATGCGATCGGCGGGTCCGCCGCCGGGATTTACGTCAACAACAGCGTGCGGGTGGCCTCGCTTTTCCGGGGCGTGCCTAAAACTCTTTTCGAGTCGCGCGTGCGCGGTCTTTTCCTGGAATTGCGCCAAGCCTGGGGCGATATTCCTTTCGAAGTGATTAACGATGGCGAAGTAACGGCCCTGGCCGGGTCAATGGCCCTGGGCGTCAACCGTGTGCTGGGTATTGCCATGGGTTCCAGCCAAGCCGGCGGTTATGTGGATAAAAACGGCAATCTGCCCGGCTGGCTCGATGAATTGGCCTTCGCGCCCGTGGATTACAACCCGGCCGCGCCCGTGGACGAGTGGTCGCTCGACCGCGGCGTCGGCTCGCAGTATTTTTCACAGATGGCGGTGGCGCGCCTCTCGGACAAAGCCGGCATCCCGCCAAAGGCGGGACGCACGCCGGCCGAGCATCTCAAAGACGTGCAGAAGCTCATGGAAAAAGGGGACCCGGCCGCACGGGCAATCTTTGAAACTATCGGCGTCTATCTCGGCTATACCGTGGCCCAATATGCCGATTTCTACGATCTAACCCATCTGCTCCTGCTGGGACGTGTCACTTCAGGCGAGGGCGGCAACGTCGTGCTGAGCACCGCCCGGAAAGTGCTTGAACTGGAGTTCCCTGAGGTAGCCGCGCAAGTGCAACTGGTCGTCCCGGATGAAGACAGCCGGCGCGTCGGCCAAGCCGTGGCCGCCGCGAGTTTGCCTACCCTGCGTAGCCCTGAGCGAAGTCGAAGGGGCGAAGAAGGGCCGGAGCTGCCGGATGGACGACGGACGACAGAGGATGGCGCGGAAAAGCAAACGTCCAACATCCAACGCCCAACGCCGAATGGAAGACGCGGGACGCGTGGCAAGCAATAGATGATTTGATGATTGGTTGATTCGTAAAACGAATAATTCCAGGATTACAAATCACCGAATTATCGAATCAACAAACCAACGCTCTGCGGCGCAAATGCGCTGATCGGGAAAGATGAAACCATGGTAACAGGCAAACCAATCGTCTATTCATCCGAGACGCAGGCGTGCGTGACGCCGGAACATCCGATCATTCCATTCATCGAGGGTGATGGCATCGGCCCGGACATCTGGCGCGCGGCGGTGCGGGTGTTTGATGCCGCCGTCGCCCAGGCTTATGGCGCGCGGCGCAAAGTATGCTGGCGCGAAGTTCTGGGTGGCGAAAAGGCCGTCCGCCAAACCGGCAACCCCCTGCCCAAGGAAACCCTGGCGGCTTTCCAACAATACCTGGTGGGCATTAAAGGACCGCTCACAACTCCCGTGGGCGGCGGGCATCGCAGTTTGAATGTTGCCTTGCGCCAGATGCTGGACCTTTATGTCTGCCTGCGGCCGGTGCGCTGGTTCGAGGGCGTGCCCAGCCCGGTCAAGGAACCGGGCAAGGTGGATATGGTCGTGTTCCGCGAAAACACGGAAGACGTCTATGCCGGATTGGAAATCCAGGCTCTCAGTCCCCAGGCCAAGAAACTTCTGGCTTTCCTGAAAAAGGAGTTCGACTGGAATATCCGGCCGGATTCCGGTCTGGGCCTTAAGCCCGTCAGCGAGACCGGCAGCAAGCGCCTGGTGCATGCCGCCATCGAATACGCCCTGCGTAACAAGCGCCGCAGCGTGACGCTGGTGCATAAGGGCAATATCCAGAAGTTCACCGAAGGCGCTTTCCTGGCCTGGGGTTACGAGGTCGCCAGAGAATACGGCGACCGCATCCTGGTTAAAGACACAATTGCCGACATTTTCTTCCAGCAGGCTCTGACCCGGCCGGAAGAGTTCGATGTCATCGCCACGCTCAATTTGAACGGCGATTACATTTCCGACGCCCTGGCGGCGCAAGTGGGCGGAGTCGGCATTGCGCCTGGAGCGAACATCAATTTTCAGACCGGGCATGCGCTCTTTGAGGCTACGCACGGCACGGCGCCCAAGTATGCCGGCCAGGACAAGGTTAATCCGCTCTCGCTGATTCTTTCCGGCGAGATGATGTTCCGTTACCTCGGCTGGCCGGAAGCCTCGGTCCGGATCATCCGCGGCATCAGCGAAGCCATCCGGCGCCGGAGAGTGACCTACGATTTTCACCGGCTGCTGGAAAACGCCACCTTGCTGAAATGCTCGGAATTCGCCGACGAAATCATCAGCCGGATGTGAGCGCCATCGCTACCCATGCAGTAATGGGTCAGTTATAGGGGGGGAAGTATGAATACGGCTGTGCCGGCTGCGAGGCTTAGCCAACACCGCCGAGATTCCTCGCTAACGCTCGGAATGACCGTGTCTGCGTGTCATGTCGAGCGAAGTCGAGACATCTCCACTTCAGTGGTATACTTGTGGTTGCCCCCCAATAACTGACAGGTTACCCCATGCAACCGAAAAAAATTGATAAATATCTGAAAATTTATCGGGACGGCTTGCTGAATGATACGATGCCCTTCTGGCAAAAACATGCGCCCGACCGCCAATACGGGGGATTTTTCAACATCCTGGACGCGGATGGCTCCGTGGTCGGCACCGACAAGCCGGTCTGGGTCATGGGCCGCTCCACCTGGCTCTATGCCCGGCTTTACAATGTTGCGGAAAAACGTCCGGACTGGCTGGCTTGGGCCAGACACGGCATGGACTTTCTCACCAGATATTGTTTTGACAGGGACGGCCGCATGTTTTATTCGGTCACGCGGCAGGGAAAACCGCTGCGCAAGCGGCGTTATCTTTTTTCCGAGTCGTTCGGCATTATCGCCCTGGCGGAATATGCCCTGGCCAGCGGCGATGCCAGATACAAATCGCGGGCCGAGGATCTTTACCGCCTGCTTCTGCATTATCATCGCACGCGCGGCCTCCTTGAACCGAAGATAATTCCTCAAACCCGCCGGCTTAAATCCCTCGCTATGCCGATGATCCTTCTGGCGACGACCCAGATGCTGCGGCGGCTGGGCGACCAGCCGCTTTACCGGGCAGTGATTGATGAGGCCCTTGATCAGATTGAACGCCATTTCCTCAAGCCCAAGTTTAAAGCCCTGCTGGAAGCGGTCGGGCCGAACGGTGAATTTCTGGATGAACCCATGGGGCGCCTCATCAATCCCGGCCACGCCATCGAAACCGCCTGGTTTGTCATGGAGGAGGCGCGCTATCGTAACGCCAAGCCGCTGCTGGCTCTGGCCCTGAAAATTCTGGACTGGTCGCTGGCCTGGGGCTGGGATCCTAAATACGGCGGCATTCTTTATTTCCGCGACTGCCGCAACCTGCCCTGCGAGCAATATGAACATGATATGAAATTATGGTGGCCGCATAATGAAGCCATTAACGCCACCCTGCTGGCTCATTTTCTGACGGGCCGGAAAAAATATGAGCAGTGGCATGCGAAAATTCACCAATGGGCTTACGCGCATTTCCCGGATAAAAAGAATGGCGAGTGGTTCGGGTACCTGCATCGGGACGGGACGCTCTCCTGCACTCTGAAAGGCAATATGTGGAAGGGCCCCTTCCATCTGCCCCGCATGCAATTGTATTGCTGGAAGCTGCTTGAGCAGGTAAAAAACAAAGAAAATCTACAAGCTTGTGCGCCCTGCAAGGAATAAAGTTGGTTTAGACCGGCGCTAAAAACATGGCAACACCAAAGCGTCATACCCCCGCCCTTGCTCCCGGCCGGGAGCCATCCTTCGCCGACGCCCAGGGCTGGTGGAACAAGATGCTGCAGCCGGTAACCTTCCTGGGCGTCCCGGGCTGCCCGAGAAATCCCGCCGTGCTCTGGAACGCCAGCCTGATTTTTTCCGCGCATATCCGCCGTTTCCATCCCTTCTGGCGGCATTGGGTGTTCCCGGCCGGCCATGCCGTGGAATTCGCGGGCTACGAGCCCGACGGTCTTCAACTGGAATTCTCGTTTGGCGACACCTGGCACCTGCCGGACCGTCCGAACAACACCGCCGGCGAAATTCAGCAGGAACTGATGGAGGGCCGCATGCCGATCGTGAACACCCGCCTGAAGCACGGCGGACTCGATTGGTGCGCCACGATGTTCTCCCGCCTGGTCGGCGGCGCCACCGCGGAAACCGGCAACGAGCCTCTGCTCACCGAGGTGCGCTGGACGGCCGCCAACCCAACGGACGCCCCGATCCAAGCCCAATGCGCCTGCCATCTGCACGAACCCCACGTGAGCCTCGGCTATACCATCGAGTGGCTGCCCGGCACCCCACGCCGGTTCTGTCCCATCGCCTGGCAGGCCCCCATGATCGTCAACGAGATCGGCAAGGCCCGCCTGGCCATTCTGGCCGAATTGGGCGGGAGCGTCACGTTCCAGGACAAGCTGACAGAGAAACAAGTCAAGAGCGCCGACGCGAAACTGTCGGAGTACGGCACGGACAAGGACAGCCTGATCTTCCAGGTCGAAGTGCCGCCGCATGCGTCGCGTTCCGTCCGTATCCTGATCCCCTTCTTCTACATGGACGCCGGCGCATTGCTCCGGGAAATGGCCGTTCCGTTCGACCAGGCGCTCTTCGCCGTCCGGCGCTACTGGGCGGGCGTGTATGCAAGCGCCGGGCAGATCCGCACGCCGGAAACGATCGTCAACGATTCGTTCGACGCTTATTTTTACCAGGCCATGATTGCCACCGGCCGGCGACCGCGCACCGGCCCCTGGATCATGAAAACCAGCCCGAACAACTACGAGCATCTCTGGAGCTCGCACGCCGCCATCGGCGCTTACAGCCTGGACCTGCGCGGACAGCACGCCTGGAGCCGCCGCATTTTTGACACGTTCCTGGAACACCAGGGACCGATCCCCGCCTCCGCCCTTAACCTGTTCGGCGACAAGCCGGTGGCCGCCAGCGAGGGTTTCAGCGCGCATCCCGGTTTCCTCGGAAACATCGAGGGTCACATAGCCATTCTCTGGACGTTCTACCACGGCTGGATTTTATGGGGAATCGTCCAGCACGCGCACCTTACCGGCGACTGGGACTGGTTCAAGAGCCATCTGGACAAATTGCTCCTTGCCTGCGAATGGATCATCGAACAGCGCCGGCGCACATGTCTCAAGGACGCCAAGGGGCAGAAGGTCCTTTCCTACGGCCTGATGCCGGCCGCCAATGCCTTCGACTGGGGATTCGGCCACATGTTCTGGTCCGACGCCCATACTTGGCGCGGCTTCAACGCCATCGTCCGGTGCCTGGAAAGCCTGAAACATCCGCAGGCGGCGCGTTACGGCAAGGAGTTGGAGGCCTACCGGCAGGATCTCATCACCGCCGTCACCCGCAGCCGCGACCTGGCGCCGCCGATCCCACTGAAGGGCAAGGCGACAATCCCCTTCGTGCCGATGTGCACGGAAATGCTGGACTACAATAAAATGGACTGGACCTATATTTCCTGCGGTCCGCTCAACCTGGCCTGGGCGGGCGTCATCCCGGCCCGGCATGAACTCATTGATCAGATCCTCGCCTTCATTGATGCCGGCCGGCCGGCCCGGCCGGACATCCCGAAAGCCAAGGACATTCCCTCCCGCCGGTGTTTCGAGGAGCAAAACCTGACCCGCAACGGCCGGACGTATTTGTGGCGCCACCGCATGACTTACGAAATCGGCTGGCTGGCCCACGCCTTCGTGGCGCGCGACCGCGACGAGCTGCCGGAATTCCTGGAGGCCTTCTACAGCCAAATGTCCAACGGCGGCCAGCACGTGGACCTCCGCTCGCTCGTGGAATCCCGGGACGGCGTGGCCTGGTGCCAGCCCGGACAGGCTACCGTGCTGTGGCTCATCCGCGACATGCTGGCGCGCGAGCAGGAGAACATCCTGCTGCTGGCCGAGGCCTGTCCCCGCGCCTGGCTGGCAAAGGGACAGACCGTGGAAATCCGCGATCTGCCCACGCGCTTCGGCAAGGTCAGCTTCGCGCTCAAGGCTGATTCGGATAAGACGGTCATCCGCGGTCTTTTCGATTTCGCCTTCCGGACGCCGCCCGAGGGCATCCGCCTGCGGCTGAGACTTCCCGGCAAAAACCTGCCGCGGAAAGTTGTCGTGAACGGCAGGCCCCGGCGAGCCTCCGGCGGCGAATGGCTGGATCTGCCGCTGGATTGCCGGACGCTCGAAGCGCACTATTGACTTTTGCCGGATTATTGCCGCCCGGGATTTCTTCTGCCGGCATCATACACGCCCTGGCCGGAGCGTCAAGCAGATCTTCGACTATTTTCACGCCCATCATGAAAAAAGTCAGAATGCCATCGTGACCATCCCCTAAATTTCCTTGCGGGTATTGCCTTTGCTCGTGGTCCAGCGGCGCGGGGCCGGCCCGCGCGATAACGTACGATCTTTTGTATAGTTTACATCAGCAATTTTACGGAAATAGTGAATTCCATATAATGAGGCACCTTCAGGAACACCTGGAGGTTGAGGAAGATAAGCGTCAATTATCTCACCAATATCTGTTGGTGTGCCTGACTGCCAATCAGTTGCCTTAGAAGCTGTGAAAAAATTGAGCTCCGACGGTCGGGGTGGAACCCGCCGGCGTAGCCGCAGCCACTTTGGCACGGCGAAGGCCCGACCCTCTATTTTCTGGAGAAAAAACTGCTCGACTTCACCAATGGCTCGCCATCCTGCGCGGCGCGGGATGAACGCGCTTGCCACGCTCTTAGCGTGGCCACGAGTGGAGAGACGACCTCCGTGTCGTCCGCCGACTTTTCCAGCAAAATCCAGAATTAACGTCAAGAAGGTTGATACATTGACATCACCAGTGGTGATGCTATGATGCCGCCATGAGAACAACCCTTACCATAGACGATGACGTTCTCGACACAGCGCGATCTGTTGCCGAGAGGTTACACACGCCCTTCCGGCGCGTGGTAAATGAGGCACTCCGCGCCGGTTTACAGAAGGTTGAGAAACCCACCAAGAGTCGTCCTTATCACACTCGCTCCCGCAAGCTGGGCCTGCGCGCGGGCAGGAACTTGGACAATATCCAGGAGCTACTCGCACAAATCGATGGAGAAGCCCATCGGTGATCTTGGTGGATGCCAACATCCTTCTGTACGCCGAAGACCAACTCAGTCCTCACCATGTGGCGGCGCGTTCATGGTGGGATGCTCAGTTGTCCAAGAATTCGCCCGTGTGCCTTTCCGGGATCGTCCTTGGCGCTTTCATCCGCATCGGTACTAACCCGCGCGTGTTTGAACACCCTCTATCTCTTGATCAGGCAATCTCCCGTGTGCAAAGTTGGCTGGATCAACCCTGCACTCGGATTGTCCATCCGACCGAACGTCACTGGACCGTTTTCCGGAAAATGCTGCTTGAGGGGCAGGCCGTGGCAAACCTTGTCACGGACGCACACTTGGCTGCGCTGGCCGTAGAACATGGTTGCGAACTGATCTCCACGGATTCAGATTTCTCCCGTTTCCATGGCATTCGATGGAGTAACCCTCTGAATTGAGGAAGATCAAGCCGATCCATGCGCTGCAGCTTATTCGTGTCCGCTGCAGGCGCTCAAGGCAGAGCGCAATCGTTTGCTTTTCGCCAGAGCAATGATGGCGTTGCGTTGAAGGCGCGCGAGGCCGGAGCGATAAATTGCCGTGTCGCGGAATTTTTGCCGGAAGTCGGAGACGCTTAACTCCAGGCATTGCTCGGCCGTGGGCATGGGCCGAGCAGCCGCCTTGAATTCGGGCAGGATCGCCGCATCGCCCGCCGGGTTGTAAGGGCATACAACGGTGCAGCGGTCGCAGCCAAAAAGCGAGCCGCCCAGCCGCCCGCGCAATGCTTCCGGAATTTCTCCCTCGTGCTCGATGGTCAGGTAAGAAATGCAGCGGCGCGCATCCACCAGACCATCCGGCTGAATGGCCCCGGTGGGACACGCTTCAACGCATTTCCGGCAAGCGCCGCATTTGTTTGGACGGCCCGACGCAACCGTGGGCTTCAACTCCAGATTGACCAACAGCTCGCCCAGAAAAAGGGTCGTCCCCCACTCCGCATTCACCAGGCTGCCCTGCCGGCCGATCCAGCCCAGGCCCGCGCGCACGGCCCATTCGCGTTCCAATACCGGCGCCGAATCTACACAGATACGCGACCAGAATTTAACCGGGCAATTAGCTTTGATGGCTGCGGCCAGTTGCTTCAACCTTGCGCGCAAGACCGCGTGGTAATCTTTCCCTACCGCGTAATTAGAAAAAGGCTGAAGCGGAACCGTGGCGGGATAGCGCGCGGCGACGACAATGGCTGCTCGCGCCTCCGGCGCGACCAACATGGGATGGGAACGCAATTCGACGCGGCGTTGCAGGTAAGCCATGCCGGCGGCATAGCCCAGCTCAAGCCAATTCTGGAAGCGGTCGAACGTCCTTGCGGGACCGAGCGTAACGATGCCGCAAGCGGCAAAACCAAGACGCTCAGCTTCCCGTTGGATTAACAACTCCACGGCAACAAATCCTGGTCAGCACCTCGGCCACAACCTGAGCGACGCTTTTCCCGGTTGTGTCCACCTGATAGGGAAGCGCATCGTATAATTTCTGCCGAGACTTCAGCAAGGCGCGGATACGTTCGGCCTTATCGCCCTGTTCCAGCAAAGGGCGCTCTTTCGATCCGGCTACGCGGCGCAGAATCTCTTCCGGCGCGGCTTTAAGGCAAATTACATAGCCGGTGGCACTGAAATCGCGGACGTTATCGGGATTGAGCACGACGCCGCCGCCGGCGGCAATGACCAGGTTGGCGCGACAAGAACATTCGACCACCAGTTCGCGTTCCATACGGCGGAAAGCGGCTTCGCCATCTTCGGCGAATATCAGCGAGATCGGCTTGCCGGCGCGCGCTTCCAGTTCGGCATCCATATCCAGGAAAGTGCGGCTTAACCGCTGCGCCAGGGCCCGGCCCACGGCGGTCTTGCCGGCACCCATGAAACCAGCCAGAACGATATTGCGATTGTGCATCAGCTATCTGAGAAAACAATTTCCGCCGTTAGCGGATCCGCCGCAGGTGGAAACTACGAAATGCGCGTCATGCCTGAGGCAGATCCGCCTCTGGCGGAAAATACGCGAAATTTGAATGCAATTTCCATTCCCATTTTCGCGCCTTTAGCGTGTTTCGTAGCTCCATTTCTTGACGACCTGATCTGTTACGTCTATTACAAACCCCGCGCTACCTAGTGCTCAGATTCGTAAATATCATGGCAATGACGCGACCTATTTTGCCGATTGCGCAAGGCGCACGCGAAGGTGGAATACCTGAAAGGTATTTCCCTTCGCGTGGAACACGGCGCAACGGCAAAAGAGGTTGCGCCCAAGCGGGTTGGGTCCATTTTTGTGCCGGGCGGCGTTGGCGAAAGCGGCACGTACCTTTCAGGTACGCCTCCGCTTTCGCCGCCTGGCCCAGCGCAAAAATGGACACAATCATTGCAATGATATTTACGAACCTGAGCACCAAGCCGTATAAGCTCCCCACCAATCTGAACCACCCATGATCCAGACGAGGGCGGCCAGCGCTAAATAAGGGCCGAACGGTATTTTACTGGCCATGGTTTTGTGCTGGGTCAGGACCAGCATTACCCCCACCAACGCGCCTGAGAGTGAAGCGCCCACGATGATAAAAAAAACCGCCTTCCAGCCGAGGAAAGCGCCCAGCGCGCCCAGGAGCTTGACGTCGCCCATCCCCATAGCCTCTTTGCGGAAGGCCAATGTGCCCAGCGTCGCCACCAGCCAGAGCGCAAGGGACCCCAGCACCAGAGCGCCGACCGATACGCAGAAACCCAGATAAGCGCTCGGCTGCCCCTGCAGCGCCGGCGCCAGGGCGCTCAGGATTGGGCCCAGCAGCATCCCGCCAATCGTAAGACGGTCGGGCAGGATCATGAACTCGAAATCAATGAAGGCGCCGATCACCAGAGCGGTGGCCATCAGCCAGTAGATGGGCGTGCGCGGATCAAATCTGAATTTAAGCCAGATAACCAGGAAAAGCGCGGCCAGCAGCAACTCCACGAGAAAATATTGAAAAGCGATTTGTCCGCGACAATGCCGGCACCGTGCGCGCAGCCCCAGGAAACTGCATAGCGGAATGTTGTCATACCAGGCGATAGTCTGCCGGCAATGCGGGCAATGGGAACGCGGGGTCACAACCGAGCCGCCGCGCGGCATACGGTATATGCAGACATTGGCGAAACTGCCAAGGCAAGCTCCCAGGAGAAAAATCAGCGCGGCAAAGTAGTAATCGGCCCAGAGTGGCAGTAAGATGGTCATCGTTTTAAATTTTGGAATGGTTTAAAAGGTTCACCGTTCACGGTTCACAGTTGAACAAAAAACGGTGGAAACCACAACAACCGTGAACCCGGAACCGTGAACTTTGAACCAGGCCCAAATTTTTCATTTGGCCTTTTTCCCATAGACTGCTTCTTCCAGCCTGCCACTATAATCCATCATCGGCACTCCGGCTGTCTTTTTGCATCTTACAACACCACCCGCAATTAATAATTTTTGCCCGATCTTCTGCCGGTATGAACTCCCAAAAATTCTTTCGCTTTCGGTGTAAAGGCTTCTTGCCCTTCACTTGAACCAAACAATCTTCCCAGCCAACTCATTGCTCGCTTGCCTTGCCTTTCCTTGTCTTTTGTTATATTTACCACTTTTTCACCAATCAAAAAAGGAGAATTTTCCATGTGTTATCCCAAATGGCTTTCCAAGGCCGATCTCAATTTCTTTCCAAATAACGTCCGCCAAACCATTCTTCATGTCATCTCGCTTGCCCATTGGTCCCTGATCCATTCCCGCTCCTGGGCCGCCAATAGCTCCATCCAGCGCGTCCGGCTGACTGTCGAACGTGACCAGGCCGTTACCAAAGCATCCCACCTCGAAGAAATCACGCGTATCAAGGACGCCCGTATGGCCAGAACTCCGCCCCATCATCGCGCCAATTATATCCCATTTGAACGCCAATTTATCCTTGAACTCATGGCCGCCAACGGTTGGTCTCTCGCCCAAACCGCCCGTATCTTCCTGGTTGATCCCGATACGATTGCTTCCTGGCTCAAACGTTCCGATGATGACATCCTCATCAAAACACCGGTACCAATAAACAAACATCCTAAATTTGTCCGTTATATCGTCCAACGCCTCAAAATCCTCTGTCCACTCATGGGCAAAAAACGCATCGCCCATTTCCTCGCCATTGCCGGCATGAAAATCTGTTCTTCCTCCGTTAGGCGTTTTATCAAAAACCCCATCAACCCCAAATCGCCGACCGAGGAAAAGGACGGCGGGAAAAAACCGGATCACGTGGTTACGGCCAAATATCCCAATCACGTGTGGCACATTGATTTGACCATTGTCCCGACTTCCTTCGGCTTCCGGACAACATGGTTCCCTTTCTTCCTGCCGCAATGCTGGCCGTTCTGTTATTGGGTTGCCGTGATCATTGACCATTTCTCCAGAAAAATCATCGGCTTCGCGGTCTTTAATGACCAACCCGATTCTCTCCAAATCCGTTCCCTCCTTGGCCACGCCATTCATTCTGCCGGCCAAGCCCCCAAATACATCATCTCCGATAAAGGTCCTCAATTCTTCTGCCATGCTTTCAGGAAATGGTGCAAAAGAAAGAAAATCAGACCACGTTACGGCGCGGTCGGCAAATACGGCAGTATTGCCATCATTGAGCGTATGATCCGCTCCCTGAAATCCGAATGCGCCCGTCGCATTCTCATTCCCCTGAGACAAGCGGATCTACGTTTTGAGCTTGGGCTCTATTTCGCCTGGTACAACGAATTCCGGCCTCATCAAGGTATCAAAGGAAAAACGCCCATTGAACTTTACACCGGAGTTTCTCATGCTCCGCACAAGTTCAACATTCGCGACCCCAATCTGAACCTGATTCTGCACGTCGCCTATTTGCACCAAAGGCCGCATCTTCCTGTCGTTTCGTTGAAGATTGCGGCCTGAACTGAATCGTTGTTTATTGATTCCCGATTTCACGGGTGAGGTCTGCCTGCACTCCGTTTCTTGACTCACATTTGCTGATTTCCTCTCGATTCTTCCTTAATCCCTTGCTTTTATTTCCAGCTTTTCTCTTTTATGACCTCTGTTTTCACCTTGTTTTCCAGCACCGAATTCCCCTGAACCCCTATAGGGCACGGACGTCGGCAGATCAGGTAATGTCTCTGCTGCAATGAGCCGGTTTTCACAATCCCATGAATAATTGAATCGGCCGTCGGAAAGCATGTTCCCGTCATCGTCATAAGTGAATTGCTCCGGTGTCTTGGCCACAAATACGTGCCCGGTTTCGGAAGACACAACATCTGGCTCGTTGGTATCAGGCGGGCTATAGACACCAACCACATTGACTTCCTGGTAAACCGCGGATAAATCATTGGTCACGCCCAATCCGTAGTACCAGTATTTATCGTGACGGTTCACGGGTTCAGAGTTCACGGTTACGGTGGTATTAGTTTCGGCACTGCCAATAATATCAATAAGGTCTGCAACGGTTCTCTGGCTGTATTGATTCAAACTGTTTGCAGTATAGGAAACTTCCTCATTATCCCGGCTGGAGGCAGTTCTGTTTCCAATGTTGTCGTACATATAGGCAAAGCCCTGGCCCAATACTGGATCGCCGGTATCGTCCGGATTTGTTCCCCAGAAGCGATCGCCGACAATCACTTCGCTCCGGCTGTTGTAATCGTATTTGTTGAAGGCCGGCCCAGTCTCGAAGGCCGTGCCCGAATGCTTCACCGATGTGCGCCGGCCGCCGGCGTCGTTAAGGTAATCAAACTGCGAAAGCGTGGCACCACCCGCTTCGTTCTTTACCTGGGTCAACAAGTTCCGATTCTGTTCATACGTTCGGCTCACAGTAAGATTGCCCAAGGTGTAGCTGGAAAGCAAGTCTGAATTGGGCAGATAGGAATATGATGCTTGAAATTGGAAATTGGAAATTTGATTGAGGCGACCGAACCCATCATAGGCGTAGAAGACCTGATAAGCGGGATCCGGATCGGCCACGGCACGCAGTGCCGCGGCTACGGGGCGGCCCAAGGAATCATAAGAGCGGTCAAGGACATTGGTCCCGGCAGAGGAAACGATTGTTTCTGAATCAAGCAACAACCCATTATAGGTAAAGGCATGACTGCTCACAGATGATTCGGCTGTCTTCTGTCTGCCAAGCCGATCATAGGTAAATGAAACATCAGGAGTTGAATCCGAATAATCAATTCCGGTCAGGTCGCCGGCATTGTTGTAGGAATAGGTCGTTACAAGGTCGTTTGTGCCATCCTTTCTTGCCCAATTTCGAATTTCCAGTTTCGAATTTCCAGTATAAGTATAGGTTACGGATTTGCCGGAGGCGTCGGTTTTGGCAAGAAGCAAATCGGCGGCTTCGTGGTAAATCCATTCGGTAATGTCCCCATCGCCGACGCCGGAAGGCCAACTGCTGCCTTCTGCAGAGCGCCGGTCTGGTCAGGGTTAGGGCACGAAACCACGCCAAGCGCGTGGCAAGCCAGGCCGAGCGCATGGCAAGCGCGCCATTTACGGTCCCTAATCGTAGTTTCATTTGATTGTCTCCGTTATGGTTTCAAGGTTAATTCATCTTCTTTAGTAATTCAGTTTCACATCTGGAAAATTAAGCGATTGGACGGGATAATGCAAGCATTATTTTGAAAATTATTCCATGGCAAGGACTGGGCTAACCGTTGAAATATCCCAGGCTTTTTAACTGCCGTTTCACGCTGTGTCCGTGCGATGATCCGCAAGGATGTAGCACCCCTTCAGGGTGCATATGCTTTGGCACCGTCTGAATCCCAGGGCGTTGCCCTGGGCTGTGGTATGGCACGCTTTCAGCGTGCTTCCTGGCAGGCTGCCGTGCCATGGGCAGGTCCGCCGAGGCGAAAAAGCCTGCAATCCCATAGCTTGGGGTGAAACCCCAGGAACGATGATGCAACAAAACGCATATGCAGGCTGACGTGTCCTCCATAGCCCGAAGGGCGACGGAGGAAGGCCTGCACCAGATATTGTGTGCGGTCCAGTCAAGTGGATACCCAAAATTTTCATTTGGCTAATTTGCCATAAACCGCTTCTTCCAGCGCGCGGCGCATGACCGGCAGGGGCGGCGGCCGGTCGGTCCAGATAAAAAAGGAAAGCGCGCCTTGATGCAAGAGCATACCGAGGCCGTTGGCCACCCGCGCGCCGGCCTCCCGGGCCGCGCGCATCAACACGGTTTCCGGAAACATGTAAATCAGGTCATAAACGAACTGGCGGCGGCGAAATGCCTGGCGCGGAAGAAGGGATTTTTCGTTCGGGCGCATGCCCATGGGCGTGGCATGCACGACCAAATCGGCCTTATGGCAAGCGCCGGTCCAACCCGGCGGGGCAGTGCCCGCCGAGGCAATCGCGGCCTCATTAAGTTTTAGCGAGCGCAGGTCCGCTTCCAGGCGCTCCAGCCGCCGGATATCGGCGTCGGCCAGCGTGATGCGCTTGGCGCCGGCTGTGGCGCAGGCAAAAGCCACGGCGCGGCCCGCGCCGCCACAGCCCAGGATAAAAAGCGAAAGACCCTTGATAGTTAAATCAAAGTCCTCGCGGATGGCCCGCAGAAAACCTTCGCCGTCGGTGCTGAACCCCTTCAAACCGCCGGCGATTTTTATGGTATTGACCGAACCCAAATTGCGCGCGGCCTGATCGAGATGGACCAGCGCGCGAAACGCCGCTTCTTTGAGCGGAACCGTCAGGTTGATGCCGGCGAACCCCAGGTCCGCCATGACCAGCAGCGTGGGCTTGAGCTTTTCCGGCGGCACATCGAAGGCCAGGTAGATGGCATCCATGCCCAGGGCCGCGAAGGCGGCGTTGTGCATCCGCGGCGAAAGCGAATGACGGATCGGATGGCCGAGCACGGCATAAGGAACCGTAGAGGGCGAAATAGCGATGTTCATTGCGCGCTACGTTTTGCGTTTTGAGAGCGTCCGCGCCGCGAGGACGCGATTCACACAGTGCAGATAAGCGGCCGCGCTGGCCCGGACAATGTCGGTGCTGGCGGCCTTGCCGCTGACGACGGCGTCGCCGAAGGCCACGCGCACGCTCACTTCGCCCTGGGCGTCCTTGCCGATGGTGACGGCCTGGATGGAATAATCCAGCAATTTGCCCGGCACGCCGGTAATACGGTCAATGGTCTTGAGCGCGGCATCCACCGGCCCGTCGCCGCAGGCGGCATCCTGAATTACGTCCTTGCCCTTGCGCAGGCGCACAGTGGCGTTGGGGATCGTGGCCGTGCCGGTGGAAACATAAAGATAGTCCAACTGATACGCGCCGGCGCCGGAGAGACCCTCTTCCATTTCATCGCGGGCAATCGCCAGAAGGTCATCATCATAGACAACTTTTTTCTTGTCGGCCAGATCAATAAACCGGCGGTAGGCGCGATCAAGCTCGCTGCGCTCCAGGGTAAAACCCATTTTCGCCAGCCGGTCGGCGAAAGCATGCCGGCCGGAATGCTTGCCCAGCACCAGCTCGGAGCCGTCAATGCCGATATCCTGGGGCCGCATGATTTCATAAGTCGAGCGCTCCTTGAGCATGCCGTCCTGGTGAATGCCGGCTTCATGGGCGAATGCGTTGGCGCCCACGACGGCCTTGTTGCGCTGAACCGCCAGGCCGGTCAGGCGGCTGACCAGCCGGCTGGAACGGTAGAGTTCCTGGGTGCGGATATTGGCGGTCAGGCCCAGGACATCGTTGCGGGTGCGCAAGGCCATGACCAGTTCCTCGAGCGCGCAATTACCGGCCCGCTCACCGATGCCATTGATGGTGCATTCCACGCCGCGGGCGCCGGCGCAGAGCGCGGCGAGCGTATTGGCCACGGCCAGCCCCAGGTCATTGTGACAATGAACATTGATGGTGGCCGCCGCGATATTAGGCACGTGCTGAAAGAGGTAGTCAATCAGCGCGCCGAACTCGGTCGGCACGCTGTAGCCCACGGTATCCGGAATATTAACGGTTGTGGCGCCTTCGGCGATCACGGCGCGCACCACCTCGGCCAGATAATCGCGTTCCGTGCGTGTGGCATCTTCCGGACTGAACTCCACATCGTTAGAGAACTTGCGTGCAAAGCGCACGGCCTGGGCCGCCTGCCTGAGGATTTGGGTTTTATTCTTGCGCAGTTTGAACTCGCGATGGATGCGGGAAGTCGCCAGGAACACATGAATTCGGGCGCGTTTGCCCGCGGGCGCCAAGGCCTGCGCGCAGCGTTCAATATCCTTGTTCAAGCAGCGCGCCAGCCCGGCGATGCGCGGACCCTTGATGGCAGCGGCAACGGCCCGCACCGCCTGAAAATCGTCGGGCGAAGCCACGGGAAACCCGGCTTCGATTACGTCCACGTTGAGACGGGCCAATTGCTGGGCAATTTCTATTTTTTCGCGGTGATTCAGGCTGGCGCCGGGACACTGCTCGCCGTCGCGCAAGGTAGTGTCAAAAATCAACACGCGTTGCCGGTCTTCTTTTTTCATAATATTAGGCGCTTTCTGAAATATGTTTCCGCCTTGGCGGATCCGCCTCAGGTGGAGAATTCGTGTTGAATATTTTTCCCGTTAGGCGGCCGGGTCGCTCCGCGGTAGGGACGGCTCCCCGCCACAGGGCGGGGCAAGCGCCGAGTTTATCCCGCCTCGGCGGGACCGTCCGCGGCGCTCTCGGCGAGAGCGCCCTACCAAAACCTCTCTGCCTTATGCGGATCCGCTCAAGGCGGAAAATATGTTTGGCTAGGCTTTAACTCTCGGCGCTGCCCAGGGCGATCACGCCGGTGCGCGAGACCTCGACAATGCCGTGGGGCTTGATCAGCTCCACAAAATTATCCACGGCCGCCGTGGTCCCGACGATCTGAACGATCATGGCCTTGTTCTGGACCGCGACGATTTCCGCATGGCACAGGGCCGCCAGCTCGATGATCGCCGCGCGATTTTTCTGCCCGGCGCTCACTTTCACCAGGGCCAATTCCCGGTCAACATATTTCTGCCCGGTCAGGTCAAAGACCTTGATCACATCCACCAGCTTGTTGAGCTGTTTGGTTACCTGTTCCAGCACCCGGTCGTCGCCCGGCACGGTCATGGTAATGCGGGAGATGGTGCCATCCTGAGTGGGCGCCACGTTGAGGCTGTCAATATTGTAGCCCCGGCCGGAAATAAGGCCGATGATCCGCGCCAAAACGCCCGGACGATTTTCAACTACGGCGGAAATAATGTGTTTCATATCGATTGACGAGACCTCATCCTCTCCCTCGGGAGAGGACCGAGGTGAGGGGGTTCATTTGCCGGCATTCCCTGGCCGACGCTCGGGCAGGCCCCTCACCCCGCTTTCAGCGGGGCAAGCCCTAACCTTTACCCCGCTTACGGCGGGGCTCTCCCAAGGGAGAGGGAATCTTATTTTAAACACCAATGACCTGCCGCACTTCTTCAGGCCATGCTTTGAATCATTTCGGTCAGCGAGGCGCCGGCGGGCACCATGGGATATACATTGGCTTCCTTTTCCACCATGCATTCCACCACGGCCGGGCCATCAGCGGCCAGAGCTTTTTGCAAGGTCGCCCGCACTTCCGCTTTGGTCTTGGCCCGCAGGCCCAGCGCGCCGTGCGCCTCGGCCAGTTTGACGAAATCCGGCAGATAGGGCGCTTCCGGGCGATCCTTGATTTGCTCGTTCTTGCCCCGGCCGGTCTGGCCTAAACAGGTACCTGAATATTCCTTATGATAAAACAACTCCTGCCACTGGCGGACCATGCCGAGGCAGCCGTTGTTGAGAATCACTATCTTGATCGGCACTTGGTGTTCAACCGCCACCACGAGCTCCTGGAAATTCATCTGGGCGCTGCCG
>JACPGM010000039.1 GCA_016188985.1 Lentisphaerota bacterium | reverse complement strand
TGCCCGCCGCGCAGGCCGCTGCCCACGCGCATGAGCTGTTGCCCGGGTGGGTCAACACCGCCAGCGGCGTGATCCTTCTGGCGGTGCTCGCCGGGGCGTACCTACCATCAAAGAAAAAATGAATCGCCAGGAACTGGAGCGTAAATCGTCGGCCCTGACGCTCTCCGACATGGAAATCTTCGTGTTTCCGGAGCTCATCTACAGCCTGCTGCTGGCCAACCTGATGAGTCCGGTCATCTGGCGTTGGCGCGCCGACCCATGGTTTGCCGGCCTCGCGGCCATGACGCCCTACCGGCGCATCCTGCGCCTCAAGCAATTCATTATGGACCACTATGCCTTCAATCTGGACCTCGACACCTGGGGTCTGACGACCAAGCCGCGCGAGCTCAAGCGTTTTGCCGGTTTTATTGATGCGGAGACTCTGCGGCAGTCCAACGCGCTCTTCGGCTACGAAGGCGATAAATATTATTTCGACCAGGATATTCGCGCCCATTTCGGACTTGATAAATACGATGGCGACGTCATCCCGTATTGGAAGACCGAGACCGTGGAGGCCATGGACGCCTTCCGCTTTCGGGCTAATTATGGCGGCGGCGCCGGCGAGTGCGTGTCGCTGGCGGTGCTCTACGCGGCCGCGCTCTTTATCGTGGCGCGCATTCCCTTGCAGGATATTTTTCTCATGGCCACCCCGCTGCATTCCCAGAATTTTGTGGACGTGGGTGACGGCATCCTGACCAATAACCGGCGGCTGATGACCAGGGCCATGTGGTTTAACGGCACGGCGCTCTCGGCGCAGGGCCGCCGCGCGCTGGAGAATGAGCGCGTTACCGTGGTGGCTCATGAGACCGGCTACGCCCATATTCTTTACCCTTTGGCCACGATTCAGCCGGCGGCCTACGAGCGGTTTGCCGAGCGACTGCGCCGCTTCCTGCAAATTGAGCTTACCGCGGAAGTGCTGGGCAATTATCTGCGGCACCGGCGCGATATCCAGAAATGTTTTCAGATTCGTCACCCCATCCATGGCGTGCCCCATTATATCGGCGCTGACCATGCGTTTGCCTGCGAGCAGGGCAGCGCCTTCAAAGTTACCGATGAGACTCGCTCTAAATTGCTCTCGGAAATTGAGGAGGAATATTTTGCGCACGAGCGCGCCCCCTCGGCCATCGTGCTCAATGAATTGGAAGACTATTTGCGCTCTGCGCGTGTGGACTTAAACAAGCCCGCCGATGTCGAGGCTCTCCGTAGCCAGTTTTCCGGCGGATGCCTGGATGCCGCCAAGGCCATCGAACTCCTGATTCGTTTTTGCCGGACTGTTCCCCGCCTCCCTGACTTGCGGCCGAAAACAGTGCGGAACGAGTCGGCGCCCCTGGCGCTTACCCTCGCGATGGAGCGCGAAGATGTGATCACCCGGCTGGAGGCCATCCGCGCCGAGAACACCATGGCGGATCTGGCTTTCTATGCCTATCGCGACCTTACCCGGACGGAGCCGGCGCCGTTCCTCTTGGCCGCCCTCGAGCGCAATCCCGTTTCGGTGGCCGGCGCAGCCGCGCTCAACGATGCGCAGGTGATTGAGCGCGTACAAGCCATGCCTAATGAATCCATCTATGAAGGCGCCGGCCGGCTGGCCCAGCCCGACGAAGTCTGGAATTACGGTCGTGGCGACGGCGTGGAACGGGCGGTCCTGCTGGCGAATATCATGCATGCGCGCGCTGCTGAAAAGAAGTTGACGCTTGAGGTCTCTCTGACCAAGGCCGTTTTAGCAGTTGCCGCTCAGGAGTTCACTTTTGCTTCCGGCAAGCAATTGCAAGAACAGGTCTGGTTTTTGGCTTGAGCTTCCGTTTCTTGCTTGCCAGCTCTGTGACACCGCCTATGATTACCGGGTTTATTGAGACGCACGAGATCCCTCGATAAGCTCCCTGGCCGGAGCTCGGGCAGGCGGGATGACAGAAAATAGCAGGTTTGTCATTCCGAGCGGAGCGCCCGCAAAAGGCGGGCTCGTGCTTCGTAGCGGAGGCTTACTTCGCAGAGTAGCATCCGCCTCTGGCGGAAAGCGGAGTCGAGGAATCTAAAATCTTTGGAGGGCGGACCTCCGTGTCCGCCGCGTAGTAACCGATAGAAAACGCTCGTTTACCTCGGAGGCCTTGTATGATTAAAGTCGGCATTATCGGCGGCTCAGGCCTGGATGATAACCTGCAGTTAACTCACGTGGAACGCGCCAAGGTGCATACGCCCTATGGCGCCCCTTCGGACTTGATCATCAGCGGCCAGCTACAGGGTCGCGCGGTGGTAGCCCTGGCCCGGCACGGCGCCAATCACCGGATCATGCCTTCCAACGTTAATTACCGCGCTAATATCTGGGCCTTGAAAGAAATGGGCGTTACGCATATCCTGGCAACTACCGCCTGCGGCAGCTTGCGCGAGGCCATTGCCCCCGGCCACCTCGTGTTTATTGACCAGTTCATTGATCGCACGACTCGCCGCAATCAGACGTTTTATGAAGGCCAGCAGGTTTGCCACATTCCCATGAGCGAGCCGTTCTGCCCGACCTTGCGCGCCATTCTGGCCAAGACGGCCGCGGAACTGGGCATTGCCCATCATGCGCGCGGCACAATGGTCACGATTGAAGGCCCGCGGTTTTCCACCAAGGCCGAAAGCCGCATGTTTCAGATGTGGGGCGGCGATGTGATTAATATGAGCACCGTCCCGGAAGTTGTCCTGGCGCGGGAGGCTGGTCTTTGCTATGCCTCTATCGCCATGAGCACGGATTACGACTGCTGGCACGAAAGCAAGGAGGCCGTCACGATTGACCTGGTCCTGAAAACAATGGCCCATAACGCGGCCCAGGTTAACCGGCTTCTGCCAAGCGCCATTGCCAAAATCCTGGAAGAACCCTGCCAGTGCCGGGAAGCCGTTAAGACCGCGTTGATCTGATGTCGTTCTTGCGAACGTTATATATGCCGACAATAATGTTACAGCATTGTGTGGTAGGGCGCTTTCGTCCAGCCTTCGTAGCCAGTAGGCTTACTACGGCGGAGTAGGCCCGAAAGCGCCGCGGACGGCTCGGCGAGCCGTCCCTACCAAGAGCGCATGCTGCGTTATTTATGATGATCTATATAGCTGCCAGAGCAAAGTCACATGCCGATATTTGAATACGAGTGCGGTCAATGCCGGAAGCGCTTTGAATATCTGGCCAGGAATCCGGCCGATGAACCCGGCGCTTGTCCGCAATGCGGCGGCAATAAATTGACCAAGCTGCTCTCGGCCTTCAGCGTGGGCGCCGAGCGCGTTCCGGCGCATGCGGCATCGGCGCCAGGGCCGGCATGTTCATCTTGTACGGGCGGCCCTTGCCCGTATAGCGGGGGATGATTGGGCTTTGCTTGTTTGTCCGATCCGCTCGCCCGGCGTAGCCGTCCGGCGAAGCCGGGTCAGATCTGTCCGGTGGCAACATAAAAAGAGGAGGAATGGTTATGCCTGACGGAGCTTCGAAACTGGCGTTATTGGGCGGGCCTAAGGCCGTGACCCGGCCGGAACGCGATATGTTCACCTGGCCAATCGTTACCAAGGAGGATGAGCAGGCCGTGCTGAAGGTCTTGCGCGAGCGGATAATGTCCGGAATCGAGGAGACCAAGGCTTTCGAGCGGGAATACGCGGCCTGGCAGGGAGTCAAGCATGCGCTGGGTTTTTCTACCGGAACGGCCTCGTTGCATGCGGCCATGTTCGGCTGCAAGGTGGGCGTCGGCGATGAAATCATTTGTCCCAGCCTGACTTTTTGGGCCTCCTGCCTTCAAGCCTTTTCGTTGGGCGCAACAATCGTATTTGCTGAAGTTGACCCGCTGACGCTCTGCCTGGATCCCAACGATATCGAAAAGCGCATTACGCCGCGCACCAAGGCCATCATGGTGGTGCACTACTGCGGTTACCCGGCGGACATGGACCCCATCATGGCCATTGCCCGTAAGCACAACATTAAGGTCATTGAAGATGTCTCCCACGTGCATGGCGCGCTGTATAAAGGCCGGAGGACCGGCGCCATCGGCGACGTAGCCGGCTATTCCATGATGAGCGGCAAATCGCTGGCCATTGGTGAGGCCGGCATGTTGACCACCAATGATACCGAGATATTTGAGCGCGCCCTGGCCTTTGGCCACTACGAGCGCTACAAGGCCGAAGATATTCTGACGGAAGCGCTCAAGCCTTTTGCCGGTTTGCCCCTCGGCGGCTATAAGTATCGGATGCACCAGATGAGCGCGGCGGTGGGGCGCGTGCAATTGAAATACTATGACGCGCGCATGGCCGAAATCCAGAAGGCCATGAACCTGTTCTGGGACCTGCTGGAAGGCGTTCCGGGTATCCAGGCTCACCGCCCGCCCAAGGATTCCGGCAGCACCATGGGCGGTTGGTATGCCGCGCGGGGATTGTACCAGCCGGAGGCGCTTGAAGGCCTCTCGTTAGCGCGCTTCGCGGAGGCCGTCCGGGCGGAAGGCGCGATTTGCCAGCCCGGCTGTAACACGCCGCTGCATACGCACCCGCTCCTGAATACCTGTGATGTTTATGGCCACGGCAAACCCACCCGCCTGGCCAACGCCGACCGCGACTTGCGCCAGGGGCCCGGCTCGTTGCCGGTAACCGAACGGGTAGTCGGCCGCGTCTACGGCATTCCCTGGTTTAAACATTACCGTCCCAACTACATCCGCCAGCAGGCCAACGCTTACAAGAAAGTCGCGCGCCACTACCGGGAGTTGCTGCCGGGTGATACCGCGAAAAGCGCGGAAGGGATAAGCTACCATCTTTCGCAGTGGTCAAGGTAGCAGGGCTAAAATTGCCAGCGCTCGTAAGCGACAATCTGGTCCAAGGGTAAGCGGCTTTTGGCGCGGGCCGTATCGGCGGGGTAACCCAGCGTGAGCAATTCGACCACGCGCGCTTTTTCGGGAATGCCGAGGATCGCTTTGACCTGGTCCTCGTAAAAAGAACCTACCCAGCAGGTTCCCAGCCCTTCCGCAACGGCCTGCAGCGCCATGTGCTCCATGGCGATGGCCACGTCAATCGGGTAAGCCATCTGCCCGCAGCGCATTACGTGGTCCGAGAGATTGGAGCAGCAGACGATAACCACCGGCGCTTCGCCGACAAAGCGCTGGTTATTGGCCGCCACGCACAGTTTTTTGCGGGTTTCAGCGTCCTGGACGACGACGAACCGCCATTCCTGGACGTTATTGGCCGAGGGCGCCAGCCGCGCCGCCTCGAGAACCGCTAAAAGTTTTTCCTTTTCTATCGCGCGTTGCTGGTAAGAGCGCACCGAATACCGCTCGATAATCTGTTTGAGTAAGGCCATGGCTATGTCCTCGCTAATAGTTTTTTTAGATAGCTGATCGTTGCGGCAATGTCGCGGTCCTGCTGGGCTCCGGTAATCTCGCGTTCGATGATGAACTCGCCCTTGAATCCGATTTCCTTCAGGCGCCGCACAAATTCGGGATAACGCACCCGTCCTTCGCCCACCTTGACTTCCTGCCCCAGCTTCAGGGGATCGGTCGGGTAGAGGCCATCCTTGGTGTGGATGTTGCGGACCAGCGAGCCAAATATATCCAGGGCATCAATGGGATTGGCCTTGCCGTATAGAATCAGATTGGCCGGATCCAGGTTGAGACCAAGGTTAGGCGTGTTGACCGCCCGGATCAGGCGCAAGAGGGTGATGGGGGTCTCCTGGCCCGTTTCAAACCAGAACTCCAAACCCAAACTCTGCAAATGATTGGCCACTTGCCGTGTGGCCGCCACCACGTCGGGGAAGGCCGGATCGTTCATATTTTCTGGAATAAATCCAAGATGAGTGATTATGGCCCGGACCTGCAACCATTTGGCAAATTGTCCGGCGCGGCAGAGTTCCTTTACGCGCTGCGCGCGAAACGCCTCCGGCACCAGGCCCAAGGTCAGCGGTCCCTCGCTAAAGTTCCAGGCGGACGGCCCCGACCAGCCCGCCCATAAAGCGGTGATATGAATGCCCGTCTCATGTGCTTCCCGGCTAACCTTTTCCGCCAGAGCTTCCGTCCATAATTCTGGCTGCCAACTGACTAATTGGCAGACCTTGACCCCATGTTGTTGCAATTGCGTGAAACAGCTTCGCTCGGCTTGGAGTGAAGCCAGCACGCCGATTTTGTTATCCATAGCGATTCCTTTGTCAACCGGCCTGCAACTGCGAATACCACAACGCCAATGAAAAACCAATAGCAAAATGGGGCACACAATCGCGACGGCGGCGTGGCGTTTCTGTAGGCCGTCATAACATGACGGCACGGCTTTTAGAAATAGGCCTTCATACTATGCCTGCCCGAGCGTCGGCCAGGGAAGGCCTACAGCCAACCTATAACCAACTGTGAAAGCGAATTTCTAAGTAAGCCCTGCCATTGGGTCGGATGCCGATCAGGGTTACCCCGGGGCCGGCTTCGACCGGATAAAGGATTGCCGGGGGCGTAACCTTCAAACCGGGGTGCCAGGTATATTTAATAACCGCGTTCTGGTCGGGTTGCGTGAGCGCAACGTTGATGCGGTTGAAGGTTGCCGTAATTGTGCCGCTGTTTTCCAGGAACCAGGCCGATGGGCGCAGAACCTTGAAAAACGTCAGCTCATTGTCTTCGCCAAGCTCCTTGACCAGCCGGTATTGTTCCGGGTGCGCCGCGAAAAAGGCGCGGTGTTGGGCGCGGCAGGTGGTTACGGTCGTCACGTTGAACAGTTCCAGAAAGCGTGCTATTGCTTCTGGCGTCTGGCGCCAGGCCTTAGGGGGGTAATCGTATTCCACCGCGCCGGGCGAGAAATGGTAATAATCGCAAGCCATCATCTCGCGCTCGGCCAGGTATGACAGGCAGGCCACGTGCGCCTCAAAGTAGCCGTGCACCGTGCTGCCGGCAAAGAGCACCCGGCCGCCATCCGCGCCATCGGCTTTCAGCCACGCCGCCAAGTCGCGCGCCTCGCGCGGCATGGGCTGATAGGTCGCGCGGCCCTCGTTCCCGAACATCTTGGCTGCGTTCCAGGCGCCCAGTGCCAGGATTACTACGAGGGCGGCGCGCAGAAGCGCCAGACGAATACTCTTGCTCCGAAGGATATCGGCCGCCATCAGGGCTGCCGGCGCAATGGCCACGAAAAAGAGCGGAATTACCATTCGGTGCAATTGCAGGTCTGGTAGCACCAGGAAACCCCAGCCGGTCAATAGCAACATGCCGAGCACAACCGGCCCAAACCAGCGGCGCACCAGCGGGTGGGCGATTACCCCGACGCCGCCGATACCCAGAAACAGGATCAAGGGATGCCCGTGGCGCAGGTAATCTACCAGCGTTTCCCATCCGGCAACCAGCAGGTCCGATGAGAATTCATATCCGCCGGGTAGAGCCAGGGTAGGGCCCCGCGGATGGAAGACGCCCATTTCCATTAAAAGCACAAGCGCCCGTCGCAGGTGCAGGAGCAGGATCACCGCTGCGCAAAGCAGCAGGAACCGGAATTTTGGCCAGGACCAGCGCCGCCAGTTGACCAGAAAAGCCAGAGCAAGCGCCAGAATCATAACTGCAGCCGGCGGCCACATCAGGGCAAAACTGCCAACGACAATCAGGAAGACAGCCAGCCACCATTCCCGCCGGCCGAGCATTATGACCCGGAACAGGCAAGCGCTGACCGGCAGGATACAGGCCGAGGCTATGCAGGCACCGACCGTGCCGTAGTGGAGCAGCCAGAGAAAATAAGGCTGATTTACCCCCAAGGCCAAGAACCCGGCGCTGCACTGCGCTGTTCCATTGGCGCCCATGATCCGCAGTGAGCCAACCGCCAGGAGCGGAACCAGGACGATGAATACCGCGAGCAATACCGGCGTATAAGCCTGGTCAATCGGCCAATGTGACCAGACCGGCCAGGCCAGTAATCCGATAGCCGCGGTTCCCGTTTGGGTAAAATGGCTCTCAACCACCCCAGCGTTCCAATAGGGGTTGTAGTTGATCAACTGCAGTCCGGTCCGAACATACTCCCACAAGCGGAACTGAAACGAAGTGTGGTCATCCGTGTATAAGGGCGCCCCGCCCGTAGCCTTGAGAAACAGCGCACCGCACCATGCCATACTGGCAAGCAGCAGAACCAGCAGAATAGCTGGTAGCCGCTTGCTCGGCGTGACCAGAAAAGGTGCCAGTAAGGCCGTGAGCAACACGAACCGCCCCATTTTGGATTCGAACAAGAACCAGCCGAAACCAGTCCGGGGCAGCCAGTCAATAAAATAGAACCAGGGATGATCGGTCACGCTGGAGAAAAGGAACAGGATCAGGAAAATAAGGAGACCAATAACCGGCCAGACCCGCAAAGCTACAGCCGGGGCTTGGCCGCGCGCGGCGGCGAAAACCCGCAACCGCTCGAGGAGTAACACCAGCGGAATCCAGATGATCAGGTAACGCAGAAACACCGGCTCAATCAGGTGCCCGTGGGTGTGCAGGAGCAGGAGCAGGAATAATCCGACTGCGGCGGCGGGGAAAAATAGCGCTGCCTTTCTCATCCGGTTCATGTGTGTTAATATGCCGTAACCCCTCAGTCTTAAGGGGGCAAGAGGTAGGGCGCGTTCGTCCAGCCTTCGTAGCCAGTAGGCTTACTACGGCGGAGTAGGCCCGAACGCGCCGCGGACGGCTCGGCGAGCCGTCCCTACCTTCACGCGACCACCTCATAGTAGGCATTACGATATGCCGATTACTTTCTTAGCTTCTGGCGTGTTATTATGATATAGTTCTTGGCGCGCGGTGTGGTGAAATTAGCAGACCCTTTCTGTTAGTTCAAGGCATAGGAATTTTCCGCCTATAGGCGGATCCGCCTATGGCGGAAACTACGAAACACAAATTAGTATTTTTTGTGCTCTGCTTGTGCCTTTTTGTGGCTAATAATCTTAGGTTGTTGCCCTTAGCGGCCTAATTCAATCGAATCTGCTCCCGTGGCGGAATTGGCAGACGCGCATGGCTTAGGACCATGTCTCTTAAGGAGATGAAGGTTCAAGTCCTTCCGGGAGCACCAGCGCGGCCCCATGGATTTCGGCGGTAGGCGAGGCGCGCAGCCAGGCGAATAGCGGCAGCCATGCTGCCGGCGTGGGCCTGGCCTTTTCCGGCAATATCGAAAGCGGTGCCGTGATCCGGCGAAGTGCGCACGATCGGCAATCCGAGCGTTACATTTACGCCCTCATCGAAGGCAAGCATCTTGAGGGGCGCAAGACCCTGGTCGTGATACATGGCCAGAATAGCGCCATAACGGCCCTGCCGCGCCTGGTGAAAGATGACGTCGCCGGCTATGGGCCCTTCCACGCTCAAGCCCTGGCGCCGCAACGAGCGTAACGCCGGTATAATTGTTTTGATTTCTTCGCGACCCAGCAGGCCTTCATCGCCGGCGTGCGGGTTGAGCGCGCAGACGCCGATCGTTTTTTGCTTTATGCCCAGCCAGGGCAATGCTTGGGCCGCTAATTGCGCCGCCATCCGGATGGCTGAGCGGGAAACGGCGCCGGGCACTTTGGCCAGCGGTAGATGCCGCGTAACCAGCACCACGCGCAAGGAGCCGCCCAGAAGCAGCATGGCATAGCGCCGGGTGAGGGTGAGTGCGGCTAAGTATTCCGTGTGACCGGCAAACGGCAAACCGGCCAGAGCCAGGCTCTGCTTGCAGATTGGCCCGGTAACCAGGGCCGCAAAGTGCCCCGCCCGGCAGCCCTGCACCGCCGCCTGGATCCAACGCACTACTGAGCGCGCCTGCGCTTTGCCCGTAACACCCGGCTGCCAAGTCAGGGGCATGGGTGGTTGCTTAAAGCCTATGGATTTCAATCTTTGTAGCCGCGCCCGCCCGCCTGCAACGCTGCGCGTAGCACTACGGGCAGGTGAGGGCGTGGATTCATCGGGCAAGGCTGCTAAGCGAGATTCTTCCGGCGGCCATGGCGTCACCCCTGGCCGAGCTCGGGCAGGCGCCGCGGCTACATAAGATGGGTACCGAAGGCCTAATTCAAAATTCCTTTCCTGTTCAGGTTCCCAGTTAACAATGGTGGCCGAGCCGCTGAGGGCATCATGCCAATGCCACTCCGGCGGCAACGGCACGCTGAGCTGCCGGGCCTGGCGACGCAGAATCGCGCGGCTGCCGATCAGCACAAAACGCAGGTTGCCCGGCCAGCTCTTCCGGTAAAGCGCTTTCAGGGCCACTTCCGGCCCAATCCCGCCCGGATCGCCGAGGGTAATGGCAATGGTTCTCATGGTGAAAAACCGGTGGATAGTTCAACGGTTCACGGTTAGGAGGTTCACAGTTGGAAAATTCGATAGAAAAATCGGCAACCTGCCCGCAGTGCTACAGCGTAGCAGGCGGACCGTTGAACAGTGAACCGCTAAACCTTGAACCTTACCGCTTTTAGTATTTCCTGATAAACGCCTTCTCTTTCAGGCGCGTCATCCAGGCATTGTAGAGCCGTTTGGCTTCCTGTTTTTCCAACTCGGCGCGCAAGGTGTCCTGAACTTTCTCAAATGGGACCACGGTGGCGTCGCGGCGGCCTTCTACCTTGAGGATATACAGGTCCTCGCCGGCCGTGATTACCTCGCTGATTTCGCCCGGCTTAAGCGCCTGGATTGCTGCGGCCAGTTCCGCGCGCCGCGTAGCCGGATCAACCCAGCCCCAGTCGCCGCCATCCTGGGCGCGCGCGCCCTCGGAGACCTGCCGGGCCAGGTCGGCAAATGACTCTCCGGCGAGCAGGCGCTGGCGTACTTCGCCGGAGAGTTTGCGTTTAAGAGCCATTTCTTCCTCGGTCTTACCGAGATTAATCATGATCATGTGCAGATGAACCTGCGCGGGAGTGCCGAAGGTGGGCAACGCCTTTTCATAGGCTGCGCGCACCGCTTGCGGTGAAACGGAAACTTTCTTGTCCACTTCTTGTTCCCGCAGGAAAGACACAATCATGGATTTCCTTAAATTGTCCTGCCATTCCTCCATGGTCAGCCCTTCCTCGTCCAGGGCTTTGCGGAAAGCGGCGCGGCTATTCCCAAACTTGCTGCGCACAATTTCTTCCGTGCGGTTCTGCACGAGTTTGTCCGGCAAGGCAAATTCCTTGCGCTGCTGGAAGGCGTCCAGAATCAATTCCCGCTCAATCAAGGCCTCGCACGCCATTTCGTAGGCTTCCGCCAGTTGGCTGTCGAGTTCGACATTCTGGCTGGTCGCGCGCAAATGCCGCTCGAGGGGTTGCATCGCGGAGAGCACTTCCCGGACCGTTATCATCCGGTCGTTGACCTGGGCGGCGCAGCCTTCGACCGGGATCGTTTTGCCCGGACTCCCGGGTGGAAGCAAGCCGGCGAGCGCCAAAACCATGATCGGCAAAATTAATTTTTTTACGCGCATAGTTACCGCTGCTTTTTCGAGCACACTATACGTCCGCTTGCAGTTTAGACAATATAAGTTTTCAGGCAAGCGTAACCGGTCATTACAGGCAAGCCCATCTGGCTTTCCTGGCCGATTTGCAGTATAAATACAAGTCTGGCTTGCAGATGCGTCCTTTAGTCGGCATTGAAAGGCCCTTGACACGGCAACTGCAGCATCTATTATAGTTGCCTTGGTTAGGACAGGAGGCGCGCTATGATTACAGTTACCACCATGGACGTGCGGAAACATGTTGGAGACATTCTGAACCGGGTGGCCCTGCGCGGCGACGAATATCTTGTTGAGCGCAAGGGCAAGCCGCTGGCGGTCGTGATGCCGGTCGAGAAGGCGGAAGCCATCCGGCGCGCGGCCCGCTTGTACCTCGGCAACTGGTTGGCCCGGCCCAATGCCGTGAAGACGGATGCGGAAGCTATGACGTTGGCCAACGCGGCGCGGCGCGCCGCCCGGACATCGAAGCGCGGGAAGTAAGGCCATGCCGCCCCTTCGCGTCGTATTGGACGCCAATGTCATCATCAGCGCCCTGATCCGGTCCCATTCGGCGCCGGGCCGAATTCTGCGCGCAGCCGTCGAAGGAACCGCGGAGCGTCTGGTAACATCGGCTCCGTTGCTTGAAGAATTGCGCTCCGCGCTTGAATACCCCCGCCTGCAACGTTATCTGAAAATGAGCAAGCAGGCCAAGGAAGGCTTCGTCATTCTGCTGGAGCAGATCGCCGACCCGGTAACCATCGGCGATTACCCCGCGCCGGGAATCTGCCGGGATCCGAAGGACGAACCGTATCTCCAGACAGCGCTGGCCGGCCGGGCCGATTACATCGTGAGCGGTGATGGAGACCTTCTGGACCTGAAAGCCGTGGAGCATATCCCGATCGTTCTCCCAGCCAAGTTCGAGCGGATTTTGAACAGCGCGAAGGAAGTTCAGTGATCATGTTCACCGGAAAATTGCCTCTCCCGAGAGGACCCGGCGGCCTGGCGCCCCTTTCGGACCAAGCGGGTCCACTCACTCGCGATACGCGCTTACTACCCCTGGCGGCATTCATCTCCGCGGTGCGGACCCTGGCCCGTGTTTAGGGAATTTCAACTGGCTTTTCCAAACGCGCCCGGCTACATTCAAAATCACCGGGAACGTGCAATATGGGGAATCCATGACAAAGATGCATCATCCAATCAGCTTGTCGCCCAATCCTACCGTGCTATACTCGCCGCGTGCGGCATAAAACACTATTCGTTGAACTAATAGAATATGACCTGCGATAACATGA
>JACPGM010000033.1 GCA_016188985.1 Lentisphaerota bacterium | reverse complement strand
GAAATTCTCATTGGCGGATTTCCCCGCGACGAAATACCGCGCCAACTGCTGGTCAACTCGCTCGCCCGGGTCAGCCAGGAAATCTTCCTCTTCAAGGGCACAATCATGCAGAATCTGACCATGTGGGACGAGGCCATCCCGGAAGAAGACGTCCTTCAGGCCGTGCGCGACGCGCAGATTGAGGAAGCCATAGTTTCCCGGCCCGGCGGTTATTACAGCGAGATGGACGAAGGCGGCGCCAACTTCAGCGGCGGGCAGCGCCAGCGCCTGGAAATCGCCCGCGCACTCGCCGTCCATCCGGCGGTGATCGTGCTGGACGAGGCCACCAGCGCGCTCGACGCCATCACCGAAGCCCATATTGACTCCAACCTGCGCCGCAACGGATGCACCTGCCTCATCATTGCGCACCGGCTCAGCACCATTCGCGATTGCGACGAAATCATCGTGCTCCGCCAGGGTTCCGTTGTGGAACGCGGCACTCACGAAGAACTGATCGGACGGCAAGGCGCCTACGCCGCCCTGGTTACCGCCGGCGGCTGAACACGGACAACCTGATCATGAGCGAACATCTTCCCGACGAAAAAATCCAGGCGGTTTTCAGCGCCGCCGGCGAGATCGCGCATGCCACCGGACATGATCCGTGGCTTTTGAATGATCCGGCGGCGTTGTGGCGGGTCGCCAGGGGCGACGTGGATATCTTCGCCGTGCCGGTTGCCGATGGCAAAGTTGCCGGCAACCGGCGGCATCTTTTCCGCGTCGCTGCCGGGCAGATCATACCCGGCCTGCCGCCCGTGGAGTCCATCGCGCTGCTGGCCGTCCCGGTCATGGACGCCGAACTCGTCCGATTAGATCGTGAGCGTTTGCCGTTCACGTCCGACGTGCTGCCCTGCTTTTCAGCATGGATCAACAACATCGCGAACGCTATCGCCGCAACCACGCCCCAGCCCGCGGCGGCGATCGGCGACTGGGCGGCGCTTGACGCCTTTCACGCCGGAGCGCTGGCCGCGTTACTGAAACAGGAAAAGACCGCGGCCTTGCGGGGAAGCGAACGCCTGGCGCAACGCGCTGAGATTCTGGAAGAAACCTTCCGCGCATCCCTGGCCGGCGCTTCCGCGCTGCTGGACGAACGCGTCCGTTTCCAAACGGCGTTTGACACCAAGGGCGATACTCTGCTGGCCGCCTGTAAAGTCATCGGCCAATACGACGGCATGGAATTTCAAGCCCCGCCGGCTGGCGAAACCGATTCGTCCAGCGGCGATCCGGTGCGCGCCGTCGCCCAGGCGTCCGGCATCCGCATGCGTCGCGTCACGCTGTTCGGCGACTGGCGCAAACGCGAGCATGGCCCCCTCCTGGCGTTCGCCGGCGACCTGCGGCATCCCGTCGCCTTGATTCCCGAAAAGCCCGGACGGTATCGCCTGGTTGATCCCGTCACCCGCCTATCGCGCCGGCTGGATGCCGCCGCGGCGGGCACGATCCTCGAAACTGCCTACATGTTCTATCGTCCGCTTCCGCCAAAACCCATCCGCAGCAAAGAACTGCTGGCCTATGCCATGAAGGGCGCCGGCCGCGACATCGCCACCATAATTGGGATGGGCATTCTGGGCGGATTGCTCAGCCTGCTGCTGCCCTGGTTGACCGGCATTATCTACGCCAATATCATTCCCGGCGGTGAAACCAACCAGTTGATGCAAATCGCCGCCGGACTCATCGTCGCCACAGTGTCCTCCATGATCTTCACCCTGACCCGCTCGTTTGCCATATTGCGCATCGAAGGCCGCGCCGATAATGCCCTGCAAGCCGCCGTTTGGGACCGCGTCCTGGCCATGCCGGTCAACTTTTTCCGTCAATTCACCACCGGCGATCTGGCCACGCGCATCATGACGATCAACAGCATCCGCCAGATTCTTTCCGGCACCGTCATATCCTCGGTTCTTTCGGGTGTTTTTTCAATCTTCAACCTGGCGCTCATTTTCTATTACAGTTGGAAAATGGCGATCCTGGCCGTCATTCTCGTGGCGATCGCCATGCTGGTCACGTTTTTCGTGGCCATATTCCAACTCAAATATCAGCGGCAGGCGTTGAACTTGAAGGGCGAAATCAGTGGCATGACCTTCCAATTCCTTTCCGCCATAGCCAAACTTCACGATACTGCGTCAGAAATCCGCGCCTTTGCCCGCTGGAGCAAACGATTCACGGCCGCCAAGCAGGTTGGCATCCGCGCCCAGTATTACGACATGGCCGAAACGGCTTTCAACTCCGCCTACGGACTTTTCTGCACGCTGTGCGTATTTGCCGTGTACTTCTTCTTCCTGAAGGGCACCATTTCCAACGCCCATTTTCTAGCATTCATCGCCGCTTTAGCCCAATTCATGGTCGCTCTGCTTTCCATGTGCAACGCCGCTGTGTCCATCTACAACATCCGCCCCATGTATGAACGCGCCCGCCCAATTCTCGAAAATATCCCGGAGGTGGACCCCACCCGCCTGGCGCCCGGCATCCTCAAGGGGCGGATCGAACTCCGCCAACTGACCTTCCGCTACCGGCCCGACCTGCCGCTCGTCCTGCAGAGTTTTAACATGACCATTGCACCAGGCGAATATGTGGGCATTGTCGGCCCCTCCGGCGTGGGCAAATCCACCATCTTCCGGCTGTTGCTCGGTTTCGAAGCCCCCGAAGCCGGCGACATTTTCTACGACGGCAAAAGCCTGAAACGACTCAATCTGCCCGCCCTTCGCAGGCAAATCAGCGTGGTGCTCCAGAACGGACGACTCTTTGGCGGCAGCATCTTTGACAATATCGTGGGGGCCTCCGCGCTGACCATGGACGACGCCTGGCGGGCGGCCCGCCTGGCCGGCATGGAAGACGACATCAAAGCCATGCCCATGGGCCTGCACACCGTCGTGCCGGCCAACGGCGGAACACTGTCCGGCGGCCAGTGCCAGCGTTTGCTGATTGCCCGCTCCTTCGTCAAACAATCGCCCATCCTGCTTTTTGACGAAGCCACCAGCGCGCTCGACAACCAGACCCAGGAAATTGTCATGCGCACCCTGAACTCGCTCAAAATCACCCGCATCGTCATCGCCCAGCGCATCAACACCATCGTCAACGCGCACCGTATATGCGTCCTGACGGATGGGCGCATTGTCCAGGAGGGCGACTACCAGACATTGCTTAATCAACCCGGCCCCTTTCAGGATCTATGCCGCCGGCAAATGCTGTGAGGTAAGCCTGCCGCGGCATATACTTTCCATTGCCATTTTTTCCGATATTTTTTCACGCCGAAATTCGTTCTTTGCGCTTGCGGGCCATTACGATAAGTTTGGCCCATGCCTGAGAGTCATGCCCGTCTAACTGCCTGGAAGCTCGGCGGCCTCACGCTGGTCATCACGCTGGCGGTCTGGGCGTTCTTTTCCTGGCCGTTGCCGCGCTATATCGGCCGGGGCGTGCCCACCGCCGCGCACCCTGAGGCGGTTGATATTCAACCGCTGATCCCCGGCGACCATTTGCAATTCATGTATTATTGCTGGCTGGCCGGGGATATGGTCGCCGGCAAAACGCCTTTCTTTTATAATCTCTACGAATTCAATACCGGCAATGACCGGGAGCGGTTTGAGCCGGATGCCTATTATTTTCCGTTCTCACTGATCTATGCCCTCGGCGCCTGGATCGGCGGCCGGGCGTTCGGCTGGAACCTGACCGGCTTTATTTCTCTCTGGCTCACCTATCTGTTGACCTGGCTGCTCGTCCGGCGCTGGACCAATTCAGAATTAATTGCCGCCGCAGCCGCGCTCCTGGCGATCGCACTTCCCTTCCGCTGGATCAATCTTTTTGGCGGCAGTCCGGCCGGATTCGCTATGGCGTGGGTAAGCGCAATCCTGCTGGGAGTGGACCTGGCCGTTCGGGATAATCGGGTTAGCGGCGGCGCGCTGGCCGGGGCGGCCTTGCTCCTGTCATCCTGGGGTGATCGCCACGTGTTCTTCTTTGGCGCGCTGGCTGTGCCGGTCTGGGGCGTCGTGGTCTTCGCGGCCAAAACAGATTTTCAATGGCGGCAGAGCGCGAGTTACTGGCGCTTGGGTCTGGCGCTCCTGCCCATCGGCGTGTTCCTCGCCGCGGCGCTTCTCTTTCCATTGTTCATGAAAGCGTTATACCGCGTTGTAATTGGCGCCGCGCCCGTGGCGCACGCCATTGGCCCGCGTTTGCTCCGGGAGATTATGATTTATTCACCGGACTGGCGCGGCTTTTTCGGGATCAGCAAGCTGGATATTGCGCCGCATATTTATCTTGGCGGCAGTATTCTGCTCTTTCTAACTGCCGGCTTTCTGGCGTTGGTCCGCCACTCAGCCGGCGTCCGGCGTATGCCGGACCGCAACTTGATTGTCCTGACCATCATCGGGCTCGCGATGCTGGCGATCATGATTCTGGCGCTGGGCCCGCGCGGGCCGGTTAACGGGCTTTTTTTCAAGCTGGCCCGCGATCTCATTCCGCCCTATGCCCTGATTCGCCAGCCGGCCAAGATTTTCTGCCTGATGCCCTCGTTCCTGGCGGTGGCCGCGGCCCTTGCGCTTACGGGGCTGGTGCAATTGGCTGCCCGCCCGCCTGCAACGCTATGCGTAGCATTGCGGGCAGGCCGGGTCTGGGCGCTGCTCGTGCCGGCCCTATTGGCCGGCTTAATTCTCTGGGGTTACGAGCGCCGGGCTAACCCCACGATTTCGCTGCTGGAGAAAAATCAGGCGGCCTATGCGGCGGTCGCTACCGACGCCGCTGAACGCCAGGCGATTCCGCGCGCGCTGGTGCTGCCGCTCTGGCCGGGCGATTCGCACTATGCCTCGATTTACCAGTACTTTGCTTCGATCTACCGCGTGCGGATGGTTAACGGCTATAACCCGTTCATCAAGGAAGGCTATCGTGACAATGTGTTCCGCCGATTCGAAAGCCTGAACCAGGGCGGACTTGCCGAAGAGCAACTGGCCGGACTGCTGGACAGGCAAGTCCGCTATATCCTCCTGCACGAAAACCACTTCCCGGAAAAAGTCAGCCCTTTCCCGGTGACAACGACACTCGGCGCCTTGCTGCGCCACAGGCGGCTGGAATTGCTTCAGCAGGACGGCAGTGTCTGGGCGTTCAAGATTCTGGATGTTCCGCGGACTCATTCGGCGACGTTGCCAACCTGGGATATTCTCTTTCCCACGCGCCGCTTCGAAATGGAGAAAACGAAAGCCGAGCGGCGCGTTACGGTTAAAACAAGCCCGGCGGCCGGCGGCGGGGCCTTCGTTGCTCTGGCCGAAACGAATGCCAGCCTGCGAACGCCGCCGGAACGCGTAGCCGCAGTCTCCAACCTGCACTGGCTGGTACGCGTCCGCGGACAGGGAAGTCTGACGGGCGAGCTGTTTACCGGCGAACGGGCGACCGCGCTTGCGCGCACAAAAGTTCAGGCCGATGATTGGATCTGGTTGAATATCCCCGTCCCGGATTTTTCCGGCTTTGCGGAGTTGAGCCTCAAGCTGGTGCTGGCGTCGGGCGCCGTGGATTTTGACTTGGGCCTGCTGACGGCCGGGACATGGCCGGAACTTAATCCGGGCGATGTTCTGACCTTGCCGGCGGCGCTGTTTTTCCATGCCGGGCACATTGATTTGAAATCCGGCAATGTTGTTTTCCGTCCGGACTTTGACCCCTACGGCATTGTTTTCTATGGGCCCAAGCTGCCGCTGAGCAAGGGAACTTATGAAGTGGAGATTGCTTTTACTTCCCCGGCGGCGTCTGGCACGCTGCTGGGAACAATCAGCCTGGAACAGTTGGAAGCTACGCCCGACGGTCTGAGTGTGCTCATCCGCGCCGGGGCGCCGGCCCGGGGCCGCTGGCGGCAATACGAGAATCTGCCGTTTAACTTGGCGCTGGTTTATTCCGCCGGCGCCGACCACGCTGAGGGCGCGGCAAGTCACTCTAAGAGCGTGGCAAGTCTGGAAATTCAGCACCTTACCATTACGCGGCTGAAGTGAGGACAGGGGAGGACGACGGACGACGGAGGGCGGAGCAGAGAAGCAAACATCCAACGTCCAACATTCAACATCCAACGCCGAATGGAAGAAGACGGACGACGGAGGACGGATGACGGGCTGCGAACGAGTCTTTACCGCCGCGAGGTAATCGAGTAAAGTGGCAAACCTATGATCCCATTAGTTAAAGACCTTACCGAGCACGGCGACCTGATCTGGAACCTGGTGGCGCGGGACCTCAAGGTCCGCTACCGCGGTTCCATCCTGGGGTTCTTGTGGACCATCCTGAACCCGCTCTTCATGGCGGTCATCTACATTGTATTTTTGCGCCTGCTGGCCGGGGGCGGCATCGCCATCCGCTACGAGGACATCATTATCGGCGTATTTGCCTGGCAGTTCACGGTGCAGTGCGTCACCGCCGGATTGAACTGCGTGACCGGCAATACCGCGCTGGTCAAGAAGGTCTATTTTCCGCGCATCATCCTGCCGCTCTCGGTCTGCGTCTCGGCCTTTGTCAATTTTCTGCTGATGCTTGTCGTGCAATGGGCGCTGCTGGCCATTCTACTCATGATGAAAGGCGCGTTTTTAAGTTCGGCGACGCTGCTGGTGCCGGTCCTGAGTCTGTATCATTTGCTCTTTAATTTATCGCTGGCCCTGCTGGTAGCCGCGGCCAACGTCTATTTCCGCGATGCCCAGCATATTGTCAACCTGCTGTTAAGCGCCTGGTTTTTCATGAGCCCGGTCATGTATCCGCTGTCATTTGTGGAAAGCATCGCGCGCGCCCATCCCTGGATTGGCCAGCTCTATCTGCTGAATCCCATGACGGTCATCATCACCGGCTACCGCGCCGCGCAAGTGCCCCTCGTGGCCTTCCCCTGGACTTGCTCCAGCCTGGTGGGACTGCTCATCCCGCTGGCGCTCGCATTCTGCGCCTACACCGTGTTTCAGCGCGCGCAACGCTACTTTGCGGATAACCTATGAGGTAATTTTAAAAGTAGCAACCGGACGGTATGGAGGGCCGGGTTACACCCCGGCCAAATTCCTGAAGCGGCCGACGTGGAAGTCGGCCCTCCAAAATTCCTATGATCGCTGTCGAAGCCAGGAGCCTGGGGAAGTGGTATCGCAAACAAGGCGTCGGCGCGCCGACGCTGCGCGGCGCGCTGCGGCGCTGGCTGGGCAGCGCGCCGCCGGCAGGCTTCTGGGCCTTGCGCGGCATCAATTTCAGCGTCCCGGCCGGGCAGACGGTCGGGATCATCGGCCCCAACGGCTCGGGCAAGAGCTCGCTCCTGGGTCTGATCGCGCGGACGATGGTGCCGACCGAAGGAACGGTGGAGACGGTAGGCCGTATCGCGGCCCTGCTGGAACTGGGCGCGGGATTTCATCCCGACCTCTCCGGGCGCGAAAATATCTATCTCAACGCCGCCATCCTGGGCATTGCGCGCGAAGACATCCGGCGGCGATTTGACCAGATCGTGGACTTCGCCGAACTGCGCGAATTCATTGACATGCCGGTCAAGCACTATTCCAGTGGCATGTACGTGCGCCTGGCGTTTGCCGTGGCTGTGGAAACGAATCCCGATATCCTGCTGATTGACGAGGTCCTGGCCGTCGGCGATGTGGCCTTCCAGATGAAGTGTCTCGACCGCATCCGCCAGTTCCAGAAAAAAGGCAAAACGATTCTATTCGTTTCGCACGCCCTGGAAACGGTCGAGGAATTCTGCGGCCATGTGCTCTTAATCCACGAGGGCCGGCTGATCCGGCAGGGCAACCCTTCCGACGTGATCTTCGCTTACCTCAAGAGCTACATGGTCCGCATCGGCATGCTCAATGTCGAGGAGCACGGCACGCGCGCGGTCGAGATGCGCGCGGTGCGCCTGCTGGATGAACAGGGCGCGGAAACCACCACCTTCCACACCGGCGGCGCCATGACTGTGGAAATCGCTTACCACGCCCGGGAGCGGATCGAGCAGCCGGTCTTTGGTTTCAACATCAAGACCGGCAACGGGTTTTATGTCTTCGGCTCCAACACGCAGATTGCCAAAGTGCCCATTCCGGCCATTGAAGGCGCTGGGCTGGTGCGCCTCAGGATCGCGCCCTTGAGCCTGAAGCAGGGCAAGTTCTTTCTCTCGCTGGCCGTGCATTCGTGGGACCATGCCGTGCAGTATCACCGCCAGGAGGACCTGCATCCCTTCCTGGTCAAGGACTTGAGCGATGACAAGGGTGTTTTCCAGTTGAATTGCGCCTGGGAGCATAAGCCAAATCCATCATGAAAATCATTGTGGCCGGTCAGGATCGAACGGGAGAACTGCTTCCGGAGCTGCGCGAGCGCTCGGCCGCTTTTGCGCGCGCGGCCGAGCACCGCAAGCCCAAGTTGCTGCCGAGCGATATCAGCGCGCGGGCGTTGGCGGAGGCGAAATCCGAGGCGGCCTATTTGAACGAGCTTATCCGCCTGCTGCGCTTGCGCGAGGGCGTTGACACTTTGCCCTTCAGCATTCCCAGCCGTCCGGGGCTGCGCGGCTGGGTAATGGTTCAGGTTAAAAGAGCGCTCTGGCGGCTGCTGCGCTACCAGCATGACCGCATTGCCTTCCGCCAGAACCTGATTAACACCATGCTGACCAGCGCGCTGGAATTTGAAGTCCGCCAGCGGCAAAAGGAAGTGGCCGAATTGCAGCGGCG
>JACPGM010000041.1 GCA_016188985.1 Lentisphaerota bacterium | reverse complement strand
TTCAACACGCCCGGAACACTTTGCCCGGGTTGCGCCAAGGGGCATCTCTACCCGATCCTTGGGTGCTGGCACCGATTTCACGGTCAACCCCTTTTGCGCGTTTTGCTCGTGCATCATGAAACCTGGCGCTGCACGCTTTGCGCGCAGAACTTCCCATCCCCCATTGCCGAGGACATCGTCGAGGATGGAGAATTAAGACGCCTACGAGAAACGGGCTGATTTTCTACACGCTAGTCCAAATCCGTGGGTTATCATCGGCGTGTTTCCGATACCGCAGGATAAACAAATGGACCTGGTTTTCACATGATTGTTCATTATGCCGACGTCGAGGAAGTCTTCTACGTCCGCTCGTATCGTAAGCCGTGGGCAATTCCGTCGAGGCGACTTATCGCCCTCTCGCTCACTACCGTATTTCTGTGCTGTTCCTGCGCCAATCCGCTTACCGATCCGGTTCCCCGAGCTGTGCATAAGGGCTCGCACCCATCCGTAGGAACGGATGAACGATCCTTTTATGATTCCCATGTCCTGCATATTGCATCCTCCATTTTTGGGTGCAATCGCTCAGACACGACTAATCTTACGCGACCCAGCGTCGCGGTTGGACGGCTTGCCGACCCAGCGTCGCGGTTGGACGGCTTGCGTGAGTGTGCCAAACTATCTCTTGGCTGGGACAGCCTATTCCCGTTTCCGGGACTACTGGCTCATTCCTGACCGGTCTTTGCAAGAGATTCCTTAAGCAAATCAATCCCGCCATTCTTGGGCCGAATCTTGCATCTCACGACCTTCGTGTCGTCGAATGCCTTCCATCTAACCCTAAGGTCCGTCTTTCCCGCTTACGACCGTCGCCGTCCGGAAGAGTCGGTCCTGTACAAGACAATTTCCGGGAACATTGAGACTTTTTTCGCCGATGCTGATCGTGTCGCCGGAAAAGGGATCCCCAATTATGTCCGGAAGGAGTTCTACGAGTTTCTGAAGTGCGGAATTCTGGCGCACGGGTTCATGCGGGTGCAGTGTGATAAATGCCATCATGAAAAGCTCGTTGCCTTCTCGTGCAAGCGGCGAGGCTTCTGCCCATCTTGTGGCGGGCGCAGAATGGCCGAGACGGCGGCGTTTCTCATGGACGGGGTCTTTCCCCAGGTTCCCATCCGGCAATGGGTGCTCTCGTTTCCGTTCCCGCTCCGCTATCTCATGGCAGGCAATGCCAAGGTGCAATCGGCCATCCTGGCGCTTACGCAGAGGGTTATCACGCGCTATCTGCGCAAGCAGGCGAAGGCGCTTGGCGAGAAAAGCCGTATCGAGACCGGCGCCGTGACCCTCATCCAGCGCTTCGGCGGCTCGATCAACCTGAACGTCCACTTTCACATGCTCGTCATGGAAGGAGGGTATGTCATCGGAGAAGAAGAACCGCGGTGGGTCAATCTCCCGCCACCAACGGATGAAGATGTCCGGGCGGTCGTCAAGTCATTATCGCTCCGCATCATCCGCTATCTCACGCGGAAGGGATACTTCGAGAAATCGGAAGATGCTCTACGGGCAGGCCATGATTCGTTCGCCGAGAAAGAACCCGTGTTGGCCACCTGCATGGCGGCATCCGTTACTTCCCAGATTGGCTTGGGCCCAAGAACCGGGCAGAAAGTCCGTCGTCTTGGCACAATGGAACAATGTTACCACGAGGAGGCTCAACTCAACGGTTCCCGATGTGCTACGCTGGGAGGATTCTCGTTGCATGCCAATACCGCCTGTGGTCCTAAGGATCGTGACCATCTGGAACAACTCTTAAGATACGTCGCCAGACCGGCCATTGCCATGGACCGCCTTTCCCGCCGCCACGACGGTCTTCTGGTATATAAGCTCAAGAAGCCCTACCAAGACGGTACGGAGTATCTGCTTTTCTCACCTGAGGAGCTTCTGGAAAAACTGGCGGCGTTGGTCCCGCTCCCGCGCGTTCATCTGATCCGATTTCATGGCGCTCTGGCGCCCCACGCTAAGATCCGCGCGAAGGTGATCCCCAAGCACGATGTCAAAAATTCTCCATCCACAGGGCACTCATCGCATGCCGGCAGAATGTCCTGGGCGCAACTCTTACAGCGGGTGTTTCACATTGATGTCGAGACGTGTGGTCGTTGTGGCGGCAAGACAAAGATCATCGCCGCTATCCTCCAACCCGACGCCATTCGGGAAATCCTCACTCACCTGGGATTGCCGACAAAGCCGCCCACCATCTCACCGGCCAGGGCCCCGCCCTAGGGAGAATGGGATTTTTGAGATTTCAGGGAGCCTCAAACTACCGCCTGAGCAACTCATGGATGATGGGCAAGGCAGGGGTGTGTTAGCATGCCCGGACGGAGCCAGTTTTCAGCGGGGATAGATGGCTCCCGAAACCGAAATAAGGATGGAAACCGGCGGTCAGAGGCCAAAAAACAGATACTGCCGGTCACGCTAACCGCCATCAACGGTTGATGGTCCATCCCAATCTCCACCCACTCCCGCAAAAATGGGGCTTTAAATTTCCTATACTCCCGTAGCACACCGCCTTGATCCGCCCGTCGTCAAAATAGGCATAGGTCATGTAGTTGCCGGAAGTGTCCTGTTGCCGGGTGACACGCCACCACGCGGTGCCGTCTTTGGTTCCGGCGCCGTCGTCCTTTTCCTCCATTGTCCACGTGAGGGCGTCGTGATACACCGACCATGTGTTTGAGTTTTTGTCGTATTCAGCGACGACATAAGCGGGATCCGCGGCCGTGAGAAAAAACCGGAAATCCTCGTCGCCGGACGGCTTGAGCGTGCCGGAAAATCCCGGCGCCGTGACCAACCATTCATTGTCGAAGAAATCCTCAATCCATTTGTACGCGTCATACGCCCGCACCAACGGCCGACGGATTTCGGCGATACCTGAAATTTCCCAACCGTAAGGCATTTCAATATTTGCGCCGCGCTCGGAGGAATAACTCAAGGAGAGCGACGGTTTCAGAATGGCAGGCGGCAATTCCAGCGCATAGGAATACACCACGTCGCCCTTGGAAGTCGCCGTTACGAGGTGCAGAGCCGGTTTCATGTCGTAACCTTTGGCGTCGAGGTACTGCATGAAGGTCGGCGTCTTGCCGTCACCGGCAATCTGAAAATCGGCGATGTTGATAGCAGGAGCGTCGGCTACTAAATCATCGGCCAGGGCGACACCGGGAAACGCCGT
>JACPGM010000040.1 GCA_016188985.1 Lentisphaerota bacterium | reverse complement strand
CTGATCTTCTCAAACTGGGACTCTTCGTTGACGGCCACGAATGTCACGATTCTGACGAATGGCCAGATGACCATCCCCGCCGCTTTCTCGAACAATGCAATGTCGAATCGCGTCTGGATTATCTGTTCAAACCTTTCAATCGCCGCCGGCGCCAGTATCAATGCCGACAGCAAAGGCTACCGGGGGGCTCTCAATTCACTTGGTGAAACGACCGGTCATGGACCGGGCGGCTCAGCCAGCTCCGGCGGCGCCAGCTATGGCGGAAGGGGGGCTGGTGGCGCAAATGCAGGCCCGATTTATGGCGATGCTTCCGCCCCTACTGAGCCGGGCAGTGGCGGGGGACGGGAAAGCGGTAGTGTCAACGGCGGCGCCGGCGGCGGCGCCATACGGATTCAGGCCTCCGGCGCCGTAACGAATAACGGCACGATAACGGCAAATGGCGGCACGGCCGGCGGTACCTACGCCGGCTGCGGTTCCGGCGGGGGGATCTATATTACCTGTAGCACGCTTTCCGGCACTAATGGCATTATTCGCGCCAGCGGAGGAAGTCAGGGCAATCGCGGCGGCGCCGGCGGCGGACGGATTGCGGTCATCTATGACACAAACGCGCAGGTTTCAATCCCATCCCTGCTGTTTCAAACCGCGGGCGGTGCAGGCAATCTTTCTTACGGCGGCTATGGCGGCGTCGGCTCGCTCTACTTCCCGAATAACCTTTTTTTGAACCCAACAAACTTCATCCATGCCGGGCAATGGACCGTTCCGGGCTTCACGAGTTGGGCGCCGGGCACCCTCCTCGTCAGCAACGGCTGGCTGAGATTCCCGGCCGACGGATTCCAGTTGACGGTTACCAATGACCTGTCCATCGTGGGCACAAACAGCTACGAACACCGGATCGAGCTTACCAATGGCGCGGTGACCTGCGGCGGCAACATGTTTCTGACTAACGCGGGGCTGGTGCTTTATGCCGGAGTGACCTCGGGGCCGACGCTCAATTGCAGCGGCAATTTGACGCTCACTAACGGCGCTGCCATCTATGTTTATAACGGCCCAACCAACGACGGCGCGACCAACTGGAGCGTGCTGATCGCCGTTACCGGCGCCGTTTTCATCCAGAACAATACCGACGTTTATCTCTATTCTGATCCGACGAACGGCGGCTCGGCGCTCATGCGCATGCGGAATTTAACTCTGGGCGCGGGAGGAACTATTAGCGCTGACAACGCTGGATTCGTGGGCCGTTCCGTCCAATGCGCCGATTGACCAGGGCAGCGCGGGTGGCTCGGAAAGCGCCAACACAACCGGCGGCCGCGGCGGCGGCGCCATACGTATCCAGGCCGCCGAGGTTTTGACAATTAACGGCACAATGTCGGCAAACGGCACCAGCGGCTCTGGCAGCGGCTACTATGGCGGCGGCTCAGGCGGCGGTATTTATCTTACCTGCCGGACCTTCATCGGCAACACCAATGGTCTTCTCCGCGCCAACGGCGGAGCCGGCAATCGCTACGGCGGCGGCGGCGGGCGGATTGCGGTCTGGCGAATGTATGACAACAGCGCCGGCGCCGTCTCAAATTACGTAAATGCCGGCACAGGCCCTTCCGGTACCGGGGCGGTCGGCACGGTCGTCTGGCGTTGGTTGCCGGCGCCGGGCACCATCGTCTCGTTCCGTTAGTCCTGGGGTTGCGCCCCAGGCTATGATGTAGCTGCCCTTCAGGCAGCGTAAAGAGATAGAGAAACACGACCCCAACGGGGTCGAACATCATAGCCCAGCGAGCATCGCTGGGTTGCTAACCGGCCCAATCCTCTACAGCTTGCGCACATAAACATGCGCCGCCAGTTCTTTGTCAACCGCAAACTGGCTCTTGCCCAGTTGAAACAAGATGGTCGGAAACTTTTGCAAGAGCGTCAATTCCGTTTGCGGCAATACTCCCATGGCAATCAGCTTTTGCAGCGCTTCCTGGTCGTGGGTATGCAGATAAGCAACCACCGCGTTCTTGTTTTCATCGAGCTCCGTCAGCGGAACAATCAGTTTGGCCGCGTGCTTACGCAATTCCTTGCAGCAGCGTCCC
>JACPGM010000034.1 GCA_016188985.1 Lentisphaerota bacterium | reverse complement strand
CGGCAAGGGCGTGACCCGAATTCGGAGCTATGCATTTGCGGACTGCCCCAGCCTGATGCGAGTCTATTTCATGGGCAATGTCCCCAGCATTGGTTCGGATGTGTTCAAATATGACGACTATGCAACTATCTATTACTTGCCTGGAACCACGGGCTGGGGCTGGACTTTTGGCGAGCGCCCGGCCATGCCATGGTGGGATGGCCCGCAAATCAGCGCTAACAATATAAGGGAAGATGTGTCGCTTAACCGAGGCGATACGCTTAGAATCAGCGTGGCAATGGATGCTGGTAATCATCTGGGCGTTCCGGTTGACTGGTGGATACTTGCTCGCGCCAACAACAGTTCGGTCTATTTCTATCTGAATAATTCCGGACAGTGGACGCAATTTGACGGGAGCTTTTCCAACTGTCATCCGGCATACCAGGGCGGCTTGATCAATTTGCCGGCCACGGATGTGTTGAACGCAGCCGGATTGCAGTCCGGCTCATACACGTTCTGGTTTGCGGTTGATTATCCGATGGATGGGATTTTGAACCTGGGCGGGTATATTCTGGTTGATTCGGTGAATATTATTATGCAGTGAAGCAAAGACCCCCGCGAGGTTCTTTGCGCAACCTTCCGAAGTTACGTCCCATGCGGACGAAGGAGGGTTAACATGTTAAATGTTCAAGTTCAGGATGGGCTTGTATTACCGCATCCCGAATTCGTATTGCGACGGAAATAGCGTCGCGCGCTTCTTTTTCCTGTACATGGCGTCCGCCGCCATAATCCCCTGTTTCTCTTAATCGCAGCAATCGCGAATAGCCTTTGCCGAGTTCCGGTGGCCAGCGTCCTTTTTTCACCAGATCGCGATGGAGCGCCACATGAACTGCCGCATGCTTTGAAAATTCTCTGCCTTCCAGCGCAAATAAAGCTGATACAGCATAGAAAGCCGCGTAATACGCTCTCGATGCGGCCGCATCAAAACTCACTGCTAAATCCGCCTCGGCGGTCTGCAAAGCTTCTTTGGTGCGTTGCCAGAGGTCCTTCGCATATTTTTCTGAATTCATGCCAGGATTCCTTCGGCCTTGGCTTTTTCGTAGAGCGGCCATTCGGCCTTCTCAAAGTCATGAATATCCGTGGGCTCGGGATTGATGGGGCGTTCCCAATCAAGCGTCAAGGAGTAGATCGCCTCAATACAAGCGCTGAGATCGGCGCCGTAATCTATTGGGCCATTGAGGAGAACCAGCACATCAATGTCGCTCTGCGTAGCGGCCCTGCCGTGCGCTTCCGAGCCGTAAAGCACGATACCGCGCAAGCGTTTGTCAAAAGCCGCCTGTAATTTATTTTTTATCACCGCAGCAACCTCGCGCGGCGAATGGGGAAGGCAAACGCGCTCCTGCTGAGAGCGAACACCGGTTCTTGAGCCATGCTTAGTCATGCAATTATTATGTTTATCAATAATTTAGAAGTCAATTAAATTTCGGGCAAATCAGCGGCGGCATAAATAGTCGCAACGTGCCGGAAACGCAACCGGCAAAAAGGCAAGCAAAACCGCTTGATTCTCTCGGTGTTTTGCGTTAGTTTTTCCGCGCGTTTAATGGAGAATTTGTTTATGTATCAGCCGGCAAAAGCAGGAGTAAAATTTTCGGAGATTGAACGCGCAGTTCTGGCCTACTGGAAAGAGAACCGGATTTTCGAGCAGTCGGTGCAAAAATCCGCTCCGGAGATGGTCTTCTACGACGGCCCGCCCTTTCCGACCGGCACGCCGCATATCGGCACGGTTTTCGTTTCCATTCTCAAGGACGTCCTGGCGCGCTATTTCACCATGGCCGGGTTCAGCGTGCCGCGCCGCTGGGGCTGGGATTGTCATGGGCTGCCGATCGAGAATGCGGTTGAGAAAAAACTGGCGATCAAGAATAAGTCAGCCATTGAGCAAACGCTGGGCGTGGCCGCCTTTAATGACGAATGCCGCAAGCTGGTGGCCGACTGCAATGCGGCCTGGGAAAGTTATGTCACCAAAATCGGCCGCTGGGTGGATTATGCGCAAGCCTACCGGACCCTGGACCTGCCTTACATGGAATCAGTCCTGTGGGTGTTCAAGCAATGCTATGAGCGCGGTCTCATTTACAAGGATTACCGGGTCACGCCCTATTGCTATCATTGCGAAACTTCGCTGTCCTTCGCCGATATTCGCGAATCCGATTCCACCCGGCCGCATCAGGACCCGGAAATCATTGTGCGCTTTGCCGCGCGCGAGGCCGTGAACGGCAAGCCGACCTGGTACCTGGCCTGGACCACAACGCCCTGGACGCTGGTCGCCAACCTGGCGCTGGCGGTGGGCGCGGCGCATCGCTATGCCGCGGTGGAGCACGAGGGCGCCGTGTATATCATGGCCGAGGCGCTGCTCGGCAAGTGGACCAGGCTCTTCGGTGGAGAGCCGCGCATCGTCAAAACCATGGCCGGCAGCGAGCTGCTCGGGCGCAGCTACGAGCCGATTTTTCCGTATTACCGCGGCCTGGAGGCCCAAGGCTATTTCCGCATCCTTTCCGCCGATTTCGTCACGCTGGAAGACGGGGTGGGGGTGGTCCATCTGGCGCCGGCCTTCGGCGAAGATGATTACTGGCTTTGCAAGCAGCATGGTTTGGCTCCTCGCAATCCCGTGGACGCTCAAGGCTGCTTCACGGCCGAGGTTCCGGAATTTGCCGGGCAGAACGTGCATGAAGCCAACAAGGCGGTCATCCGCTGGCTCAAGGCCAACGGGGCGCTCCAGCACCACAGCACGATAGAACACAACTATCCGCATTGCTGGCGCTGCCGCACGCCGCTCATTTATCGCGCGCAGGATGCCTGGTATTTCGCGGTCGGCAAAATCAAGGAGCGCCTCCTGGCGCACAACGAACAAATTAACTGGGTGCCTGAGCACGTCAAGCACGGCCGGTTCGGCAAATGGCTGCAAGGCGCCCGCGACTGGAACATCTCGCGCTCGCGCTTTTTCGGCACGCCGATCCCGGTCTGGGAATGCCAGCGCGCCGAATGCGGCCAACGCCAGGTGCTGGGGTCGCTAGCCGAAATCGAGGAGCGCTCCGGACAAAGGCTCAACGACCTGCACAAGGAATTCCTGGATAAGATCGCGCTCAAGTGCCCGCGGTGCGGCGGCGCGATGCGCCGCGTGCCGGAGGTCCTGGACTGCTGGTTCGAGTCGGGCGCGATGCCCTTCGGCCAGTGCCATTATCCGTTTGAAAACAAGGAATGGTTTGAGCAGCACTTTCCGGCCGATTTTATTGTGGAATATCCCGGCCAGATTCGCGGCTGGTTTTACTATCTGCACGTGCTGGCGGTGGCGCTCCATGACCGCGCCGCCTTCAAGAATTGCCTGGTGCATGGAACCTTGCTGACCGAAGAAGGCGGCAAGATTTCAAAGTCCAAAAAGAACTTTACCGACCCCATGCAGCTTATGGAGCACTACGGCGCCGACGCTTTGCGGCTTTACCTGCTGGGCTCGCCCGCGGTTGTGATGGAGGACTTGAATTTCAAGGATGCCGGCGTACGCGACCAGGTCAAAGGCGTGCTCCTGCCTCTCTGGAACGCTTTTTCGTTTTTTGTGACTTACGCCAATGTGGACGCCTACACCGGCGACCCGGAGCGGCGCCCGCAAGTCGCTCATCCGCTGGACAAGTGGATTCTGGCCAGGCTTTACCAGACGCAGCAGGAAGTAAGCCAGGCCTTTAAGACCTTTTATCTTAACCGCAGCCTTACGCCGGTGACTGAGTTTATTGAGGACTTGACCAACTGGTACATTCGCCAGTCGCGCGCGCGTTTCTGGGGTGGCGGCCTTTCCGCTGAGAAACGTGAGGCTTACGACACTTTGTATTATGTGTTGCTTACGCTGCTGAAACTCCTGGCGCCTTCGGCGCCTTTTGTCGCCGAGCATATTTATCGGGAGTTGACCGGCGCGGCTTCCGTGCATCTGGCGGCCTGGCCAGAAGCGCCGGAGTCCTATCGCAACGACAAGCTGATCGAGGAAACCAGTGTAGTCCGGACGATTGTCTCGCTGGGACTCGCCCTCCGGCAAAAAGCCGGCCTCCGCGTGCGCCAGCCTTTGCCCGGCATCAAGGTGGCCCTGCCCAGTTCGGTAAAACCCGAGGCGGTGGCCACCCACGCCGAAGTTATTAAGAGCGAATTGAACGTTAAGGCGGTGACCATCCTGGCCGAGCCCGGCGCGCTGGCCACCCTGCGGGCTACGCCCAATCCGCGCGTCCTGGGCCCCAAATGGGGACACGAAGTGCAGGCCATCATCAAGGCCGCCAAGGCGGGGAAAGTGCGGGAAGAAGGCGGGCAGATTATTGTTTTTGAAGGCGCGCAGGAATGGGCTGTTGACCGCCAGGATCTTGAGCTGAGTTACCAGGGCCGGAACGGCCAGGACGTGCTCAGCGACAAGGGCATTCTCTTGAGCTTGGATACAACCCTGACGGCCAGCTTGCGCGAAGAAGGCATTGCCAACGAGCTTAACCGGATTATCCAGGACTTGCGCAAAGAAGCCGGCTATGCCGTGAGCGATCGGATTATGCTGGCGATCGAAGGCCAGCTTGATGAGGCCTGGCGCCGGCATCTGGCTCAACTGGCTCTGGCCGAGCTGGCGGAACTGAGCGAGGAGGCGGCCGACGCCACCGCCCGCGCGACGATCGAGGGTCGCGCCTTCCGCATTTCGATTCGGAAATGTTGATCACGAATATTGCACGATAATTGTGGTATGTGTTTAGCAGGTCGCGGAACCGACATGTATATTAACGGCGCTCTCGGCGAGAGCGCCCTACCAGGTAGGGACGGCTCCCCGCCACAGAGCGGGGCAAGCGCCGAGTTTATCCCGCCTTGGCGGGACCGTCCGCGGCGGAAAAAAACGGCAGAAAAAATAGGTTGACGGCCTTTGGCGCGACTTGCTACAGTCACGACCAATTACCGAACGAAGAGGATGGGCGCGTAGTTTGCGAGGTCAGGCATGGCCAAGGTTAAAAAAGCAATTTCAGGCAAATCCGGCGGCAAATCCCGCTCACCCGCCAAATCGGCGGAGAAAACGGCCATGGCTAAGGAGTTAGCTAAAGCTCCCTTTCAGCCGCCGCCGCCGGTGATAGAAGAAAAGGCGGGCATTCCCGGTGGCCGGGGAAATAAACACCTCAACGCCGACAAAAAACGCGAACTGCACGAGAAGCTCCTGCGTCTGCGCGAGCGGGTAACCGGCCAAATCAATTTCCTGGCAACCGATAATCTCAGCCGCACGCCGAAGGATATCGAGGTGGATTTCCGTTCCGAGGAGCAGGGGACCGATAATTTCGACCGTGATTTTGCCCTCAACCGCGTAAGCCTGGAGCAGGATATTGTCTTCGAAATTGACGAAGCCCTGAACCGCATCAAGCTCGGCACTTTCGGCGCTTGCATGGCCTGCAACGGCCCGATCGAGAAAGCGCGTCTGGAGGCCTTGCCCTACTCCCGGATGTGCGTAGAATGCCAGTCCCGCGTGGAAGCCGGCCGCAAGCGCAACCGCACCTTCGAGAGCGCTACGCTGTTCCCGAACGCGGACAAGGCGATTCCGGAAGTGGCCGGCGAAGAGGAATAATGCTGGTGCTGGCCCTGACCGCGGCGATCGTCATCGTGGACCAGTGGTCCAAGCTGCTCGTGCGGCAGAAATTCTTTCTGGGCGAATCGGCCAGCATCATTCCCGGTTACTTTAATTTCACTTACCTGCGCAATACGGGCGCCGTCTGGGGCATTTTCCAGCATCAAAACGAATGGTTGGTGTTGCTATCCCTCGTGGTCCTTGTGTTGATGGCCGTTTTCTATCGCTGGTTGGTGAATGAGGGCGGTGGACAACAGGTAGCCATCGGGTGTTTGACCGGCGGCATTGTCGGCAATCTGATTGACCGCCTCAAGTACGGCTGGGTAACTGACTTCCTCGATTTTCACATTGCCGCCTTTCATTGGCCGGCTTTTAACCTGGCGGATGCCGCCATCTGCACTGGCGTTGGCATCTATGTCATCGCGACTTTATCACGCGCGACGCGTGACAGGTACAGCGCGAGACGCGGCTGGCCGGCGAGCAAGACGCAGCTTGGTGATGAAGCGCATGCGGTTCCACCTGCCACCCTGTGAACGCGAAGCGTTTTTTCTGGTTGGCCCGACGGCCTCCGGTAAATCGGCGGTAGCGCAGTATCTGGCCGAGCGGTGCGCCGCCGCCATTCTATCCGCCGATGCCATGCAGGTCTACCGCGGCTTGGATATCGGCACGGCCAAGCCATCCGCGGCGGAGCGCGCCCGCGTGCGCTATTATGGCCTTAACCTCATTGATTTCCATGAGCCTTTTAGTGTGGCAGCCTACCGGCGCTCAGCCCTGCAGGCTGTCCATGAAGTTGCCGCGCGCAAGCAGCCCCTGATTGTCGTGGGAGGCACCGGCCTTTATATCAAGAGTTTAACGGATGGGCTTGCTACCGGCGCTCCTCCGCAGCTTTCAATTCGGCTCGCCGGCGAGCGGCTCCTGGCGGCGGAAGGCGTTGGCGCATTGCAGGATTGGTTGCGGCGGGTTGCTCCGGAGTCTTTCGCGGCGCTGGCCGATCAAAATAATCCGCGCCGACTTATCCGTGCGCTGGAGAAAGCGCTGGCCGGCCAGCCGCCCGCGCCGCGCAACTGGTCGGCCTCAGAGAAATGTCCGCTCTGGAGCACGGCCGAGCTTTATGCTCGCATCCAAAGCCGGGTTGAAGCCATGTTTACCGGCGGACTTCTGGCCGAAGTAGAGCAGGTGCTGCATTCCGGGTTGGAGCTTTCGCCAACTGCCCGTGCGGCGATTGGCTATGCGGAGGCAATGGCTTGCCTGCGCGGAGAATGTTCGCTGGAAGATGCCAAGGCCCGGACCGTTTTGCGCACGCGCCAACTGGCTAAGCGCCAGACGACCTGGTTCCGCCATCAATGCCATGTGGCCTGGCTGGCGGTGGATGCCACGATGACGCTTGGCCAGATTGCTGAGATGGTGTGGGCCTATTGGCAAAAGCATGGCCCGACGCCCATGGCGGGCGGCGACAGATGAAAGACGGCGGACGCCGGACGACAGACGACCGACACCGGACGCCGGACGCCGGACGCCAGACATCGGACGACGGATGACGGAAAAGCAAACGCCCAACGCTCGACGCTGAATGACGAAAAATCAACCATCAACCATTGACCCCGCCAAACGCGGGGCATGCCATTAACTTTATCCCGCGTTGCGCAGGACATTGACCATTTCCCAAAGATGAACATTCATCCGACCGCCATTGTGGATAAAAGAGCCGAACTGGGCGCCAACGTCAGTATCGGGCCTTTTTGCGTTGTTGAGGCGCCCGTTACGATTGGGGAGAACACGCGCATCGGGCCGCATGTGATCGTGTTGCCCCATACCTCCATTGGGGCCGGCTGCAGCATTCATGCCCATGCCGTTCTGGGCGACCTGCCGCAGGATCTGACGTTCAAGGACGCTGTCAGCTATGTGCGTCTTGGCGCTAACTGCACCGTTCGCGAGGGAGTTACCATCCACCGGGGCACCAAGCCGGAGACGGAAACTATAACGGGCGAGGGTTGCTTCTTGATGGCCAATAGCCACCTGGCCCATAACGTGCGTTTGGGCAAGCAGGTAATTCTGGCGAACGGTGTCCTGCTGGCCGGTTACGTGGAAGTGGGTGACCGCGCCTTTATCAGCGGCAATGCAGGGGTCCATCAATTCTGCCGTGTCGGCAAGCTCGCCATGGTGGGCGCCGGCAGCGTGCTCACCAAGGATTTGCCGCCTTTTTGCACGGTGCGCAGCGTCTGCCTGAATGCGGTCGCCGGCCTGAACGTGGTTGGCTTGCGGCGCGCAGGCTATGACCTCGCTCAACGGCAGGCCATCAAGCGCGCATTTCACACTTTGTATCAGTCCAGCTTGAACGTGAGCCAGGCTACGGCCAAAATCAGGCAAGAGTCGCCCGCCGGGGTGGCCTTGGAACTTTGCGAGTTTGTTGAGCAGTCTAAGCGCGGCATCTGCCGGTTCGAAGGCCAGGATGAGGAATTGGACGATTAGTAACTTACCACGGAGGCACGGAGTATGACTCCGTATACTTGGTTTCCTCTATCCCCAAAAAGGAGTGTTGCAAGAGAACACGGGAGGGGAATTGCTCTCTCCGTGTCTATGTGGTGAAATTCTTAAGTCTTAATCTTCCGTCCAGCGGAAGAAGATTGTGCCCACCCAGTCGCTCAGCTCGGAATCATCCAGCGCGTCGAAATCCGCGCCATTGACAAACCGGTAGCCAAAGCCCACACCCAGTTCCAGGGTGCTGGTCAGGTTGAACTCCAGGTTAAGG
>JACPGM010000042.1 GCA_016188985.1 Lentisphaerota bacterium | reverse complement strand
ATTAAGAAATGGGTGGAGATCGCGGAATTCATGGGCGCGCCCTGCGTCCGCTTCTTCTGCGGCAGCGGCGTGGAACTTGAGGCCGGCGGCCGGGAGCTTTATGACAAGGTCCGCAAGGCGATCCAGGCAATTGTCATGATCAGCGCCGAGCATGGAATCAGCATGGCCCTTGAAAATCACGGCAACACAACCGCCCAACAGCTTCTTAGCCTGCATAAAGACGTCAACAGTCCCTGGTTCAAGTTCACGCTTGATACCGGCAATTTCCCGCCGACCGGCCAGGTCGGCCCGGATACCTACAAGAGCATAAAAAGATGCGCGGGGGAGGCCGCGCTGGTCCACGCCAAGTTCTTTAACGTGCAGCCCGACGGACGCGATCGCGACTTTGACTGGGCCAGAATCCGCCGGATCTTAAAGCGCGCCGGCTTCCGTGGTTTCCTCTCAGTGGAATACGAAGGCCAGGACGCGAACGAAGTTGAGGTCATGCGCCGCATCGCCGGGTTCATGAAAAAGCTAAGGAGAACATGAAAAATAAAGTCAAGGTCGGCATCATCGGTTTGGGCGCCATTGGCGCCGTGCATGCCGATGCCTACCGCGCCGCGCCGGACGCCGAAATCGCCGCCATTTGCGACATAGCCGAGGCCCGGCTGGCCGCGCTCGGCGGAAAATATGATGTCAAACGGCGCTTCAAAGATTACCGCGATCTGCTCAAAAGCGATCTTGACGCGGTCAGCATCTGCGTGGGTAATAAATTGCACCGCTCCGTGGCGCTGGCCGCGCTGAAAGCGGGAAAACACATCCTGCTGGAAAAGCCGATGGCGCTGAACGCCGGGGAGGCCGCGGATATCGCCGCCGCCGGGAAAAAAGCTAAAAAAATAATTCAGATCGGCATGGTCTGGCGCCAGGCGGAAACGACGCGCGTGGTCAGGGATTATGTCCAAAAAGGGTTTTTCGGCAATATTTACCACCTGCGCGCGGTCTTAATCCGCCGGCGCGGCATTCCCGGCCTCGGCGGCTGGTTCACCACGAAGGCCGCCTCGGGCGGCGGCCCCCTGATTGACCTGGGCGTGCATTTGTTTGACGCCGCCATGTATGTCAGCGGACTCTGGCAGCCGACCCGGGTCAGCGCCATGAATTACGCCAAATTCGGCAAAGACCTGCGTAATTACCGCTATGTCAGCATGTGGGCCGGACCGCCCAATTACAACGGCGTCTGCGATGTGGAAGACTATTCCGCGGGTCTGGTCCGCTTCGGCAAAAAAGCTTCCCTGGTTTTTGAAATCGCCTGGGCGGCCAATACGGAAGATGTCCAGTTTATTGATATTCTCGGCGACAAAGGCGGCGCCCGGATATTTGACGGCAAACCATTGACAATTTTCACCGAACATAATGACTTGGTCGCAAATGTTTCACCGTTAATCAACGAGGGCGCCAATACGTTTCACCGCCAGGCCGACATTTTCATCAAGGCCTGCCAGGGAAAATGTCCGCCGGCCGCTACGGCCGAACAAGGCGTCACGCTCATGAAACTGATTGACGCCGTTTATGCCTCCAGCCAAGGCGGACGCGAAGTCGCGGTGTAGAGACTTGCTGCGCCTGTGGAAGACCAAGGCGAATATCTCCCAAAAATACATTATCAACTGTAACCTGCTGAAGCCCGCATTGCTTGTTGACAAAACCGCCGGAAGTTACGATGATAAAGCGATGAAATCAAGGAACCCTCCACGCGGATTGCCCCACACTTCGCTCAAGGAGCTACGCGGGGCAAGCCGCAAGCTGGAGCGCCTGCGCGGGCGGTTGCGGCACTTAGGCTCCGCCGTGGTTGCGTTTTCCGGCGGGGTGGACAGCACCTTGCTCTCGGCGATTGCCCGGCAGGAACTGGGCCAAAATGTTCTGGCCGTAACCGCGCTTTCGCCAACTTATCCGCAGCGCGAGCAGCGCGCCGCCGCGGGCCTGGCCCGCCGGCTCGGCTTGCGCCACTTGCTGATCGGCTCTAACGAGCTCAAGATTCCCAACTTCGCGGCCAACCCGGTTAACCGCTGCTACTACTGCAAGCAGGAGCTCTTTTGCCGGCTGCGGCAGGTGGCCAAGCGCCATGATATCAAGTGGGTTTTGGACGGCACGAACGCGGATGATGTGCGCGATACCCGGCCGGGCCGGCGCGCCGCCGCTGAACTGGGCGTGCTCAGCCCATTGCTGGATGCCGGCCTTACCAAAGCCGATGTGCGCCGGGCATCGCGCCAGTTGGGATTACCAACGGCGGAAAAGCCGGCCATGGCCTGCCTGGCTTCGCGCTTTCCTTACGGCTCACGAATTACGGCGGCAAAGTTGAAGGCCGTGGACCGCCTTGAGGAAGAGCTGCGGCAATTGGGATTCCGGCAGGTGCGCGTCCGGCATCATGGCAGCATCGCGCGCATTGAGGTGGAACCCGCGGTTATCCGCCGCTTGTGCGCGCCGCTGGTCAGCCGCCACGTTATCCGGCTGGCGCACCGGCAAGGGTTCGCTTATATTGCCGTGGATCTGGAAGGCTATCGCACGGGCAGCATGAATGAAGCAGCGGGAATCGAACGCCGGACGCCGGACGCCTGACACCGGAGGCCAGAAAGGAGAACAAATCGTGTCTTTACCAAGCAAGCTATGGATGAGCTGCGGCGTTGCAATCGTCGTCGGCATGCTGGCCGGCCCCGCACGCGCGTCAGGCTCCACCGGAGCGCTCCGCCCAGGCGAGCAAGCCATCCATTCCGCCAGCGAGCTGGGCCAGACCGATCAGGTGAAAACACTCCTGGCCAAGGACCCGGCCCTGGCCAACAGCAAGGACCATAACGGGTTGGCGCCTTTGCATTGGGCCTCTGGAGGCGGCAGTCGCGAGGTGACGGGGATTCTGCTGGCGGCCGGCGCTGAGGTCAACGCGCGTAACGATTTTGGCGCCACGCCATTGCACCTGGCGGCTTTCACCGGACATCCCGAGGTGGTAGAGCTGCTACTGGCTAAGGGCGCAGAGATCAACCCGCGTAATTTGAAAAACCGGACGCCTCTGCACAATGCCGCCGGCAGGGGCCATAAGGCCGTAGTCAAGCTGCTGCTCGGCAAGGGCGCCGAGGTCAACCCGCGGGATGACTTGGGGTTGACCCCATTGCATACCGCCGCGCTCTACGGCTGGGAAGAAATAGCCGAACTCCTGGTGAGCAAAGGCGCCGAGATCAACGCCCAGGATCAGACCGCCGCCACGGCGCTGGTCATGGCGGTTAAATACGGCCATACCAAGGTGGCGGAGACGTTGATCGCCAAGGGCGCCGATGTAAATCTCAAGGACAACCTGGGCCTTTCCCCGCTCCATCATGCGGCCATTAAGGGGTCGGTTGAAATCATAGAGCTACTGCTGGATAAAGGCGCCGACCTGAACGCCGTGGACAATTATCAGCAGACGGCGCTGCAATGGGCGGCCATCAAAGGCCAGCGCGCGGTGGAGCAATCGCTGCAAAAGGCCGGCGCCAAGAACAAGTAACCAGGCTAAGCTCGGCAATTGCATGAGCACGGGCACGGATAATCCAGATCAAGCGCGCGCTCAGGCTGGCTCTTTCCCCGGTAGGACGGCGCTACGTGGCTTCAGCCTGGCCGTCGGCGCCCTCGCCCTGGTGGTCGGGCTCATTCTACTTTTCGCGTATTGCCGGGAACGTGGCTACGGCGAGCGGCGCGCGCGGCAAGCGGCGCAGCATCTGGCCGCGGGTGACAATCTCAAGGCCGTTCAGGCTTTTGCCCGCTTGGCCGCCGAGCGCCCGAACGACATCAGCGCCCTCTACAATCTCGGCGCGGCTTATCACAATTACGGCTGGCACGCGGAAGCCTTGGCGGCCTATAACCAAGTCCTGGGGTTAGCCAACGAATATGCCACGCGCGCCGCCCATAGCGCGGCGCGTATCAGCGTTATGCGTAAAGAATGGGAACAGGCCCGCCAGTATTATGAAGCCGCCCTGCGCTATCGGCCCGAGGCGCAAGACATCCGCCAAGAATATGAACAACTCATGTTGTTACATCGGAAGACCAGCGATGGGAAGAATGGGTCATTCCCGTGACCTTCCTTCGCCCGCCGAAGCGGGCTACGCGAAGGCGGGAAATGGGAATCCAGAAACTTTCCTCCTGGATTCCCGCCTTCGCGGGAATGACAAGTTGGTTTACCCACCATAGTCTGCAATGGCGAGGCGGTGGTGGCCCGCGGCCATGAAAACAGGAATTCAGCAGTTCGCGTGCGAATTGTTCTATGCCCTGCCGCTGGCGCTGATGTTACTGCTGGCCCTGACACCCGGGATCAGCTTTACCGAGGATCTGGGGCGCCATCTGCTGCTGGGCAAAATTATTGTTGAGCGCGGTTACGTTCCCGCCACAAATTTTCTGACCTATACCTATCCCGACTTCCCGTTCATCAATCATCACTGGCTTTCCGAGGTGGTTTTTTATTGGGCCTATCGGGCCGTCGGATTGAATGGATTGATTGCGCTTAAAGCGCTGCTGATGTGCTCCGCGCTTGCCCTGGCGCTGCGCTCCGGCGAGCAGCGCCGCGCCTCGCCGCTGATCGTCTTGGCCGCCACGCTATCGGCCGTTGCCCTGGGTTATCGCGCGCACATCCGCCCCGAACTTTTCACTTATTTGGGCGTGGCGCTCTATGGCTGGTTCATCGCCCGCGCGGAGTTATCGCCAGAGCGGAAGATTCCCGGCTGGGGCTGCGGCGTCCTTCTGGCTTACGGCTGGTTCTGGGCCAACGCGCATATTTATTTTATCTTTGGCCTCGGCATGCTGGGCGCCTACATGCTGGCCTGCTGGTGGCGCTTTTTCTGCCGGACACGGATCAGCGAGGGCGTGCTTTGCCATCGGGCTTGGCCCCGTGCTGAAACTTTTTTGCTCCTGGCGCTCGTCGGGGTAAACCTGCTCAATCCCAACGGCTGGCGCGGAGTGCTCTATCCGCTGGGCATCTTCGGCAATTATGGTATTGCCATCACCGAAAACGCCTCGCCGCTGAGTTACTGGCAAACGGTGCTTAACCCCATGATGTTGACCATGCCGTTGCTTTCCCTTCTGGCCTTGCTGGTTTTTGGGCGTGCCTGCCGCTGTCATAATGAATCAAACCATGGCAAACTCACCGCTGACCTGCCCGAAATGCTGCGCATATCGCTGCAGGCGGGTTACGCGGATAACACTGATATCCAGACCAAAGGCCACCTATTTGATTTTATCCGTGCTATCCGTGGTAAAATTCGCACTGACCTGACAGCCGGCCAACTGGCCGGCAACTTGATCCTGCTGGCGGCGCTTATTGCCGCCTGGCGGATGTTGCGCAGCGCGCCGCTGCTGGCCCTGACCGTGCTGCCGCCGCTTTGCGCATTCCCACACTTTATTAAGTGTGGGAATACATTCCTGGCAGGCTGGTTGCGCGGCACAGGTATCGCGGTTGTTGTCATGCTTAATCTCAGCCTGGCTTTTGGCGTTGTTGAGGGCTCCTATTGCCGCATCTTTCCCTCGCCCATTGGTCCCACGCCGTTTGGATTGGACGACGAGCAGCGCTACCTGGCCTTGCGCCGCCTGCAGGCGGAAGGATTGCCGGGGCCGGTTTTTTCCGACTATAATTCCGGCAGTCTGGTGGAATACAACCTTTACCCGCAACCGGGCTACGTGGATAACCGGCCCGAAGCGTTTCCGGCGGAGTTCTGGCAACAGGAATACACGAGCGCCCTGTCCTTGGGCGCGGCTTGGGAGGATTTGCTGGAGCGGCGCGGCATTCAGACGGTGGCGGTATCGCTGGCCGGCGTCAAGGAACATTTTATCCGCGCGCTGCTGGCCGATCCGCGCTGGCAGCTTGTGCATCTCGATTTTTTCTTTGCCGTCTTTGTGCGCAGGACACCGGCCAACCAGGACTTTCTGCAACGCCATGCCTTTGGAACTGGAGAAATTGCGCGCTTTGCCGGTCAAACGGCGCAGCGTTTAAGCGTCTTGCCGTCCGAGAGCCTCTGGCGCCGGCAGGTTCTGGCGGACCAGATTGTCTACGAAATCTACGCCTTGATCTGCGTCGGGGCCGGCGAGTTGGCCTGGCCGCTGGTGTGGGAAATGCATCTGCGGTATCCGGACTATCAACTGGTCCACGAGCTGATGCGCGTCAGCGCGCCGAACTATGCCTGGCCGGCGGTCATGGATGTTATGGCCGGGAAAGCCCGCTGGCCGCTGGCGGCCAAGCAGGTGCTGGACTACGGCGCAGCCCTGGAAGCGCAGGGCCGCACCAACGAAGCCCGCGCGGTCTATCGGCGCGGGCGCATCTTTTTTCCGCTTTCCACGTCGCCCCGATAAATCGGAGCAAGTGGCCACTTGTCTGACGACGTGGCGCGAGAATTCCAGCTTCTATAAAAAAAGAAACATAACTACGAAACAAAAAAACGCGAAATAAGCCCGTTACGATTTGTTTCGCGTCCATTCGCGCATTTCGTAGTTGTAAAAAATTTGGTTGCAGGCATAGCCCGCATACTATGCGGACCTACAGGTCGGTCTTTTGCCTGTAGGCCGCCATAGTATGGCGGCGATCATCAGAACGGCTCGGATGTCTACCATTTGCCCGCTTACCTATCTGAAGGTGAAGATGGTTCCGGCGGGGGGCAGGCTGACCGCATAATAAACCCGCCAATTGGTTCCATCAGATCCTGAGTACCACATCTGATACGAACCCCAGCGTTCGTTGGCGATCACAACTTTCGGATGGGCTGCATGTTTGCTGTCGCCTTTTCCGGCGGTGCCCAGGCCGAGGCGGCTATTGCTGTTGGTCGTATCGGAAACAGGCGGGATAGTATTGTCAAGTTTTGTCCAAATCAGTCCATCCGGTGAAGTGGCATAAAAAATGCGATTGGTTCCCCCAGCCACTCCTGTATACCACATCTTATAGGCGGCACCATCCTTGATCACACACGGGGCGCCCACGCCGTCGGCGTCGCCGCGCCCGCTGGTGCCGCGTGGGACCTTGCCGTTGGTGGAGCTGCCATCCGAGTTGGCCGGGATGGTGTTGTCATACTTGGTCCATTCCAGGCCGTTGGAGGAAGTGGCGTAATAAACGCAAATGGTTGTTCCCCCGCCGCTTCCCGCGTACCACATCTTATAGGTGGCGCCATCCTTGAGCACGGACGGCGACAAGGCATAGGTAGAGTCGCCTCGGCCGGCGTTGCCACGCGGAATTTTGCCGTTGGTGGAGCTGCCATCTGAGAGGGCCGGGATGCCATTGTCGTACTTGGTCCAGGTCAGTCCGCCGTTGGTTGAGGTGGCGTAATAAATGTTATAAACCCCGCCACCTAATCCGGAGTACCACATCTTATTGGTGGAACCATCCTTGATTACGGACGGGTACCAGGTGTAACTAACATCGCCTCCCGTTATGCCGTGCGGGATTTTGCCGTTGGTGGAGCTGCCATCCGAATTGGCCGGAATGCCATTGTCGTACTTGGTCCATTCCAGACCATTGGATGAGGTGGCGTAATAAATGCTATATGTGTCATGTCCCGTGTACCACATCTTATAGGTGGAACCATCCTTGAGCACGAACGGGATTAGCGCGTGAGTATCGTCGCCTCTTCCGGCGGTGGCGCCGAGCGGGACCTTGCCGGCTGAGGATTAAGCCAAGCACCAGGATTAAGCCAAAGATATGAAGCTTGTTCATTTTAGATGCTGTGCATTTAACTGTTAACACGAAATTTATATTTATCTTCCCTCAATGTCAATATGATTTTTAGTGGCGGGCGGAAATTAACCTTGCCCCGGCCGACTGTGGTGCCATAGACTCACGTTCATGGCACTTGGGCATTACAAAGAGCCGCGCAATCATTTTCACGGAATTGCGCTGAGCGCTTTGATCTTGCTCCAGGTCCTGGTTAGCATGGCTTTAACTGCTGGCGCGCAGCAGGCGATTCCTCAGGCCGATTTTGATGGCGCCGGCCATCTATGATACGGCTACGGGCGAGTTGATCGTTCTCCTTTCGGCAAGCGCTTATGCGTCGGTCACGGTGGATTTTACCACTAACGCCATCCCGGTGGTCGGCGATTTCGATGGTGACCAGCAGGCCGATCCGGTGGTCTACGACCCGGCTGCTCAAACCTGGACCGCCCGGCCTTCGGCTTTCGGCTACGCTGAAGTTACCATGGCCTTCGGCGCGGCCGAGGCAACGCCACTGGCCGCGGATTTTGATGGCGACCGCCTGGCCGACCCGGCCCTTTACGCGGAAAGCGCCGGCTTCTGGCAAGTGCGCTTGTCACGCAGCCAGTATGGCGAAGTGACCTTGCAGGATTTCGGCGGGACCGGGTCACAACCGATAGTCGGCGACTTTGATGGCGACGGCGCATCCGATCCGGCCCTTTACCAGGCCGCGAACGGAGAATGGTTGGTCAAACTTTCCGGATCAGCTTATGCCTCGGCCGCTGTGTCCGGTTTCGGGGGCACGAACTACCTGCCGGTGGTGGGCGATTATGACCATGACGGCCTGAACGACTTTGGCGTTTATGGCTTAAGCACGCGCACCTTGAGCGTGCGCTATGCCGCCGGCAATGATTTACCCGGCACGATCTCGCAAACCAATGTTTTGCAATCGAACCGTATTCTGTTTAACGCGGCAAAAGCGCCGGATGAATCGGTCGGCATCCTCTACTGCGAAGAACTCTCGCGAGTTGAATACGGGCCGCTTTATTACGAAGCGGTTGACCGAGTGGGCGGTGTCCTCGCTGACGAACCAGTCCCCTTGGATGGCGAGGTCTGGACGCCGTTGCTGGGGGATAGTGTCATTCCCCTGCTTTATGATTCCGGCGGCACAGCCCACACGTTCTTCGCTTTTCCCCATGAAGCCATGACCCATGTATATCGCGCGGGAGGTTCCTGGACCAATGAAGCTCTGCCGGTAACCAATTCGCTAAACGGCGATTTCCTGGGCCGGCTGGGGCCCGGCGATGCGTTTCATCTCCTATCCTCATCTACAAGCGATGGGAATCTGCTGCTATTCTATGCCACCAATCAGCGCGGCGACTGGGAGGGCCAAACGCTGACGATCCCGCTGGGCACGCTGTACTTTACCGGCAAGGACTTGGCGGTGGATTCAGCCGGCAATGCCCATTTTGTGATCAGTATGCAGGACCACCTCGGCGAGAACGTCACCTGGCCGGGCTATCTGTATTATCTCAGCGCTGAGACCGGCTGGAACCTGGAATTGGTTGCCAGCCGCGCCAATAATTCATGGGATGCCGGCTTCGCGGAACCCAGTGTGGCGGTAAAAGCCGATGGCCAGCCGGCTATAGCCACCCGTTTGCGTTACAACGTTTTGACCGGCTCGGATGCGCTTTCCCAGCTTTTCTACGCCGAGCGCACCGGTGCCGCCGCCTGGAGCAGCGCCATCCTGGCCGACACGGCCGACAATTATTTCGGCTCCGATGGCGGCCACTTTACCGGCGTTGAGCCTAAATTGGCGTTTGACCGGCTGGGACGCGCCCAGATAATTTTTTCCGACCTGGCATCGTCGCACGTTGGAGGCTATGAAATGGCCGAGGTCGGCCAGATCCGCCGGGCGATCCAGTCGGCCGGGACCTGGACCATCACAACGCTCTTTGCCCAATCGGCGGAGCATAATGAGGGCCTGACCGACAAATACCTGTTTTTATCCGCTGACAACGACGGCTTTGATATCGTCGCCCGGCTTTATCCCGATTATACCATCCTGCGCTTCTCCAATCAGCGCCCGTCCACATTCACTTTTTATTAACACTGTTAAAATCAAGCATTCATTAGTGGGCCCTGGCGCACATTTTTTTTACCCGGGGCGCGGCCAGCAGCGGCGGGGGCAAGGGCGCGTTCAAGCTCAAACAACTGGTCGCGCAAGACGGCGGCGCGTTCAAACTCCAGCGCCTCGGCCGCTTCCAGCATTTCGCGTTTGATTTCCTGAATAGCCTCGTGAATATCAAGCTCTTCGTCCGCCGCGCGCAAGGCCCGGCGCGCAATTGATTTGCTGTCCTCGCGCTGCACCAGGCTTTCCCGGATGCTTTTTTGAATGCTTTTGGGCGTAATGCCGTGTTGCCGGTTGTAAGCTGCCTGCCGCGCGCGGCGCTCCTTCATAATGGACAAGGCGCTGCGCATGGAGTCAGTCATGGTATCGGCATACAGAATCACTCGCCCGGCCTTATGCCGGGCGGCGCGGCCGGCGGTCTGAATCAGCGACGTTTCCGAGCGCAAAAAACCTTCCTTATCCGCGTCCAGAATCGCCACCAGCGACACTTCCGGCAGGTCCAGCCCTTCGCGCAGGAGATTGACGCCCACCAGGCAATCCACCTCGCCCTTGCGCAGACTGCGCAAAACCTCTACCCGCTCAAGAGCGTCAATATCCGAATGCAGATAGGTTACGCGCAAGCCGGTCTCGCGCAGATAGTCGCTCAGATCCTCGGCGGTCTTCTTGCTCAAGGTCGTTACCAGCACCCGCTCGCGGCGCTTGGAGCGCGCGCGGACTTCCTCGATCAGGTCGTCAATCTGGCCGGGCAGCGGCCGCACCGCGACTTCCGGGTCGAGCAAACCGGTGGGCCGGATAATCTGCGGCACGGTCGCGGGGGAACAGGCGCGCTCATAAGGACCCGGCGTGGCGGTCATGCAGATTATCGGCCCGGCGCGGGCAAGAAACTCCTCAAAATTGAGCGGCCGGTTATCCCGCGCCGAGGGCAGACGGAAGCCGTGTTCGATGAGGACGTTCTTGCGGGCCTGGTCGCCATTGAACATACCCCGCAGTTGCGGCAAGGTGACGTGGGATTCATCCAGGACGGTCAGGAACTCGCCGGGAAAATAATCCAGCAGGGTCGCCGGCGGCTCGCCGGCGCGCCGGCCGCTCAAATGCCGGGAATAATTTTCGATTCCGGCGCAATAGCCCATTTCCTTGAGCATTTCGAGATCGTAGAGCGTGCGCTGTTGCAGGCGCTGGGCCTCGAGGAGTTTCCCCTGGGCCTCGAACCAGGCTACGCGCTCTTGCAGCTCGGCGCGGATGAGCTCCTCGGCGCCGGCGATCCTGTCGGCGCTGGTCACGAAATGTTTGGCCGGCGAAATGGTCTGCGCCATGAGTTCGCCCTGGGTGGCGCCGGTGAGGGTATCAAGCTGCTCCAGACTTTCCAGCTCATCACCGTCAAACTGCGCGCGCACGCCATCTTTGGAATACGAGGGAAAGATATCGAGGGTATCGCCGCGCACGCGGAAGGTGCCCGGCTGCGGGTCATAATCGTTGCGGGTGTATTGGATATCCACCAGCCGGCGCATCAAATCTTCGCGCTCCAGGCGCTGGCCCCTTTGCAGCGTCACTACCATCGCGCGATAATCTTCGGGCGAGCCTAAGCCGTAAATGCAGGAGACCGAAGCCACAATGATCACGTCGGCGCGGTTCATGAGCGCATTAGTGGCCGAGAGCCGCAAGCGCTCGATATCTTCATTGATGGCGGCGTCTTTCTCGATATAGGTGTCGGTCTGCGGAATATAAGCTTCGGGCTGATAGTAATCGTAGTAGCTGATAAAATACTCGACGGCATTGGCAGGGAAATAGGTTTTCAATTCCTGGAAGAGTTGCGCCGCCAGAGTCTTGTTGTGGGAGACGATCAGAGTGGGCTTGCCCCAGCGCTCGATCACGTTGGCAATCGTGAAGGTCTTGCCCGATCCGGTTACGCCTTCCAGTGTCTGGAACCGCTGCCCGGCGCTCAACCCCCGACCGAGCTCGGCAATCGCCTGAGGCTGATCGCCCGCCGGCTGATAGGGCGCATGAAGTGAAAAGAGAGCGGACATAATAAATGCGGTTCTTTATTAAAAAGTGCGATCCAAATGATTCATGTAGCCGCGGCGGTGACGCCGTGGCCGCCGGAAGAATCTCGCTCGGCGGCCTTGCCAGACGAGTCCACGCCCTTACGGGCGCGGCTACAAACATGGACACACTTTATTAAGTGTGTCCATGAGTCAAATCTGCCAGGGAAATAATTGCCTTATTCTTAAAGAGCCTGATTTAAAGAAATCTATTTCAGTTCCAGCATGCGCGCCAGAGCCTTGCGGGCGTCGGCGCGCAGCGGCTCGGGCACGCTGACGATATTTTCTTCCGGCCATTTCTGCAGCAGTGCCAGCAGATTTGCGGCCGTGGTCAGTTTCATATTCCGGCAGACCGATTGTCTAAGCGGAACAATCGTCAGCCGCGCGCGATGCTGGCGCGCCAGGCGGTCCACCAGGTGCCATTCCGTGCCGATAATGATGGTGGCGCCATCCGGCGCGGCCTCGACGTAGCGGATAATCTGGGAGGTGGAGCCGTGGGCATCCGCCAAGCGGGTAGCCGGAGCGGGCGTTTCCGGATGCACAATGATTTTCGCGCCGGGATATTTCCGGCGGGCGGCAATTACTTCATCGGCCGTAAAGGTATGCACGACGCAAAACCCTTTCCAAGCAAGCAGGCACGCGCGGGCAATGCCCGCGACCCCTACCCCGCCCCAAGGCTTGCCCGGGTCATAAACCGCCACTTCATCGTCTTTAAGGCCCATATCATAGGCCGTATTCACACCTAAGTGTTCATCGGGAATGAACAAGACCCGCTTGCCCTGATTGAACGCCCACTGAATTACCTTAGGAGCGTTGCTCGACGTACAGGTGCTGCCGCCATGCGCGCCGCAGAAAGCCTTAACTGCCGCGGAACTGTTGACATAAACCACCGGCAGCCAGCCCTGCTGCCTCGCGCGCTCGCTCTCCGGCAGACTTTCCGCCGCCGCCTGAAGATCCTTCCAGACCTGCTCGACCTCGCGCAGCGGCGCCATATCGGCCATGGGACAACCCGCGTGGATAACGGGCATATAGACCCGCTGGTGCGCGCCGCTCATGATCGCGGCCGATTCCGCCATGAAATGCACGCCGCAGAACACGATCCGCTCGGCCTCCTGCGCCTGGGCGGCGCGGCGCGACAATTCCAGCGAATCGCCGGCCACATCCGCATGGGCCAGCACTTCATCCTGCTGGTAGTAGTGCCCCGGGATAAAAAGCTTCCGGCCCCACTGCCGGCGAATGGCTTCAATAGTCTCCGCGGTGTTCATGGTCATTACTGCTTTGTCTTAGCTTTTTGCGTAAGCCTAACACAAATCCATCTGGCTTTCCATAATTTTACGAGTATGTTTTAGCCGAAACAGCTTTTATTTCTGTCCCGGCTGCGAATCACAGCGGGGCTTAGAAACTTGGGTAGGCACAGCCCGCCTTAACCAAGAGGGTCGAAAATGCCGGAATTGCCTGAAGTTGAAACCGTGGTGCGCGAGTTGCGCGCGCTGGGCCTGGTTGGCCGAGTCATCAGGAACGCGCGGGTGTTCTGGCGACCGATGATTGCGCCGCTATCGCCAGGCGCCTTTGCGGCGCAACTCAAAGGCCGGCGCATTCAAACCCTTAGCCGGCGGGGAAAATACATCGTGCTCACGCTTTCCGGCGGCGGGACGCTCCTCATCCACCTGCGCATGACCGGCCAGTTAAGCATCAGCCCGCGCGCACGGCGCCAACCCCATGAGCATGTTCTCTTGCGCTTAGATGACGGCTGCGCATTGCGCTATCGCGATACGCGCAAGTTCGGGCGCTGGCTTTTGACGGCCAAGCCTGAAGTAATCCTGGGACGCCTGGGCCCGGAACCGCTTTCGCCACATTTTAACAGCAAGGCATTCAGCGCCAAACTGCGCGGCAAGCGGCGCCAATTAAAGCCGCTGCTGCTGGATCAGACTTTCCTGGCCGGGCTGGGCAATATTTATGCCGACGAGGCGCTCTGGCTCTCGCGCTTGCACCCCAAGCGCCCGGCTCATACGCTCAGTGCCGCCGAGGCACGCCGCCTGTATCAGGCCATTTGCCGGACGCTGCGCCACGGCATCAAAAACATGGGCACGACTCTTGGGCGCGGCCGTTCCAATTTCCGGCGTCCCATAGGCGCGCGCGGGCGGAATCAGGAAGGCTTGAAAGTTTTCCGTCGGACAGGGTTAGCCTGCCTGCGCTGTGGCGGGAAAATCCGGCGAATTGTGGTCTCCCAGCGCGCCACCCATATTTGTCCCACTTGCCAGGCCCGCCGGCCCCGCTGGCCTTGATGGCGTTTGACTTTCAGCGCGGAATATGGCAGCAACGTTTTTGCGGCTGGCAACTTAAATTAGGCCGCCAAAGGCGGCAACTGCTTCACAGGTAGGGCGGTTTTGCCGAAACCGCCGTGGTCGCCTCGAAACCGGCGCGCCCGGCGGTCGCGCCCTACCCCGGATTGAAATTTCTAGACATAAAGGGAGACCTGAGCATGACTTTGCGCGCGGCTTTCGGCACACTGGATTATACACCCAAACCCGGAATTCCTTTCGGGCGCTTAAGCCACCATACCCTTCTGGCCGAGGGTGTGCATTCGCCCTTGACCGCGCGCCTGGCGTTGTTTGCCGATGATGACACACTCCTTGGCCTGCTGGCTCTGGACCAGTCCCGCATCCGCCAGCGCGAAGCAACAGATCTACGCCAAGCCCTGGGAAAGGCGCTGAATGTTTCTCCGCGTAATTTTCTCGTCTCGGCCACGCACACCCATAATGCGCCCGGACTTTCCCCCTGGCGACCCAACGACACTGGCTACACGCTCCTGGATAAACTCTGCGGCCAAGTCGCGCAACTGGGCGCTCAACTGCATGGCAACCTGCAAGCTGTTTCGCTGCACTGGGCGCGCGGCACGGTTGCGGGCCTAATTCACAACCGCCGCAGTGTCTATCGCCAGAGCGACGGCCGGGAGCAAGTCGGCACGCACGGGCCCCGCCAGCATCCCGATTTCATCCGCGCGGAAGATGAGGACGAGAGCGAATTGCGCCTGGTCCTGGCTCGCCGGGCCGATGGTTCTCTCGCCGGCGGACTCGTTCACGCGCCCTGTCATGCGACCACCATGTATTCGGTCCCCAGTTTTTCGGCTGATTATCCCGGAGTGCTCCGCGACCGGCTGCAGGAGCGGCTGGGCGGGGAGTTTTTGTTCCTCAACGGCTTTGCCGGCGACCAAAGCCCGACGGCCGCCGGCAATTCCCCCGCGGAGGCCTGCGCGCAGTTCGGCAACTCCCTGGCGGCGGAAGCCCTGCGGGCGGCCGGAGCGACCGAGGAAATTCCCATGAACGCGGGCGTGGGCGTGATTTCCAAACATGTGGCGCTGCGGCTGCGGATACCCAGCGCGGCGCAGGCGGCTTACGCCTGGCAACACCTGGAACGAGTCTTGCGCGGGGAACGCCCCGGGCCCATTTGCGCCGCGCTCTACGGCTATGCTTATCACTTTCATCATGACAGTGAACGGGTTGATGACTGGCTCGCCCGCGAAATCATCGGCCGCTGGGAATTATTGCGGCGCGGCGAAGCGCGCGAACCTCGTGAAAGCGTGGAGATTCAGATCCTGCGATTAGGCGAGCTGGCCATCGCGGGTTTTCCCGGCGAACCTTTTGCCTGTTTCGGACGCCAACTGCGCCGGGAATCGCCGCTCAAGCGCATTCTCAGCGTGGAACAAGCCAACGGTTCCGCCGGCTACCTGCCGAGCGCGGACGCCTTTAAGCGCGGGGGTTACGAATGTTGCCTGGCTCAGCAGAGCCGCTTCGAACCCCACGCCGGCGCCAAGCTCACCCGCACCGCTCTTCGGCTGCTGCAGAAGTTTGCCGGTCAACCCAAAAATTAGCCAAAAACATTTTCTTTATCCGTGTTCATCAGTGTCCATCCGTGGTTGATTTTCTTTTGGTTGCAGCTTTGGCGCTAAATCCGTTTTTTCCACGGGAGACGGCTTCGCCGGCTTTCTGCTGGAAGCGACGAACTCGAAACCCACCTGGCCATCGCGCACAACGAGATAAGCGCGGAACGGCCGGCCCTTGCGGGAAATGAAGCGGGGCAATAGATCGGTTTTGCCGGTGGCCAGCAGTTTGGCCATCTGCGTTTTGTCGAGGACCTGTTTCAGGATAACGGCCCCGCAGCGGAAGGCGCAGGCGCGCTCGGGGCCTACGGCATGCTCGCAGACATACCAGGCGCCGTTTTCAAATACGCCGCTGCCGCATTTTGGACATTTGCCGAGCGGCTCTTTGCCGCTAAAGTCAACCGCCGTGCCTTCAGGCGCCTGACCGAAATCGAGCTCTATTTTATATTCGGGGCTCAATTTGACCACGGCGGCAAATACTTTGCCCTTACGGCTGTGGAAATTGTCCAGCGGTCCGACCGATTTCCGGGCAAGGAGTTCTTCCATTTCACTGAGCTCAAATTGCCGCCCGGCCAGCGTCTTCCAGAGAAAGAAATCGCACTGCTGGCACTGGAAGCGCCGGTAATTCTCGTGGATGGCGCCACCGCACTTGGGACACCGGGCTTGCAGGACGCCAAAGTCGCCCGGGATGGTATCGTGCTCGAACTTTCTGGTCTGATCCACGATCCGGCGGGTCATGACTGCTATTTCCCGCATGAACTCCTGACGCGGCAATTCCCTGTGTTCCATCTGCTTGAGCTTGAATTCCCAGTCGCCGGTGAGTTCCGGCGAACAGAGCTCGGGAATCTGGAGGCCCCGCAGGAGCGCGGCGAGCGAAAACGCCTTGGCCGTGGCTTGCAGCTCCCGGCCCCGGCGGACAAGGTATTTCTCATAGAGCAGACCCTCGATGATGGCCGCGCGGGTGGCGGGCGTGCCCAGGCCTTTAGCGCGCATGGCTTCGCGCAGTTCATCGTCTTCGACCAGTTTGCCGGCGCCTTCCATGGCGCTCAGTAAGGTGGCTTCCGTGTAGCGCGGCGGCGGCTTGGTTTGCAGGCTGACGCACTCGATGGCGAGGCATTGCACTATTTCGCCGGGCGCCACCGCCGCCAACGCAGGCGTCTCATCCGTCGGGGCTTCCTTGCCGTAGACCGCCAGCCAACCAGGCTTCACGAGGACCTTGCCTTCGGTCTTGAAGCTCTCTCCGCCGGAGGCGGATCCGCCTATGGTGGACTCTTCAACGCGCGTAATGCGGGTCGTCATCAGGAACTCGGCGGCCGGGTAAAACACCGCCAGGAAACGCCGGGCCACCAGGTCATAAATCTTGCGCTCTTCTTCATTCAAAGCCTTTGGCCTTTGCGTGGTCGGAATAATGGCAAAGTGGTCGGAGATTTTGGCGTTATTGAAAATGCGCTTACTGGGTTGGACCCAATCCTGCCGCAAAATGCGCTCGGCTGATTCGCCGAACCCGCTTTCAGCCAAGGCGGCAATAGTTTTCTTAACAGTGCCCAGGTAATCTTCCGGCAGAGCGCGGGCGTCCGTGCGGGGATAGGTCAGGACCTTATGGCGTTCGTATAACGCCTGGGCGAGTTGCAGCGCGCGTCGGGCGGAAAACCCGAACCGGCCATTGGCTTCCCGCTGCAGGCTGGTCAGGTCAAAGAGCAGGGGCGAGAGTTGCGTGACCGGCTTGGTTTCCTCGCTGACCACGCCGCTTTTGCCCAGGCATTTTTGCCGGATGGCTTCGGCGCGGGCGTGGTCCCACAAGCGTTCCGGCTTGGCATCCGGATCCTTGTCTTTGGCTTCGCCTTTAACGAAGGTTTCGTCGAACCAGCGGCCGGGGTATTCGCCCGAGGCGGCCTGAAAGGTGGCGTGCAGTTCCCAATAATCGCAGGGCACGAACTTTTTAATTTTTTCCTCGCGCTCGACTACGATCATCAGCGTGGGGGTCTGCACGCGGCCGACGGTGGTAAGCTGGAAGCCGCCCAGCTTGGAGTTAAAGGCCGTCATGGCGCGCGTGCCGTTGATGCCCACCAGCCAATCGGCTTCGGAGCGGCAAATGGCGGCATCGGCCAGGGGCTTGAGCTCATCGTCGCTGCGCAAGGCATCAAAGGCTTCGCGGATGGCCCCCGGCGTCATGGATTGCAGCCACAGCCGGCGAATGGGTTTGGCGCTGCCGGCATACTGCGCAAGATAGCGAAAGATCAGCTCGCCCTCGCGGCCGGCGTCGCAGGCGTTTATCAGCGCGGCAACCTCCGAGCGCTTGATCAGCCGCTGCAGCAGTTTGAGTTGGGGCTCAGTTTTTTTGATCGGCCGCAGATCAAAGTGCGTGGGAATTACCGGCAGGTTGGCGATATTCCAGCGGCCGCGTTTGACTTCCTGCCCTTCCGGCACGGCCAGTTCCAGGAGATGGCCGACGGCCGAAGACAAGAGATACGTTTCGCTTTCAAAGTAAAACTTATTCCTGCGGAAGCCGCCCAGGGCCCGGGCAATATCGGCGGCCACCGACGGTTTTTCGGCGATGATTAATTGTTTGCTCATGGCGCTTTCAAGCGGCTTTGGCCCACGATCTGCTCGACAAAGTAACGGGGCCGGCCGCGCACGTCGGTATAGGTACGGCCGATATACTCGCCCATTACGCCCATAGCCACGAACTGGCCGCCGACGAAAATAAATAAAATAGCAAAGAGGGTAAAAACTCCCATGGCCGCCCACTCCGGCCCCCAGATGAAGCGCAGGATCAGGATCAGCGCACCCAAGCCCACGCCCAGCAAACTGATCAGAACGCCGGCAATGCTCAGAAGCCGCAGGGGCAAGGTGGTAATGCTGGTCAGGAGATCGAACTGCAGATTGATCAGTTTCCACAAACTGTATTTGGACGCTCCCTCGCGGCGTTGTTCGTGCCGAACCTCGATTTCAGCCGTGCGGCGCGCAAAGCTGTTGGCCAGCACCGGAATAAAGGTGCTGCGCTCATGACACTGCAGCATGGCCTGGACCACCCCCCGGCGATAGGAGCGCAGCATACAGCCATAATCATGCATGACCACGCCGGTCACCTGGGCGGTCATTTTGTTCACCAGGAATGAGGAAAACCGGCGGAAGAGACTGTCGCGCCGCGGCACACGGATGGAACCGACCACGTCCATGCCCTCATCCATTTTTTTCACCAGGGGCGCAATTTCCTCCGGCGGATTCTGCAGATCGGCGTCGAGTGTTACGACGATCTCGCCCCTGGCCTGGGCGAAGCCGGCCATGACGGCGGCGTGTTGGCCATAATTGCGGTTCAGAAAAACGCCGACAATCTCGCCGGGATTGGCCGCCACGGAGCGGTTGATGAGATCGCGGGAAGCGTCGCGGCTGCCGTCATCCACCAGGATAATCTCGCAGCTCCGCGCCAAATTCCGGCAGACGGCCTGGGTCCGCCGGATCAGCTCCGGCAGGTTGGCTTCCTCATTGAAGACGGGAATTACAATCGAAACGGAATCAGATGCACTCATGGGGGTAATAATTCCCAGGTTGCCTCGGCGCAGGTTTCAGATCAATTAGCGTAACTACTCAGCTAAGAAAACAATTTCCGCCCGTGGCGGATGCTACTCTGCGAAGTAAACCTTCGCTACGAAGCACGAGTCCGCCTCAGGTGGATCATGCCTTAGGCAGACCCGCCTCTGGCGGGAACTACGAAATGCACGTCATGCCTGAGGCAGATCCGCCTCTGGCGGAAAATACGCGAAACTTGAATATAATTTCCACTCCTATTTTCGCGCCTTTCGCGTGTTTCGTAGTTTCATTTCTTGATGTCTGAGCAGTCACCAATTTCTTTGATTGTGAATCTTGTGCATCCTTGTGGCAACTTATTTCTTTTTCAACACATCTTTAATGGCCGCGACCACGTCGTCCACGTCCTCCGGATGCATGTCCGGGAAAAGCGGCAGGGAGCAGATGCGGTCGGAATTCCATTCGGTCTGGGGCAACATTCCGCGGGTCAAGCCCAGTTTTTCCCGGTAATATTTCTGCAAGTGCACGGCGCGAAAATGCAAACCGGCGCCGATATTCCTGTTTTTCAGTTCCGCCATGAACTCATCGCGGCTTAACCCGGCGCGGTCAATATCCAGCCGCACAATGAAAAGATGCCAGCAGGAGCGCTGCGCATAGGCCGGGTCTTTTAGCGGCAGGATTTCGTCCGCCTCGGCCAGGCGTTGCCGATAATAGCGGGCAAGTTCCGTCCGCCTTGCGTTGAACTCATCCAGCCGCGCTAACTGCCGCCGGCCGAGCGCCGCGGCCATATCGGTCAGATTGTATTTATAGCCCGGCTCAATCACTTCGGCCTGAGGCGCGCGACCTTGCATCCGGCGGTCGAAAGCGTCCACACCTAAGCCGTGAAACTTCAACTGCCGGACGGAATCAAGCAATTCCGCGTTCTCGGAACAGATCATCCCGCCTTCGCCGGTTGTGATGTTCTTGATGGGATGAAATGAAAAAATAGCCGTGCCCGCTGAGCCAATGCGCCGGCCGCGGTATTCCGTGCCCGCGGCATGGGCGGCATCTTCCACTATCGCAATGCGCCGCTCAGCCGCCAGGCGGCGGATAGGATCGAGATCCGCGCTGGCCCCCGCAAAATGCACGGGCACAATCAGCCTGGTTTGGGGAGTCAGCACGGCCGCAAGCTGGTCTGGCCCCGCCATAAGCGTATCGCGGTCAATATCGGCAAAAACCGGCCGCGCGCCGGCAAGCACGATAAGATTGACCGTGGAAACCCAGGTCATTGAAGGCGTAACGACCTCATCGCCCGGGCCGATGCCCAGGGCTTTGAGGGTTACATGCAACCCGCCGGTAGCCGAGGCCAAGGCCACGGCGCCGCGCGCGCCAACGTAGGCGGCAAATTCCTCCTCAAATTTAGCGGCCTCGGCGCCGGTAGTGATCCAGCCCGAACGCAATACATCGCCCACGGCCTGGATATCGCCTTCCGTGATGCTGGGCCGCGAAAACGGCAGAAAGTTTTTGCGCATAATGCTCGATTGGCTGTTCTGATCAATTAAGCTGCCAAAGGCGGCAACAAAAATCCTGGATTCCCGACTCGTGCTTCGTAGCGAAGGCTTACTTCGCAGAGTAGCATTGGATCGGGAATGACAAACAACGTCCGTCCATTCTGTCATTCCCGCCCCGTGTCAAAGCACGGGGTATCATGCCACATCATGCCACAGGCAGATCCGCCTGCGGCGGAGGCAGATCCACCCGTGGCGGAAACTCCATCGGGAATCCAGTAGCCGCGGGCGTGAGCCCGTGGCCGCCAGAAGAATCCACGCCGTTACCTGCCCGCAGTGCTACGCACAGCGTTGCAGGCGGGCCGGCGCGGCTACCGGGTCCACGCCCTCACCGGCGCGGCTACAACTCAATCCGGCGGCTTCGCCACGCCGGCTCCTTCGATCCACCGCACAACCCGGCGCGGACCCATGCGGACTTCCTGCCGCACTCGCCAGGGCGGCAGCGCCGCCGACTCCGGCGGGCCCTCCATAGGCGCGTCCGCCTTTGGCGGGAAATTGCGCTCAAGCGTCAGCACGCCGTTAAACTCTTCGTGCCGCCGCGCCAGAACGGAATTGAGCGCGTTTATATCGGAAAGCGACGGAAACACCAAGTCGCAATAGTAATAAAAACCGGCGCGGGTAGTCTCATCAAGCTGCCAGCCGACTAAGCGGGCGGAGGGCACTGCGGCGATAGACTCCGCCATCTCGCGGAACGCGCCGCCATAACTTTTTCCGCGGTCTAACATGGGAAACAGGTTGGCCATGCCGCCAATATAAAAGCAGGCTGTAGCCGCCAGCACCCGCTGTAGAAACGTTCCGCGGGTTAAGAAGAAGACAGTGCCAACAAGCAGCGCGGTAAGCGCCGCCCCAGCCTGGCGCCATCCCCACCCGCCCGTCAGTTGCTGAATCTGCGAGCCCAGTAAAGGCGATATAGTTAAAACCAGCAACCCGCCCAGCATACAGCCAACCCAGATCCAAAGGACATTATGCAGCAGCCGACCAAGCGGCGCCTTAAGAACTTCGGCGCCTATCATGGCAAAGGCCGGCAATAAAACGGCTATGTAAATTTCCCGCTTGGTGGCTGACAAAGAAAGCAGCAGCAACCCGCCCAAGGCCCAGGCCACCAGCACGCGGTCCGCTGGTGTCATTTGCCGACGGCCCAACGAGACCAGCAGGTTTTTAACGCTTAAGACAATAACTGCGAGCCAGGGCAGCAGATAGACCGGAATAATCTTTAAGTAATACCACGGAGCTTGCTGATGGCCCAACTGGCGCGCCTGGCCGAGAAAGCGCCCCATGTGATTGGTCCAGAACCATTCGTGCCACAAAACGGGCCCGCCGACTTGCCGCAAGGCCAGCAGCCAACTCAGCATCAGGACGAGAAAGATGAGCAAAGCCAAGCCGTGCCAGCCGACCCAGGCTCCGCTGGCCGTGCTCCGCCATAGCGCTGCGCGACGGCGAGAGGCTACGCCGAGGCGCGGACTGGCCGGCTTGACCAAACGGGGCAGAGCTTCTTGTCGAGCCCAGGAAAACATCAAGGCTAAGCAGCCCGGCAAGATAATAAGCGGGCCAATGAACCCTTTTGAAAGAAAGGCCGCTCCGGCAAAGACCGCGGCCCAAGGCAGAAACCAGAGCCGCAACCCAAGATAGGCTTCGGCCAGGCACCACAAGGCCCCCGTAACAAAAAAGAGAAGGGCATTATCAACCAGCAGCCAATGGCTAACGTGAATAAATCCCGGCAAAGTAGCCAGCAGCACCACGGCCAATGCAGCCTGCGCGCGTCCCAGCAGACGCCGCGCCAATAACCAGGTCGCGGCCAGCGTGAGCAAGCCCCACAGGGCCGAGGTCAAGCGCAAGGCGGCGGTCGGCCCCAGGAGGGACCCAAGCAGGCGCAATGCGCCCGCGCCGACGATGTAATACAAGGGCGGTTTTTCAACGAAGGGCTCGCCGGCCAGGTCGGGGATCAGCAAATTGCCGGTGCGGCTCATACTCAGCATGATGGCCGCCTCGCGCGGCTCATCCGGCGTCCATAAGTCATGATCGGCGACCCCCACCAGCGTGATCAAGAGACACAGGATGATGAGCCAGAATGGGAGCGTAGTGGTGGTCGAAGTGCCGTTCACGTTTTAGATCGTTCCGTTAAAGCATGACAAATTTTTTATGGAGAACGTTTCGGCTCAGCCTGAGGCTTCGCCCTACCGGTAGGGCGAGGCGGCCCGCCGAGCCGTCTTTGGTTGCGGCCAAGGACCGCATTAGGCTAATCCTTTTTGCGCCACTGTAGTTGAAGGCCTTTTCTTAACACAAGAAAAAAGTCCAGGAGGTGTGGGCTTTAGACGCGCTTGACCACCATGGGTAATGAATGATATAAAGATGCCAAAAGCAAAAGCAGGATGTTGCCATAAAGCTGACCCAAAGTAATACCCGTTCCATGCTCCGGCGAAGCCTGGTCGCCTGCGCGGCCTCCGCCGGCTTTTGGATGCTCCTCAATGCGGCCGCGGCAGAACCCGAAGGCACGGTCTGGACCAAACATAATAACACCATCCCGAGTCCTACAAACACGACTTCGACCGACGGCCGCATTCCGCTCGGCACCGCCGGCAAAGGCGATGCCGGTTATGTTTTCGCCCCAGCCGTGATTAAGGATGGGAGCACTTACAAAATGTGGTACTCCGGAAATGATGGCACCTACTTCCGTATTTATCACGCGACCTCGCCCGACGGCTTGACCTGGACCAAATATACTAACGATATCCCGGCCAACTCGGACACGACTTCGACCGGCGGCCGCATTCCCCTCGGCAGCAACGGCAAAGGTGATGACTATCATGCTTCCCACCCAACCGTGATAAAAGAGGGGAGCACTTACAAAATGTGGTACAGAGGAAGTGATGGGGCTACTGATCGTATTTATCACGCGACCTCGCCCGACGGCTTGACCTGGACCAAATATACTAACGATATCCCGGCCAACTCGGACACGACTTCGACCGGCGGCCGTATTCCCCTCGGCACCACCGGCAAAGGCGATGCCCGTTATGCTTTCGCGCCAGCCGTGATTAAGGATGGGGACACTTACAAAATGTGGTACTCCGGAGGTGGGACTAACTATCGGATTTATTACGCGACCTCGCCCGACGGCTTGACCTGGACCAAATATACTAACGATATCCCGGCCAACTCGGACACGACTTCGACCGATGGCCGCATTCCCCTCGGCACCGCCGGCAAAGGCGATGACGCTCATGCTTACGGCCCACGCGTGATTAAGGATGGGAGCACTTACAAAATGTGGTACTCCGGAAATGATGGCACCTACGTTCGTATTTATTACGCGACCTCGCCCGATGGCTTGACCTGGACCAAATATACTAACGATATTCCGGCCAACTCGGACACGACCTCGACCGGTGGCCGCATTCCGCTCGGCGCCACCGGCGGCGATGTCACTTATGTCGGCTACCAAACTGTAATTAAGGTTGGGTACACTTACTACACGTGGTATGGCGGCTATTCTGGTGCCTGGCGGATTTATCATGCCAGAATCTTACCGCCGGCCGGCACGATTCTCTCATTCCATTGACCCGCCTTCGCCTCCTCGACTACGCTCGGGGCTACGGCGGGCAAGCCAGGCTCAGCGGCCCAGTGTACGGTAAAAAGCAAGCCCTCTCATTCACGTCCGCATTACCCATTTTATCACATAAGCGGGTATTACCCACTTCCGGCGAAATCATACACTCTTTATTTTAGCGTAAAAGGCAGTCTTTCATGAGCAACCCGCCCAGAAACCTGATCGGTCTATCCCTGCTGCTGATAATCAGCGCATTTCTGGTCGTCCTGTTTTACCGCGGTCTTGCCGAACCTGATGAAGGCCGCTATGCGGAAATCGCTGAGGACATGATTAACAGCGGCAATTGGTTGGAAATGCGCCTGTTAATGCATCGTTATTATGAAAAACCGCCGCTGACCTACTGGCTGGTTGCAACCGCCTTTCACGCGTTCGGCTTGCGCGACTGGGCCGCGCGGGCGCCGCTCCTGATCAACGGCGTATTGCTGACCGGTCTTTGCTGGTTCCTGGCCCGCCGCCAGTGGGAAAAAAACGCCGCCAACATCGCCACCCTGACCATGCTATCCATGGTCGGTTTTCTCGCCAGCATGGCGCTGCTGATGACCGATCCTTTCCTGGCCCTGTGGTTTGCCTTGGTTTGTATTGCGCTTTTCCGGGGCTGCCAACCCGGCGTATATGCGCAGAAGCGTTTCCTGCTGTTTTCGGTCGCAGCTATCGCCGTGGCCATGGGATTTCTGACCAAAGGCGCGGTCGCCATCGTCCTGCCGCTGGTCATTATTTTTCTCTGGCTCCTCTGGGAACGGCGCTTGGCGGTCCTGCGCTCTCTTGCCGTGCCTTGGGCAATTCTGCTGGGCATCGGGCTACTGACCCCGATTATGCTTCTCTTGGAAAAGCATAACCCGGGCTTTTTCCATTATTTCGCTACCGAACATTTTTCGCGTTTCAACGGCACGCGCCCAACCCAGATTCACAAGGAGCCATTCGTGTTTTTCGCCGAGGTCATCCCCCTCTTGCTGCTGCCCTGGACTCTTTTTCTTGTGCGCGCCGCATGGCGTCTGATTGCCCAACGGGGATGGCGTCAGGATACTTTGTCCCGATTCCTGCTGGTATGGGTCGTGGTTGTGGTCCTGTTCTTCTCGTCCAGCAGCGGTAAACTTATGTCCTACATTCTGCCGGCCATTCCCGCGCTGGGACTCCTGCTCGGCCGCTGGGGTCTGAGCGACCCCCAGGACAGCCGCAGCGACCGCATACTCTGGAACATCGGGGCAGCCGGCTTGTTTCTGAGTGCCCTGGTAATCGCCGGGATTTGGCTGTTCAGTTATTTCCGGATCAGGCCGCTGACAATCTATCCGATCAGCGGTCGGAGCGTCTTTGCTTTGATACCCATTACGGTCATGTCGGTTGTGTTACTGGCCAGGCGCGGCCAGCGCTCATTTGGCGGTCTCTTGAGCTTGAATGCCGGGATTATGCTGACTGCGGCCTTGATGCTATCGCCCCTGGCCGGCAAGGACTTCAATGCGCTCCTGCACCATAATTCAGCGCAAGTGTACAAAGAATTGGCGACCAAATTGAAATCCGAAGATCAAGTGGTGGTGTTCTGGGATTATCGGCCGGCGCTTGGCTTTTACACGCAGGGGGAATATATAGCGTTTCAGGTCGCGGACGAGCTGCTTTACGGCAGGCAGTTGGAACCCGAGCGCGCCAAAGAGATCCAGGACAAAGCGCAGTTAGAGAAGCTCTTGCAGGAAGCATCCGGGAAGGTTTTTGCCGTCGTAGATCCTCATGATCTCGAACAAAAGTTCCGACCGCTTGGCCTGGCTACGGTCCCCACAACCATTCCCAGCGACCCTAATACGCTTGTCCTCGAGCTTCAGCCTCCGCTGAGCCAGTATTAATGCATATGTTTAGCGGGCCGCGGAGCTGACCTGTATATTAACGGCGCTCTCGGGCCTACTCCGCCGTAGCAAAGCCTACTGGCTACGAAGGCAGGGCGAACGCGCCCTACCTCTTGCCCCCTACAAGACCGAGAGATTACAAAAAAAATCAAAAAAAACTTGACAGGCGGTAGAGGTTGATTATGATAACACTTGTTTCTTGCAGGGGTGGCCATTGGCGGGGCATGCGCCGATGTTAATGCCCTATTTTGCGCGAGGAGGATAAGAATAATATAAACAGGGGTATCTCCTTGACTGGACTACACTCCATATGTTGTGGTGCACGGCCGCTGTCATTCCGAGCAGAGCGAAGCGGAGTCGAGGAATCTCAAGGGTTGTTAATGCGCATGAGATCCCTCGACAAGCTCGGGATGACAGCAAGCAGTAGGCGCTACATTTTGTGGTAACTCCAGTCAAGGAGATAGCCTTAATAATATAATATCGCGCTCACGTAGAGCTGTTTCACCTGAAAACCGCGAATTTTTGACCAAGGAAACAACATTGCGGATACGCGTCCTCTATGGGGCGCGGCTCCTTGTTTTGTGTTTCTTTGGTGGGGCTTCGCGGTCCCTCAGGTGAGGCACAGGCTTGGATGTCCGCGCCTTTTTTCGTTTCTATGGCGAAGCAAACTAAATCCTGGCTATTGACGTGGCATCCATCAGAACAGATCGGAAACGGACATGAATCCTGAATCCGCAATCCCCAATCCGCATTCGGCAATCCACAATCCACAATCCCCTCCTACCGTCTACGTCGTTGATGACGACCCCTCCGTGCGCAACGTGTTGTCGCGCTTGATCCAGTCCGCCGGTTTGCGGGTCGCGGCGTTCGCGGCGGCGGAAGATTTTCTGAAGCGCTATGCGCCCGCGGAGGGCGGCTGCCTGGTTCTGGATGTGCGCTTACCCGGGCAGAGCGGAATGGACTTGCAGGCAGCGCTGTGCGGGGGCAAAGGCAGCCTGCCCATTATCTTCATCACCGGGTACGGCGATATTCCCATGAGCGTGCGCGCCATGAAAAACGGGGCGGTGGATTTCCTGGCCAAGCCATTTGACAGCCACGAACTGCTGGCAGTAATCACCATTGCCTTGCGCCAGGGCAAGGAAGCGCGCAAGCGGCAGGCGGCGGCCGCGGCAATCAGGGGCCGGGTTGAGAAATTAACCCCGCGCGAGCGCGAGGTGATGAAATTGGTCGTGACGGGCCTGCTGAACAAGCAGATCGGCGCGGAACTTGGAATCACCGAAAAGACGGTCAAAGTCCATCGCGGCCGGGTGATGCAGAAGATGGGCGTGACATCCGTGGCCGAGCTGGTGCGTATGTGCGGGCGGATGGATTGAACCCCCAGCCCCAGAGTGGCTTGAAGGTTGATTTACCTTGTGTTTTGAAATGATTAAACATCAGGAGCGCGAAGGAACGCAAAGAGGCAATATCACTTCGTTGGCCGCCATTTATCCGGCCATCAGGTTCCTTCCCGTTCGCAGCAGGTGGCGGATGGCATACAACGGCACGGTCTGCACCCGGTCGTACTCCCCGAAGTTCTCCAGCGAAACCCGTATGCCTTTCTTCAGGCCGCGTTCGTCCATGAACAGGGACATGCTTTGCATCTGCCCCTTGGTGCCGGCCTTGACCTCCACCGGCATGATAGTCGCGCCCTGCTGGATAACGTAGTCAATCTCGGCGTTGCTGCCCCTTGTTTCCCTGTGCCAGTAGTAGAGCGCGGGCCGCATGTGGGCGGGATGATTCCCGATCAGCTCCAATCCCGTAAACACTTCCGCGAGGCTGCCTTTATGGACAAGTTCCAAATCAGTCGCCGTCAGGTAACTGGGCACATCGAGACCGAGAAGGCGCTGGTGGATACCGATGTCGAACAGAATCACCTTGAACTTTTTCTCGTCAACCTGCGCGCCCAGCGGGATGCCGCGGGCATGGGTGTGGACAACCCGATGGGCGAGTCCAGCCTTAACCAGCAACTGGAGGGCATCCTTGAGCGCTTGTGACGATGATGCGCAGTTGACCCTCGTATATTTGAACTTGCCGCCCGACTGGAGAACGACCGCGCGAAACACTTCGCCAAGACGTCCGATCGGAGAGCGCTTCTTGTATTTTGCAAAATCATCCTGCAGCGTAGTGATCAAGTCATCCAGGATTTTAAGGCTGGCCGATAAATCTCTTTTTTCCGAATAGCATTTCACTGCCGCCGGCATGCCGCCCACGAGTTGATAGATTCTTACATGATCTACCAGGCGGCTATGGAAGGGCGCATCCAATGGATGTTTCGCATCAGCCTTTTCGATGAGATCGTTCAGCGCGGTCTCACCCCTTGCCCACAGATACTCCTCGAACGTGAACGGGTACATGAACAATGACGTGATCCTCCCCACCCCCAGGGACGGGAGCTCGGACAAGGCGAGTTCCAGCAAAGAACCCGCCCCCACAATATGCAGGTCCGGCATCTTCTCGTGAAAGAAACGGAGCGAACTCAGCGCTTCCGGGCAGGCTTGGATTTCGTCAAAGAATAGCAGCGTTTCGCCGGCGACGATGGGCGTGGAAAAATAGGCGGCCAATTTCTCGCAGAGGCGAAATGGATTGAGGGAATCCCGAAAAAATACATGAATATCCGGATGTTCCTCCAAGTTGACCTCGACAAAGTGTTTAAACGTCTTTCCCATTACGCGGATTGAGTAGGTCTTGCCGACCTGACGCGCCCCCCTTACCAGAAGCGCTTTCCGCTCAGTATCCTGCTTCCACCTCAATAATGCCCGTTCGATGGTTCTCTTCATAAAACACCCCAAAAAATCACTGGTAATATAAAAAGTCATGGCAATAAGACGCCATAAATGCGAGAAAGTCAAGGCAATTACAAATGGTGGGCGGGAAAGTGATAACGATTACGACAATGATTTAGCGCCGAATTCCGCATTCCGCGGAGCGCTGCGTAGATCCCGAACTGGCCGCGGGGCGCACTCCTCGCTCCCCGTTCCCCATTCCGCAATCCGCATTCCCCCTTCGACTTCGCTCAGGGCAGGCAATCCCCAATCCCAAATCCGCCCTCCTTCGTTCGCCTGCGGCACAACTATGGAGGGTTTCGCGAGGCGCTCCGCAATCTCATATACGACCAAGGTCCAATATCCCAGCTTTCGTCATTCTGATAGTTATTTAAAACTAAGCCATATTATCAACTTGAAGGTGCAGCATGGCGGATGCGAAGCAGGTTGTGTGCATCATTGATGACGATCCCTCGATCCTTATCGGATTCAAGAGATTGATGGAAGCCTACGGTTACGACGCGCGGGTCTTTGCCTCGGCGCGTGAGTTCCTCGCCGCCGGCCTGCCCGCGGTGCTTTCGGCACAGCCGATGCAGGCGGGCATTCCCGGCGCCGATTCATGCCTCATTATTGATGTGGCCATGCCGGAGATGGATGGCTTCCAACTGCAGAAGGAACTGGTCCGGGCGGGCTGCAAGGCGCCGATTATTTTCATCACGGCGTTGGACATTCCGGCGGTGCGCGCATCCGCGAAGCGCACGAACGCAGCCTTTTTTTTCCGGAAGCCGGTGGATGCCGATGCCTTGCTGGATGCAGTGCGGCGGGCGCTGACCGCGGAATCGAAGGCCGCCATATCATGAAAGCACGCAAGCGCATTCTATTATTGGCCAGCCTGCTCATGCTGGTGTCGGTGGGCGGCATTGTCAATCTAATGTGGCAATTGCCGCATATCGAGCAATTGCAGGAGCCAAAAACTATTTTGCAAGTCTTCATGTTACTGGGATTATTCGGCACCGGCCTGGTTTTCTCTGTCCTGGAGTTGGTGCGGCAGGAGATAAGGAGCCCTATCGCGCATCTCGCCGCCCAGATTGCCTTGCTAAATGGGCGCGCACTTAGCGATCACCGCCTTGAGCTCACCGGAAGCAGGGATATTGACTTGTTGGCCAGCGCGTTCAACGTTTTTCTGGAAGGTCTTCAAAAGGAGTCCGATTTTGCCCGTATTCTTGCGGAAACGTCTCCGGACATGATCTATTTGCTGGACCGCGAGGGCTGCGTTCTATTCGGCAATATGCAGGCGGCCCGGCAGTGGAATTATCGGCCTGAAGAAATAATCGGCAAGCGGCAGGAGGAGTTATTCCCGCCGGATATTGCCGAACGCCACAAGCAGGTTGTTAAGAAAATATATGAGACCGGACAGCCGGTATCGGTTGATGTTCGTGAAATGATTGGCGCGCGCCAGCGTTGGGTGGATTCGTGCACGATTCCGGTCCACGACAAGGATGGCCGGGTAATGGCCGTCCTAGGCATTTTCCGCGACATCACCGAGCGCGAGCGGGCGGAGGAAGCGTTGCGCAAGTCCCATGACGAGTTGGAGCAGCGGGTGCGGGAACGCACAAACGAACTTGCCCTGGCGAAACAGGCGGCCGACATAGCCAATCAGGCCAAGTCGGACTTCCTGGCCAATATGAGTCACGAGTTGCGCACGCCGTTGAGCGCCATCATCGGGTTCTCGGAATTGCTCGAGGAAAAACTATTTGGCGCCCTGAACCCCAAGCAGGCGGAGTACATCAAGGACATCCTCGAAAGCGGCCGCCACTTGCTTTCCCTGATCAACGACATCCTGGACCTGGCCAAGGTCGAGTCGAGGAAGATGGAACTGGAGCCGTCCACTTTCCCCGTCGCCGCTTTGCTCGATAACAGCCTGGTCATGGTGAAGGAGAGTTGCCACAAGAAGGGGCTCCGCCTGACAACGGATATCGCCGACCCGGTCAAGGCGCTGACGATCTCGGCCGATGAGCGCAAACTGAAACAGATCATGTTCAACCTGCTCTCCAATG
>JACPGM010000010.1 GCA_016188985.1 Lentisphaerota bacterium | reverse complement strand
CACATACACGCCATTGCTGGGCAAGACGAAAAGAATATGGCCGTTGGTCAGGACTTCCACGTCAAAGCCGGGGTCGGTGTACTCGCGCAGGTTGCTCGGCACAATATATTCCCAAGTGATGGCGCCCGACATATCTACCGCTACGATTCGCGGCACGCTGTGCGCTTCGGAAAAATAGGTCAAACCGTTATAAGCTTTCGCTTCATCGTAAACGTCAACATACAGGTCAGATAGCGAATCGTGGGTTACGGCATTGACCGTAATGAGGTCATAGTCCAGCGGGTCATTAACCACCCCGTCGGGGGTCAAATCAACGCCGAAGTAGATATAATAAACGCCCGGCGCCAGACCGGAAAGACGCAGAACTTCGGTTGAGGAAAGATCAACAAGCGCTCCCTGGTGGGTAACCTGAAAACCCGGCTGCCAGTGTCCGCTGGCGGCGTCAAAAAAATACCAAGCTGAACCGGCATTGGCCAGCAGCCACCAATCCGCCGTCCCCGTTGCGCCTTCCGCGTTCAACTGGATGGTCAGCGACAGAGAGTTGCTCTCGACTACGGTCACCGTGCCGCCTCCGCCATTGGCCTGAATGGATGGAATAACGCCCAGGGCGCTCCAGGAAGCCAGGGCAACAATAGCGGAAGCCAATAAATGCCTTCTGGACGGGTTCATGTTGCCTCTTTTTTTTGAAAAAGAATCTTAGTTACTGTTAATTACCGTAAGCCGGCATTATGCCTATCGGACGCAAGTTGGCAAACCGATTTTCACTATCCATCGGGGCCATCCATCAGTGCCGGTGGACTTGACTTGCCGTGGTTTGTCCCGTATTTTTAATGGCATGCAGCGCTTCATTTTTTGCTTCTTCAGACAAAGGTGCTTTAGCTGCATAATGATGGCAAAGCGTTGGGGAAAGAGCATGCGCAAGGATTTTTAGGTAGTAGCTGCCGGAGGGATGGCTGAGGCCGGTTGAAAGCGCATGACTCGAAATCATGTGTCCGCCTTGCGGTGGACCGGGGGTTCAAATCCCTCTCCCTCCGCCATTCTTCGCTCTGCGCCCCTCAGAAGGGGCTTGAGCTACGAATGGCAAGCCAGTGGGGCGCAGAGCGAAGGATGCCCTCCGTAGCTCAAGGCTTGTGCCGCCGAGCGCAGGAGGGCAAGTATTCACATATATTTCGTATATTTTCTGCGCAGCTTGTTTCATCAGAAAACAACGTACGTCGGCATGACCGAAGACATTCATGAACGTCTTGCGGTTCATAATGCTGGTGGCTCTCCTGCCACTCAGCGTTGGCGCCCGTGGCAACTGATCGCATATGTGGCTGTGCCATCAAAATCACGGGCTGTCGAACTGGAGCGATATTTCAAGACCGGCTCTGGTCACGCGTTCTGGCACAAACGTTTTCTTGGGTAGCATGTGGCGCCCCTGTGGGGCTTGTGCTGCGGGACTTGTCCTGCGAAGTTCAACGAGGCAGATTGGCAGGCCATGAAGAATTGCGCTCAGGACGTCAAGGTGCTAAGGTTTGTTTTATAAATCGCCATGAAGACTGGTATTAAACTAGGCTTGAGCGCCATATTGGTCGTGGCGGCCTTGGGCCTTTGGGCTCCGGCTGCCGAGGAGCTTTCTGACGTTCCGCCGCGGCTGGCCAACGGCACGGTTATTGAGGGGACGGTTCAGGAAGCGACGCCCGAGGGCCTGGTGATCCAGCGCTCAAAAGGCAAATATACCGTACCCTGGAAGCATCTCTCCGCCGGCACGCGCTACCGTTATGAGCGGCCGATGTTCGCGGCGCAGGAAGCGGCGCGCACTAACGCCCTGAAAAAAACAGCGGGCGCGGCTAAGCCCGCGGTCAAAACAACAGCGCCGGCCGGGAAATAACCGGCCGATGGCATCCGGCTGGTCAGAGAAGCCCTTGAAATATACAGAGCGTCATAAATAACGCAGCATAATCTCTTGGTAGGGACGGCTCGCCGAGCCGTCCGCGGCCTGCCTGCCGAAGCCGCTTCGGCGCAGGCAGGCGCTTTCGGGCCTACTCCGCGGTAGTAAGCCTCCTGGCTACGAAGGCTGGGCGAAAGCGCCCTACCACAATGCTGTAAGATTTATTGTCGCCAGGTATAGCCATTTATCGCTTTGTCCTTTGCCGCAGAGCTTCGAACAGCAGAATGGTAGTGGCGGCGGCCACGTTGAGCGAATCGGCCTGACCATGCATGGCGATGCGAACTTTCCGATCGGCGGCCTCAAGCCAGAAACTGCTGAGTCCGTATTGTTCCGCGCCGACCACGATTGCGGTCCCCGGGCGTAAATCGGCATCAGTGTAATCGAGCTGCGCGTGCGGGCTGGCCGCCAGGATTTGAATCTTATGCTGGCGCAGCCAGGCCAGCGCCTCCGTGGAAGAGGTTTCCATAACGGGCACCGTAAAGAGCGTCCCGATGCTGGCGCGCACGACGTTAGGGTTATGAATGTCCGTGCAGCGGTCACAGACAATTACGGCGGCGGCGCCGGCGGCATCTGCCGAGCGCAGGATCGTGCCCAGGTTGCCAGGCTTTTCAATTTTCTCGGCCACAATCAGGAGCGGTCGCGGCGGTAGTTTCAAGTCTGCCAGGTTCTGAAGCACCTGCGGCAGAATGGCTAAGAGCCCTTCCGGCCGTTCGCGGTAGGCCATCTTTTCAAAGACCGGCGGCGGGCAGCTTACTATTTCCGCGCCGACTTGCCGGGATTGCTCGATCAGTTCCGGCTCGTTTTCGCCGAGGAACAGCTTTTCGCAGACGAACAGGATTTTTGGTCGGCGGCCGCTTGCCAGAGCGCGCTTCAGTTCCCGGAACCCTTCGACGATGAACAACCCTTGCGCGTCGCGGTGCGCCCTCTGGCGGAGTTTGACCGCCGCTTTTACCCGCGGGTTTTGCAAACTGGCGATATTAGTCATGATAATTCCTCTACCACTATTTGCCTCCGATTGAATCTGCGGAATTTTTTTGCGGTTTGGTCGCGCTGCGCGCCTAATTTTCAGGGCATGGGCGGAGTTTCGAAACTCCGCCCCAATAGCTTGCTGCCGCCACAGCGCGGCCGCAATGAATCGAATCTGGGCAGTGAGCTTGGCCGCACTCTCGCGCCTGGTAAATTGAGCGGCTTGCTCCTACGCTTGCCCCGCGCCTCGCGGGGTTCCGCGGCCGTTCGCTTCGCAAACGATCTTGGCAATATTCAAGCCGGAATAATATAGCGCAAGTGTTCGCCTTTTCACACCTTAATAAACAGTCGTGGGATGGCCAAGCGCCGACGGCGGGTCTCGCCGGGCAGCAGCGCCGCTTTGCGGACCGGGCGCTCATCACGTTCAGTCTGGCGGTGGCGCTCCAGGAACAAGCAAGAGCCCAAGCTCAGCGTGTGCTTGCCAAAACGTTCGTTGACGGCGTCAACCGCCTGGGAGACTTGCGCCAATTTATCAATGCGCAGCCGGTCTTCAAACAGGTCCGGCTGCGCCAGTTCGTCGGGTTCGAGTTTGCCGAGGATGATGGTTGTGGCGCGGTACTCTTTTCCGTCCTGGAACACTCGCGCGAACAATGCTTTCGCCAGCGGCACGGCCTCATGGGTGGCGGCCGTGGCGCGGCTTAAGGCCGCTTCCAGACCGGTCTCGCTGAAATCCCGCTCGCGCAGAATTACCGCAATCGCGCGCGCGCGCAGCCGGTGGCGCCGGAGTTTGATGAAGGCCGACTCCAGGTTGCGGATCAGCATGGCAGCGATGAACTCCCGGTTAGCCGAGGGGGCGGTGAAAGTCTTGCATTTGCTGATACTGGCCGGAGCGCTTTTTTCTTCCGGGCAGATTGGATAGACCGCCTCGCCGCGTAGTTCGCGCCACAGTTCGCCGCCGATTTTGCCGAGCAGGCGCTGCGCCCAGATTGCCGGCCGCTCGGCGAAATCGTAAGCGGTTTTCAATCCATATCTGGTCAGCAGGTGCACCGTGTTGTGACCGAAGCCCCAGACTTTTTCCAGGGGTATGTGTTGGAGGAAGAGATGAATGTGCCGGCCCCGCACGGCAGTGAGCCCGGCGGGCTTGCGGAACTTGGAGGCCAGCTTGGCCAGGCTCTTGGAGAGACTAAGTCCGACCGCGGCGGTGATATCGAGCTCCTTTTGAATATCGGCTTGCATCCGCCGGGCGATCGCCTGGTAGGAGGCATGGAAGACGCGGCGCAGACCGGAGAGATCGGCAAAACCTTCGTCAATCGAATATTCCTCCACGCTTGGCGTATAGCGGCGCATGATGGCGAACATCCGCCGGGAATACAGGCTGTAAGTCTCGTAATCGCTGGGCAGGACGACGAGTTCGGGATGGCGGCGCCGGGCGGCGAACAGAGGCACGCCGCGCCGGATGCCCAGAGCCTTGGCCTCCAGGCTGGCGCAGGCAATGATGCCGCGTTCTTTACCCGTGACCACCGGCCGGCCTTTGAGTTCCGGGTGAACGGCTTGCTCAACTGAGGCGAAGAAGGCGTCGCCATCCAGGTGCAGAATGGCCCGCGGGAACGATTCCAGCATGAAGGGCGCAGAAGGCATGGTCAATGGGGAATGGTCAATGGTTGATGGAGAATAGACATGTGGATAATTTGGTGATCGCCTTTCCCTCAACCATCAATCATCAGCCATTAACCATTCTTCAGTATTTCCGGATTACGGCGCGGACAACGCCGCCGATGGTCAGAGAGCGTTTGGGACGAATGGCCTTGTACTTGGCGTTGGCCGGCGCCAGACGCACACCCTGGGCGTCCTGCTCGAAATATTTGATCGTCCATTCATCATCCACCTGGGCCACAACAATGTCGTGAGGTTTGGGAGTCGTTCCTTTTTCAACGAGGATAATGTCCCCGGGATAAATGCCGGCTTCCACCATGGAATCGCCGGAAACTGTGAGCAGGTAAGTGGCCTCCGGCCGCCGGACGAGGAATTCTTCCAGGTTAATCGTGTCAACCAACTCTTCCTCGGCGGGGGAGGGAAAGCCGGCCGGCACGGCGCCCAGCAGTTTGACCGCGCCACTGAGCCGGGCGGTCAGGGCGAGTTTGCCCTTGTGCTTGCGGATGTAGCCGGCCTGCTGCAGCCGGCCAAGCAGGCCGTGCACCGCATTCTTGGAGCGGTAGCCGAAGAGTGTCAGCATTTCGGTGTAGCTGGGGATGCGGCCTTCCAGTCGGCAAAACCGTCGCAAGAGGGCCGCTTTTGGCTGTAATTTGAGAGTTTTAGGCATCGGCGTCTTTTTTCAGCCACCTTTATAGCTGAACGAACGTTCAGTTTCAAGAGAAATTTTGTCCCCTTGGAGCCCCGGCGGGCTAAACGAAGATAAGATACTGCCCAGGAGCCCGCGGGTTTTTTTAGGGGATTGGAGTTTGGAATTGACTTTTTAGCCGCAGCTATTTTAGTATTAGTTTTTTGGGGAGTAATAAGGATTTACTTTTAGTTCGCGATGAACAGTGGAATTATTGTCGCAGGCGGGAAGAGCGAACGCATGGGGCCGGACTTGGACAAAGCCTTCCTCAGCTTGGGGGCCAAGCCGGTGTTGGTGTATTCCTTATTGGCCTTTGAAAAATGCCCGGATGTGGACGAAGTGGTTCTGGTGGTCCGGAGAGAGCGCCTTGAGGCCGCCCGCCTGGCCGTGCAAATGTTCGGCTGCAAGAAAGTAGTCAAAATCATTGCCGGCGGAAATCAACGCCAGCAATCAGTGGCGAACGGCCTGGACGAAATCAGTGAAAACGCCACGGTGGTGGCCGTGCACGATGGCGCCCGGCCCTGCGTAACCCCCGACCTGATCACGGCCACCATCCACTCGGCCCGTCAACACGGCTCCGGCGTGGCGGCCGTCAAAATTACCGATACCGTCAAGGAAGTCGAGAAAGGCCTGACTATTGCCAAAACCATTGACCGCACCAAGCTCTGGCGCGTGCAGACGCCCCAGGCGTTCAAAGTGGACCTGTTGCGCAAAGCCTTTGAGCTGGTGGCCAAGAAGAAAATCAAGATTACCGACGAAGCTTCTTCCGTGGAATTGATCTGCAACGATGTGCGCCTGGTGCCGTCCAGTTCATCTAATATCAAGATTACTGCGCCCGACGACCTGGTGCTGGCCGCGGCCTTAATGCGCTTATGATCCTGCTGGCGGAATTCCTGCGAGACTTGTGAGAGCGGCCACAGCGACGGTGCCGGGCTCTTCCGGCATAGGAGCACTCTTAATTATGAGCGGCCCGATTTACGCCATCTTCAGCGACATTCACGGGAACGCCGAAGCCTTAAGCGCGGTGCTCAAAGATGCCGCCGAACAGCGCGTTACCCAGTATGTCTGCCTGGGTGACGTGGTCGGTTACAATGCCAACCCGTCCGAGTGCCTGGAACAGATGCGCGCGCTGGGTTGTCCCATCGTCCGGGGCAATCACGACCAGTATTGTTCGTTTGATGACGACCTGACCGGGTTCCATCCTCTGGCAGCGGACGCGGTCGGCTGGACCCGCCGCCAGCTCTCGGCTGAGCAGCAGAAATTTCTGGCGGACCTGCCCCTGGTGCGGCGGGTGGCCAATTTCACGGCGGTGCACAGTACGCTCGATATGCCGGACATGTGGGGCTATGTCTTCGAGAGCCTGGAGGCTGAGGCGAGTTTTAATTACCAGATGACCACCGTTTGCTTTTATGGTCATACCCACGTGCCGCTGGCTTTTGAAAAGGCCAGCGAAGTCACTGGCGGCCTTTACAACCGTCTGAAAATCAGCCTGGAAAAGAAATACTTTGTCAATGTCGGCAGTATCGGCCAGCCGCGCGATGGCGATAACCGGGCGTCCTATGCAATTTACGACCTGGAGAACAAGGAAATCCAACTGCGGCGGGTCCCCTATGAGCTCACGGCCACCCAGGAAAAAATTCGCAAGGCCGGTTTGCCCGAACGCCTGGCGGTGCGCCTGGCCATCGGCCGCTGATGAACCTCCATGACCGCACCCCCGGCACAGCCTAACGCGGCCAATGCTCCCGACCGTGATGATAGCGGCGAACAACGTCTGGCTAAGCGGCGCGCCCTGGAGGCGGCCGGCTTCCCGTCTTACGGGGCGGCCTTTCCTGATACGGCCATGCTGGCCGCAGTGCGCGAGGGTTTTCTGGAAGGCGCGAGCGTCCGCGCCGCCGGAAGGCTGCTGACCGTCCGCGACATGGGCAAAAGCGTTTTCGCCGACTTGAGCGACGGCAGCGGCCGCTTCCAGCTCTATGCCACCAAAGGGCACACCGAGGCTTTCGACACTTTCAAGCAACTGCTGGATGCCGGCGACCTGATTGGCGTGGAAGGCGTGCTCTTCACCACGCGCCTGGGCGAACGCACGATTCGTCTCCAGAAATGGACGCTGCTGGCCAAGGCCCTGCGTCCCTTGCCGGAAAAATGGCATGGGCTTAAAGACGTGGAGATTCGCTGCCGCCAGCGCTACCTCGACCTGATTGCCAATCCGGAAGTGCGCGAGATCTTCGAGCGGCGCTCACGGATTGTGCGCGCCATCCGCGAATTTCTCTGGGCCAAGGGTTTCTGCGAGGTGGAAACGCCGATGTTGCAAACGCAAGCCGGCGGCGCCGCCGCGCGCCCGTTTAAGACCCATCACACGGCTCTGAACGCGGAAATGGTTCTGCGGATTGCGCCGGAACTCTATCTCAAACGCCTGCTGGTCGGCGGCTTCACCAAGGTCTTCGAGCTTAACCGCAATTTCCGGAACGAGGGCCTTTCGCGCTCCCATAACCCGGAGTTCACCATGCTGGAAGTGTACCAAGCCTGGTCCGACCGCGCCGGTATGCAGGCGCTGGCGCAGGAATTGATAACGAGCGTAGCGCAAAAAGTGTGCGGCGCCTTGCAAGTGGGCCTGGCTGATAACCTGATTGACCTCGCGCCGCCCTGGCGGGAAGTTCCTTATTGCGATCTGGTTCGGGAAAAGGCCGGGGCCGATTGGTTCAGCCTGGCGCCGGAGGCCGCCCGTGCGCGCGCCACCGGCTTGGGACTGGTCATGGATCCGGCCTGGTCGCTGACCCAGATTACCCACGAAGTTTTTGAGAAGCTCGTGGAACGCCAACTGCGCCGTCCAACTTTTGTGACGCGCCTGCCGCGGGAGCTGGTGCCGCTGGCTAAAGTTTGCGCGGACGACCCGGGCGTCGTGGATGTCTTTGAGCTGATTATCGGCGGCCTGGAAATTGCCCCCGGCTACTCGGAGCTGAACGATCCCGGCGAACAGCGCCGGCGGCTGGAGGAGCAGTCCGGCGCAACGGCCCAGAAAGTGGACGAAGATTTTCTGCTGGCCCTCGAGCACGGCATGCCGCCGGCCGGCGGCATGGGCGTGGGAATTGATCGGCTGGTGATGATTCTGACCGGCGCGGAAGCCATCCGCGAGGTTATCCTGTTTCCGCAATTGCGGCCTAAGGCAATAGAAGAAACGCAAAGATGATTAGATGATTGGATGATTCGTGCATTTGTTTGTAACAGAAACATAAATCACCGAATTGGCAAATCATCGACTTACGAATCGTCAAATGATCAAATATTCTAATCAACTTCTTTAGGTTCACTGTCCCTATGCTGAGCTTTCCTTTGTTCATGGCCTTGAAATACCTGAAGCCCAAGCGCACGTGGCTTTCGGTGATTTCGATTATCTCGGTTATCGGGGTGTTGCTGGGCGTGGCGGTGCTGGTGATCGTGCTCTCGGTAATGAGCGGGTTCGACGATATGTGGCGCGATAAAATTCTGGGATTTGACGCGCACGTAACCGTCACCCGCTTGGGCGTCATGGAGGACGAAGCCTTGTTGGCCGAGGCAATCAGCGCCCTGCCGGGCGTGGCCGGAGTGGCGCCCAGCGTGCAGGGCCTGATTTTCGTTCAGCATGGCGGCATTGTCCAAACCCCGGTTATGCGTGGCGTGGATCTTGCGCGCGAGTCTCAGGTCAGCCAATTACCGCGCTACCTGGTGGCCGGAAAATTTGCCCTGGACGAGGACCAGGTGCTCATCGGCCGCGAGCTGGCCCGGCGCCTGAACCTGACCGTGGGCGACAAGCTCCTGGTCTATTCGCCGCAGAGTTTTGTGGCCGGCCGGGATGAAATCAGTTTGCCGCTGGAAATGCAGGTGGCCGGCATTTTCGAGATCGGCATGTGGGAATACGATGTCGGCTTCCTGCTGATGAGGCTGGAGCGCGCCCAGGAAATCTACGCTCTTGAGAACGGCATTCATGCCCTGCGGGTCATGACGGCCGACCCGTTCCGGGCTCAGGACGTGGCCGCGCGCATCGTCGCGCGCTTAGCCGGAGATTATCCGGACCTGCGCGCGCAGACCTGGATGGACTTGAATCGCCAGCTCTTCACGGCCTTGCGGGTTGAGAAAAACATGATGTTTTTTCTCCTGATTTTCATCGTGCTGGTGGCGGCTTTCGGCATTACCAATACGCTGATCATTGTCGTGGTCCAGAAGACCAGGGAAATCGGGTTGCTCAAGGCCCTGGGCTTTGCTTCCGGGAGCATCATGCGCATCTTTTTCTGGCAGGGCTTTATTCAGGGATTCTGCGGCACGGTGCTGGGGATCTTGCTGGGATTTGTCATGCTGCGCTACCGCAATGATCTTATGCACGGCCTGGCCGCGCTCAGCGGCCTTGAGCTTTTTCCCAAAGAATTGTATCACCTGAGCGAAATCCCGGCGCGAACGGCGCCGGGTGATATTGCCCTGATTGCGGTCCTGGCGCTGGCCATCAGCACCTTGGCCGGGCTGCTGCCGGCCTGGCGCGCGGCGCGGCTGGATCCGGCCCAGGCCTTGCGCTATGAATAATCAAATGCCATCAGCCGAAATCCGCCGCCACGGGTCGGCGGGCGAAGATATCTTGCAGGTTGAGCGGCTCAGCAAGACTTTTACGCTGGGTCGAACCGTAATTCCCGTTTTACGCGATGTGAGCTTAAAGGTGCGCTTGGGCGCAATCCTGGCCATCATCGGCGCCAGCGGCTCGGGCAAAACCACGCTGTTGCATATCCTGGGCGCGTTGGAGAAACCCAGCGGCGGCTCGGTGTGTTTCCAGGGACGCGATCTCTATGGTCTCTCGGCCGGCGAGCGGGCGCAAGTGCGCTCCCGGAAAATCGGTTTCGTTTTCCAGTTTTACCATCTTCTGCCGGAGCTCGACCTGCTGGAGAATGTCATGTTGCCTGCCCTGAGCGGCGGGAACGCTCAGCCGGCTGTTAGTCCGCGGGAGCGTGCGCTCTCTCTGCTGGCGGCGGTGGGCCTGAGCGCGCGCGCGCAGCATCTACCGATGGAACTCTCCGGCGGCGAGCAACAACGCGCGGCCCTGGCGCGCGCCCTGATGAATCAGCCCGAATTGGTGCTGGCCGATGAGCCTACCGGCAACCTGGATTCCGTGACCGGCGAGCAAGTACTGGAATATCTGTTCGCGCTTACCCGCGGGGAGGGACGCACGCTCGTCCTGGTAACGCATAATAGCGCCGTGGCCCGCCGTTGCGATCGCGTGCTGGAACTTAAGGACGGCTGCCTGCAAGACGCGTAGTCCGGGGGTATGGCCTCAGTCTCGTGGGGGTAACAGGTAGGGCGCGTTCGTCCAGCCTTCGTAGCCAGTAGGCTTTCCGCCCTTGCGGATCCGCTAAGGCGGAACTACGGCGGAGTAGGCCCGAACGCGCCTGCCTGCGCCGAAGCGGCTTCGGCAGGCAGGCCGCGGACGGTCCCGCCGAGGCGGGATAAACTCGGCGCCCCGCCTGCAGCGCTATGCGCAGCATTGCGGGCAGGTTGCCCCGCCCTGTGGCGGGGAGCCGTCCCTTCCACCCTGGCGGATCCGCCTGCCGGCGGAACCTTCACGCAACCACCTCATAACTGACCCATTACGCCCGGAGTGCGCTTGCCCTTGTATTTTCCAGAAAGGGGTGTATCTTAACTATTGGAGTGAACGGCAAACTATGAAAATCTATTTAAATGGCAAGTTGGTGCCGGAGGCGGAAGCCAAGGTTTCCGTGTTCGACCACGGCTTGCTTTACGGGGATGGCGTGTTCGAGGGCATTCGCGTTTATAATGGGCGCGTTTTCATGCTCTGGGCCCATATTGAGCGCCTTTACCGCTCGGCTCAGGCCATTGCCTTGAAAATTCCCCTGAGCAAACCGGCGCTGACAGCCGCCGTGATCAGAACCTGCCGGGCCAATAATATCCGGGACGGTTACGTGCGCCTGGTGGTCACGCGCGGGGTCGGCACGCTGGGGCTCAATCCCTTTACCTGCCGCAAGCCGGGAGTGATCGTTATCGCGGCCAAGATTCAGCTTTATCCGCCCAAACTCTACGCGCAGGGCCTGCGGGTCGTAACCGCCGGCACGCTGCGGAATCATACGGAAGCAATCAGTCCCAACATCAAGAGCCTGAACTACCTGAATAATATTCTGGCTAAAATCGAGGCGATCAACGCCGGGGTGGAAGAGGTTATCATGCTCAATCCGCAGGGCTTCGTGGCCGAAGCTTCCGGCGATAACATCTTTATCATCAGGGGCAACGAACTGTTGACTCCGCCGATCAGTTGCGGCACGCTCGAAGGCATCACCCGCAATGTCGTCATGGAGTTGGCCCGGCAGAATGGCCTGGACGTGCGCGAGGCCGTGCTGACCCGCTACGATCTCTATAACGCCGATGAGATGTTTCTGACCGGAACGGCCGCGGAAATCATCAGCGTAATTGAGATGGACGCCCGCGCCATCGGCAGAGGCAAACCCGGGGCCAAGACCATGGAGCTGGGCGCGCGTTTTCACGCCTTTGCCGAGGAGAATGGCACGCTGATCAAATGAGGGGCCTGTCATGATGTGTGAAGCCTGCGGTAAGAAGGCAGCGACCGTACACTGGACGGAGATGATCAACGACGTTGTGCGCAAGATGCATCTCTGCGAGGCCTGTGCCACGGCCAAGGGCTTGGACGTCAATAACCCCGCGGCTTTTTCCGACGTGCTCCTGGGACTGGGCGCCCCGAAACAACCGGAAACCCGCGAGCGGGACACAGCCTGTGGGCTTTGCCACATGCGCATCGCGGACTTCAAGAAGACCTCGCGCTTGGGTTGCCAGGCCTGTTATGATACGTTTGCCGACGAACTGAAGCCCCTCTTGCAGGCCATGCACAAGGGCCAGCAGCATGTGGGCAAGGCGCCGGCTTATCCCAAGGAAGTCAAAGCGGCTATCCCGGCGGTTGGTTCGCTGTCATCCTTGGCGGCCTTGCGTCAGAAACTGGCCTCCGCCATTACTGCCGAACAGTACGAGGAAGCCGCGCGGCTGCGGGATCAGATTCGCCAGCACGCTGAAAAAGCGTCGCCGAATCAGCGGCCCTGAGCACTAAGAAAAAAAGGATTCTTAAGATATTTTCGTTTGTAGCCGCGCCCGTGAGGGCGTGGATTCTTCCGGCGGCCACGGCGTCACCCTGGCCGACGCTCGCTCAGGCGCCGCGGCTACCTGAGTTATGGATTATGCTTTTTAAGAATGAATGGGAAACAGAATGAAAGTTGTTGATGAATTGCTCAAGAACCCCGGTGCCTGGCTGAAAGTCGGCGCTCATCCGGGCGTCATGGTCTCGAGCCGGGTGCGGCTGGCGCGCAACCTGGAAAATACGGCTTTTCCGGGCTGGGCCGGCGAGGACGAATCGCAGCGCCTGTGGCAATCGCTGCGGCCGGTCCTGGAGGCTCTGCCCGGCTGCGCCGCGCCGGTAGTGCTGGAGATGGAAAACTTGAGCCGGCTGGATAAGGAAATCCTGGTTGAACGCCACCTGATCAGCCGCGACTTGGCGGAGAAGGGGCCGGGCAGCGCCTTGGTGCTCAAGGCCGATGAAACCGTGGCCTTGATGATCAACGAGGAAGACCATATTCGCATGCAGGCCATGTCGCCCGGCTTAAGTCTGCCGGAGCTCTGGCGCACGATAGACAGCATTGACACTGACCTGGCCCAGCAAGTGCGTTATGCCTTCTCGCCGCGGCTGGGCTACCTCACGGCCTGTCCCACCAACGTCGGCACCGGCATGCGCGCCAGCGTTATGTTGCACCTGCCGGGCCTGGTGCTGATGAATGAGATTAATCCGATTGTCAAGGGCGTCAACAAGATCGGCCTGGCCGTGCGCGGGTTGTGGGGCGAAGGCACCGATGCGGCCGGAAACATGTTCCAGATTTCGAACCAGACTACGCTCGGCGAAACCGAGCAGACCATCATCAGCCGCCTGGAGCAGATTGTCCTGGAAATCGAGGAGCATGAGAAGCACGCCCGGGCGCGGCTGTTGCAGCAAAAAGAAATCTCGCTGCGCGACCATGTGGGGCGGGCCTGCGGCATTCTAACCAACGCCTGCCTGCTGAATTCCCGGGAGACAATGGATATGCTTTCGGCGCTGCGCCTGGGCATCGAACTGGGCTTGCTGCGGGAATGGTCGGCCGCGGTAATTGACGAGTTGTTTCTTCTGATCCAGCCGGGCCATCTGCAAAAGGTGGAAGGCAGGATTATTGGCGCGGAGAAGCGCGACTTGGCGCGCGCCCGGCTTGTCCGGGCGCGGCTGAGCGCCGCCGACAAGCGTCAGCAAGGATAACCATGAGCGAATTTACACCACGGGCGCAACAGGTGATTCAATTGGCGCGCAAGGAGGCTGAGCGCTTCAATCACGCGTATATCGGCACCGAGCACCTGTTGCTGGGTCTGATTGCCTTGGGCGAAGGCGTGGCCGTGGCCGTGCTCGAAAAAATGGGCGTGGACCTGGATATCCTGCGCCTGGAGGTCGAGAAAGCGGCCCCCCAGGGACCGGATACCCAGACCATCGGCGCGCCGCCCATGACGCCGCGCGCCAAGAAAGTGCTGGCCCTGGCCAAAGTTGAAGCCCAGGCGCTCAACCATGGCTACGTCGGCACTGAGCATATCCTGCTGGGTTTGCTGCGCGAAGAGGAGGGGATCTCGGCGCGCGTGCTGCGTAATTTGAACGTGGATATCGAGCGTGCGCGGCTTGAGGTTCTGCGGGAGCTTAACCCTAATGTCGAAGCCGAGCAGGCCGCCGAAGCTTCCCCACCGGTCGCGGCCGGCGCCACGGCGCCCGCGCGGGCCCAGCCCGTCAAGACCCCGGCCTTGAATGCCTTCAGCCGCAACCTGACGGAATTGGCCCGCCAGGGCAAGCTCGATCCGGTGATAGGCCGGTCGGAGGAGACCAAGCGGATGATCCAGATTCTCTGCCGGCGCACGAAAAACAATCCCGTGTTACTGGGCGAGGCCGGCGTCGGCAAAACTGCGATCGTGGAAGGGTTGGCCCAGACGATCGCCGCCGGCGACGCGCCCGAACTGCTGGCCAATAAGGAAGTCGTCATGCTGGATATGGCCCTGATGGTGGCCGGCACCAAGTATCGCGGCCAGTTCGAGGAACGGATCAAGGCGGTGATGGACGAGTTGCGCCGCTCGAAAAACTTTATCCTCTTTATGGACGAATTGCACACCATCGTGGGCGCGGGCGCCGCCGAAGGCGCCATGGACGCTTCCAACATCATTAAGCCCGCCCTGGCCCGCGGCGAACTGCAGTGTATCGGCGCCACCACGATGAACGAGTACCGCAAGTATATCGAGAAAGATGCCGCCCTGGAGCGCAGGTTTCAGACGATCATCGTGGATGAGCCGACGGTGGAAGAAACCATCCAGATTCTCAAAGGCTTGCAGGGACGCTACGAGGAACATCACAAGGTCAAATTCGCCGAGGCCGCCCTGGAAGCCGCCGCGCGGCTCTCGGCCCGTTATATCAGCGGCCGATTCCTGCCGGACAAGGCTATTGACGTGCTCGACGAGGCCGGCGCCCAGGCGCATATCGGAGTGATGACCCGGCCGCCAAAACTCAAGAAGGCGGAGAAAAAAATCATCGAACTGAAACAGCGCAAGGAAGAAACCATCCGCACTCAGAAATTCGAGGAAGCCGCCAAGTGGCGCGACCAGGAGCGCACCGAGCGGGAAAAACTCGATCGTGTGCTCGCTAAATGGCGCAAAGGTCAGGATCGCAAGGTCGTGGCCGTGAAGGAAGCCGAAATTATGGCCGTTATTGCGCGCTGGACGGGCGTGCCCTTGACCCGTCTCGATGAGAGCGAAACCAAGCGCCTCTTGAACATGGAGCAGGAATTGGCCAAAGCCATTGTCGGCCAGGGCGAAGCGGTGGCGGCCATATCGCGGGCCCTGCGGCGCTCCCGCGCCGACCTCAAGGATCCCCGCCGCCCGATCGGCTCCTTCATTTTCCTGGGCCCGACCGGAGTGGGCAAGACCCTCATGGCCAAAGTCCTGGCGGAATACATGTTCAACGACCGCGACGCCCTGATTCAACTGGATATGTCGGAATACATGGACAAGTTCATGGTCTCGCGCATGGTCGGCTCGCCGCCCGGCTATATCGGCCACGAGGAGGGCGGCCAATTAACCGAAAAGGTCCGGCGCAAGCCTTATGCCGTGGTGCTCTTCGACGAAATCGAAAAGGCCCATCCGGAGGTCATGGATATTCTCTTGCAGATCCTGGAGGAGGGGATGCTGACTGACAGTCTGGGCCGGCGGGTCAGTTTCCGCAACACGGTGATCATCATGACCTCCAACCTGGGCTCCAAGTTTGCCCGGGGCACCGGCGGTTTGGGCTTTGCCACCGGCACGGCCACGGCCCAGGTCGAAGGTCTGAAGACCCAGATGCTGGATGAAGCCAAACACGTTTTCAAGCCGGAGCTCATCAATCGCCTGGATGACATGATTGTTTTCCGGCCCTTGAGCCGCGAGGATGTCGCCGCGATTCTGGAGCTGGAAATGGCGCAAGTCCGCGCGCGCATGGCGACGAAGCATGTCGAAATCCGCTTGACGCCCGAGGCCAAAGCTTTCCTGATCGAAAAGGGGTTTGACGAGGTCTATGGCGTGCGGCCGCTGCGCCGCGCCATTGAGAAATTTGTGCAGGATCCGCTGGCCGAGGAGATTCTCGCCGGCCGGCTGGGCGCGGCGCCGGCGGTGGAAGTCCAGCGCGCGGGGGAAAAGCTTACCTTTGTCCCCGTGGTTGCCAGCGCCCCGGCGGACGAGCCCGCCACAGAGAAGTCTGTCGAGAGTAAACCGGCCCCGCAACCCAAAGAAATTTCCTCCTCAGGCGGATCCGCCTATGGCGGAAACCACTGATTACACGGATTTCATGGATAGTCAGACCGTTGACGGCCGCCTGGCGGCCGTCAACGGTCAGTGTTATCCGTGTCATCCGTGGTAAAAATTCTTGTTTTTTATGGCAGTTCCTCATGATTGAGGTGCTATGATTGCCATCCTGCGCGCCTTGTCATGGTTATGCGCCCGCTTGTCGCTCGCGCAGGTTCAGCGCGCCGGACGCGTCTTGGGATGGCTGCTGGGTTCGCTGCTGCGCTATCGCCGGGGCGAAGTGCTCTCAACCATCCAGCGCTGTTTTCCGGAAAAAACATTAGCCGAAACGCGTGCGGTGGCCGACGGCATGTACCGGCACCTGGGAACGTTGCTGATCGAAGCCCTGCGCTCCGGCCGTTTGTCTCCCGCGGCCTTGGCCGCCGAGGTTGATTTTTCCGATTTGGATAAGGCCATGCGGCTTCTGGAGGAGGGCCGCGGGCTCCTTGTGCTTACGGCGCACGTCGGCAATTTTGAGCTGCTGGCCATGCTGGCGGCTTTCAAGGGCGCGCCGCTGAGTGTGCTCGTCAAGGAGCTGAAACCGAAGTGGCTAAATGCCTGGTGGGTTGCGACCCGCGCAAAGTTCGGCGTGAAGATGCTCCCGGCGCGTAACTCCTATCGCGCGTGCCGCGAGGTGTTGAAGGCCAATGGGATTCTGGGCTTTATCCTGGACCAGAACATGAAGCGCAATCGCGGTATTTTCGTGGATTACTTCGGCGCCGCGGCCTGCACTTCGCCGGGGTTGGCCCTGCTTAGCGCGCAATGCGGCGCCCCGGTCCTGCCGGCATTCATGCTGCGCGGGAGCGATGGCCGCCACCGCCTGCACGTCCTTGATCCGCTCAAGCCGCCCGCGGGCACTGATCAAGAGGCCATCCGCCAGGCTACGCAAGCCTACACCACGATCATTGAACAATTTGTGCGCGCGCACCCGGAGCAGTGGATCTGGCTGCACCGGCGCTGGCGCACCCAACCCTTACCGGCAACCTGAAGGGGAAAGGCCCGATTTAGGCAAAATAATCGTTAATTTTTTATTGTTGCCTTCCCGCGCCTGTTGATCTTTAATCCGCTTTAACAACCGCTGGCAACTATTTATTAAAGGAGCGCCAAACCATGAGCAGACTTCGTTGTTATCTCGGCGTGATTGTGGCCGTAACCATTGGCAACCTGTTTGCTGTCGCCGCGCTGGGGCAGAGCGACCCGGCGGCGGCAGATAACCCGCCATGGTACCTGGGCTTGCGCGGCGGCTTAATCAATTTTGAGGGCGATGAGGCGCCTAAAGACAGCGGTTTTGGCTCATTGCGCCTGGGCTATGATTTCTCCCAATTGCTGTCGCTGGAATACGGCGTGGACGTGCTGCCGCATCTGAAACGCAACGTCGTCTACGATTACGATACTGGCGCGCCGGTACCCCGCCCGGGCTTGGGTGGCGACAGCGCCTGGGCCGCCGGACTTGCCGCCGATGCGCTCTTGCACCTGAATATTGCCGATAACCGCCACTGGGATCCCTACGTGCTGGCCGGCTTAGGCGCTCTCTACTACAGCGAGGACCGCCAGTTCCGCGAGCGCGCCGATATTGACGCCCGCTACGGCGTAGGGCTGGCTTACCACTTCAACCCGGAATGGGCCGTGCGGCTCGATGCCCTCGGCGTTACCACTTTGGGCGAGCGGTATGAATTCAACTTCATGCCCAGCCTCGGCGTGAACTGGAAGTGGGGCGCACGCGTGCCGGCCAAATACGCCGTCGCCGGTGGCGCTCTCGACTCCGATGCCGATGGACTTTCCGACGAGGAAGAGCGCGCCCTGGGCACCGATCCCAATAATCCCGACACCGACGGCGACGGCCTGACCGACGGCGAGGAAGTTAAAATATATAAAACCGACCCGCTTAACCCGGATACCGATTACGACGGACTCAACGATGGCGAGGAGATTCATAAATACAAAACCAATCCGCTGGTGCGCGATACCGATAAAGGCGGCGTGGCCGACGGTCATGAGGTTAAGGAGGACAGCACCAATCCGCTGGATCCCTCCGACGACCTGCTGCTCTTCACCCTGCATATCGAGTTCGAGACCGACAAGGCCGTTATTCGCGACCGGTATTTCGGCGACCTGAATAAGATCGGCAAAGTCCTGGAGCGCGACAATAAGGCGACGGCCCGGATCGAAGGCCATGCCGACAAGCGCAAGACTTCGGAACATAAATACAATATGAAGCTCTCCGAGCGCCGCGCCCAGGCCGTGCGCAATTATCTCAATGAGCGTTTCGGGATTGCTCCGGACCGCATGACGGCGGTTGGCTACGGCTTTACCCGGCCGCTGGCGATGAACGATCCGGTCAACGGCAACTCGCAGAATCGGCGCGTGGAAGTCTATATCCGCGAGGGTTCCGACCAGCCTGGCGCTGCCCAGGCCGAGCCGGGCAAACCCGAAGACGCGCCGCCGAAGCCGGAGGCGCAGCCCAAGCCGGACGCATCGCTTAAGTAGGTGTGGACAGTTCACAGTTCACAGTTGGACAGTTCACAGTTCGAAGGCTGACATTAAGACTGAAAACTGTCTAACTGAGAACTGTCTAACTGTAAACTTTCCAACCCTTAATTGTGAACCACCGAACCGTAGTTATTTCCTTCGAGCTTTTTTCCACCGGTTCTTGAGCCAGTGCTTGGTGTCGTAATAGAGGAAGGGGATTTTCAGCCACCAGTGAAAGCGGCGGCCGCTGTGCGCCAGGTATTGTTCCATAAAAACATTCCGGCCGGCCCAATGGAGCGGGTGGCAAATTCGCATCAGGTCGCAGAGTCTCAGGCGCAGTCCTAAGCTTCCTGGAAAGAACCGCGCGCGGGCGGTGTCAATCAGCGCTAACTCCGGTTCACCTGCCGAACTTTCCCGCGCGAGCAAGTTGCCGGCGGATAAATCCCGGAAATACACGCCGCGCGTGTGCAGTTTCTGGAGAAACAGGGCAAGAGCCGCATACCAGGCGCCCGCGGAATGACCCTTGAATTCAGTTGCGCCGGCGCGGAAGGCGTTGAAAATATCGCGGGCCGACCAGGTGTTCGCAAACATTTCGCAGATATAGTAACTGGCGGCGGCATGCCGCGCCGGCAGCAGGCAGGCCAGGGGCGTGGGCGTGCTCAGGCCCCGCCGGATAAGTTCCTGAGCGTTGTTCCAACTGCGCAGCGCCTTGTCAGGCTTGCCGCAATCCAGCAACCGCCGCAATGCCCCGCGCCGCGCGAAAGCCTTGATCACAATCCGGCTTTCGCTATCCCAGGGCGCGCTTACGCTCCAGACGGTATTACGCGCCGCGCGTAATATTCGTTGAGTCTGGAGCGTAGAGCGGGGAGCGTATGCCGACTTCGGACTTCCAGTTTCTTCCGCCGAATTACTGACCGCTGATCTCTGATCGCTGACTTCGGAATTTCCCTGGCCGAGCATGTCTATCAGCGCCTGAATATCAACGAGTGTTTCCTCGGCCTCGGCCAGGTAGACGCCGTCGAAACCAGTTTGGCCGGCTTCCAGGCGGATAACATCAAACTTCCATCCCGGCCGATGCGCGAAGCGGATGCCGGTGATTGGACGGCGGACGACGGATGACGGCCTGCCCGCCATAGCCCCTTGGGCGAAGGCGGGACGACGGCCTGCCCGCCATAGCCCCTTGGGCGAAGGCGGGACGCCAGACTCCGGAACATCGAGCGCCGGAGGACGGACATCGGATGGCCATAAAAGATACACGGGGCTTTCGCAAAACATTCGTGGCGCTTTGGGCAGCCGTTCGCCATCGCGGGAATAAACTTCGGCTTGAGCCAGGAGCTCCGGCGGATAGCACTCGTCCGCGCCGGCGCCACGGCCGTCGGTTGTCCAGACCGCATGCAGAAATTGGGCGTTGGGCGTTGGGTGTCCCGCTCTGAGCGGGATAAATTGGATGCTTGCCACGCGTTTCGCGTGGTTGGGCGTTTGCTTTTCTTTCCCGCTTCCGTCGTCTGCATTTAACCCAAACTCCAGGATTTCCAGTCCTGGCCCGGTTGGCAGCCGCCGCTGGAACGTGGCGCTTCGCAGCAGTCGGCTAACGGTCTCAAAGGCGCGGAAGGCCGGGCGCAAGCGGTAATTTTTCATCTCGCCGCGCGCCTGTTCATAATAAGTTACGTTCGGAATTTCAGGGTATTCGGCAGTGCCGTCATCAATCAGGCCTTCGCGCTGGCCGATCAAGGGACCCCAATAGACGCGGGTTAAGGCGCCCGAAGCCGCCGCCAGGCAGAGATAGCGGGCGAGATAATCGGCCTGCTTTTCTTCGACATCCTCCAGCGCTCGGGCAATGCGCCGCAGGCTCCAGCTTACGTGGGCGCAGATGAGGGTTGGCACGCCGGCCCACGCGCCGATATCGGAGAGCAGTTGGGCCTTGCGCACCAGGTTAAAGCGCAGCAGCCCGGCGAGGCTTTTTCCCGCGATTTTATGATCAAAGGCTTCCGGCTCCGTGCAGCGCTCCACGAACAAGTTGTCGGTATGCGCGCTGGGCGCCATACGGAGCCGCCGCAGGCAGCCAAGCCAGCCGGCGTTATAGACCGGCTCGAAATCCGTGACGTTCGGTCCGGCGATCGAAAGGTTGCGCCCGTGCGCTTCTTCCCAGGCGATTTGCCAGGCGGCCAAAAAAGCGGCGGGCGAATGGCCCGACCATTTCCGGCGGTTGCAGGTGGCGCCGATCTCGATCAGTTCCATCCGGCGGCCGTACTGGTCCAGCATCTCGCCGACAAAAGCCCGCCAGCGTTCCGCGGCTTCCGGTTGGCGCAGCATGACGCGCGCTTCTTCCCGCGGCTGAACCAGGTGCAGACAGACACGGAACCCTTCGGCCAGCAGCCGGTCGAGGAACCGTTCGGTATAAGCCTCGCGGTCGGTATAAGTGAAATCCAGCCGTACGTGGCGCAGGCCGAGATTGTTGAGCCGCGCGATGACATAATCGTCCGAAGCCGGGTCTGGCGCATTGGCCACGCACAGGCCGAAAAAATCGGCCGGGACCTGGCAGACGCGGCCGGGCTGGTGGCTTGTTCGGCGCCAGCGGCCGCTGCCGAAATAAGCGAGGCTCTGGCCGGCCATGCGGGCATAGAGCGTCAAATTGTTGAGGATCAATAACACGAATGGTAAGTATGGCCATCGGGCCGGCGCTTGGAAAGCCAAATAAATTTTTCGCCGCGAAAAATTTATATCAGGTGTAGGCGCCGCGACCTCCCTGGGATGCGATGTTTTGCATGGAGGGCGGACCTCCGTGTCTGCCGCGTCCCGCCGATATTTGAACCACACTAAAAAAATAAATGCAATCAGTGGGCGGGGCGGCTATAGTATGGCCTGAAAGAGCATCTGTCTTGTCTCAGTAATGGAGATCCCTCGACTCCGCTCGGGATGACATCTCATCCTTGTCATTCCGAGCGAAGCGCCCGCCAGAGGCGGGCTCGTGCTTCGTAGCGACTCTTCTACGCCCTGCGTAGCGGCTTCGCAGAGCAGGGAGGCTTACTTCGCAGAGTAGCATCCGCCTCTGGCGGAAAGCGGAGTCGAGGAATCTCATGAATAATCGAATACGTCACCATATTTATGAGCCAGAGCACTAAACCGCGTCTGACCGATTTGCCGGAGTGGAAAGCGCTGGCCGCGCATTATGAGGTCATGCGTGGAGTGCACCTGCGCGAACTGTTTGCCCGCGACCCGCAGCGGGCGGAGCGTTTCACGCTCTCCGCGGCCGGGCTTACCCTGGATTACTCGAAAAACCGCGTAACCGCGGAAACCATGCAACGGCTGACGGCGTTAGCGCGCGCCTGCGGGGTGGAAACTGCGCGCGCGGCCATGTTCGCGGGCGAACCCATCAACCGCACGGAAAACCGGCCAGCCCTGCACGTGGCCCTGCGTAACCGATCCAATACGCCCATTTACGCGCAGGGCCATGATGTCATGCCGGAAGTCAACCGTGTGCTGGCCAGGATGCAGGCCTTTGCGCAGGCCGTGCGCAGCGGTGAGTGGCGCGGGTTTACCGGCAAGCCGATCCGGGCCATCATCAATATCGGCATCGGCGGCTCGGACTTGGGTCCGGCCATGGCCTACGAGGCTTTGAAAGCCTATGCCCGGCGGAATTTGACCGTGCGGTTTGTTTCCAATGTTGATGCTGCGCATATCGGGGAAGCCACCCGCGACCTGGCGCCGGAAGAAACCCTCTTCATTGTTACCTCCAAGACGTTCACGACCCAGGAAACGATGACCAATGCGCAGACCGCCCGCGCCTGGTGCCTGGCGGCGCTCAAGGATGAAAAGGCCGTCGCGCGCCATTTCGTGGCGGTCTCCACCAATGAGAAGGAAGTTGCGCGCTTCGGCATTGACCCGCAAAACATGTTTGAATTCTGGGATTGGGTTGGCGGACGCTATTCGCTGTGTTCGGCCGTGGGGCTCGCGCTGATGGTGGCGATTGCGCCGGAGCATTTTCTGGCAATGCTGGATGGCTTCCATGCCATGGACCGCCATTTTGCCGAGGCGCCCTTGGAGCGCAATCTGCCCGTTATCCTGGGATTGCTGGGAGTCTGGTATAACAATTTTTTCGGCGCCGCGACGCACGCCATCCTGCCCTACGCGCAATATCTTTGCCGGTTTCCCGCCTATTTGCAGCAGGCGGATATGGAGAGCCTCGGCAAATCGGTTGACCAGCAGGGACGCAAGGTCGGCTGGCAAACCGGGCAAATAATCTGGGGCGAACCCGGGACCAATGGCCAGCACGCCTTCTTCCAGTTGATCCACCAGGGCACGCGGTTGATTCCGGCCGACTTTATCGGGTTCTGCCGGGCGGCAACTGGTAGGGCGGGACAGCCCTGTCCCGCCGTTCTCTCCGGCCGCACAGGCTGTGCGGCCCTACCTTCTGAAATACCCAGACGCGAAATTGCCAATCATCACGTGAAGCTCATGGCCAATTTTTTTGCGCAGACCGAGGCCCTGGCGTTCGGCCGCACGACGGCTGAGGTGGCTAAGCAAGGCGTTCTGCCTGAGCTTGTCCCGCACAAGGTTTTTGAGGGCAATCGGCCGACCAACACCATCCTGGCGGAAGAATTAACGCCGGGGGTGCTTGGGGCGTTGATTGCGCTCTATGAGCACAAGATTTTTACTCAGGGCGTGATCTGGGATATTGATGCCTTCGACCAGTGGGGGGTGGAACTGGGCAAGGAGCTGGCCGGGCGCATCCAGGGCGAGCTGACGGCCAAGGCGGAGCCGGATTTAAGGCACGATTCCTCCACAAATGCGTTGATTCAAAGGTATCGGCAGGCGCCCCGAATGGGTGCAACATCATAGCCTGGGGTGTGACTTCACCCCGAAGGGGTGTAACATCATAGCCCAGGGTACCTGCCTGCCGGCAGGCAGGTAACCCTGGGAATCGGATATCGGGAGGTAAAAAAATATCAATCAGGGGCGTCTCCCGTTGGAATGCATGGGTATTGAGATTTTTTTGTTTTCCGGTTCCCGAATCCCAGGGCGATGCCCTGGGCTATAATGTAGCACGCCGTTGGCGTGCAGCACCCCGAAGGGGTGGCACATAATAGGGAACCAGGGCACCCCCGAAGGGGTGTAACATCATAGCCCAGGGTGCAACCCTGGGATTTGGCGTGCATGGCGAAGGCGGGCCTGCCCTCCGTAGCGGCTTCGCGTAGGAGGGAGCGAGCGAAGGGATTTGAACCCTCGACATCCACCTTGGCAAGGTGGAGCTCTACCGCTGAGCTACGCTCGCTTGGCAATGCGCAATATCAATGGCAAATGTGTGGGCCGGAAGCAAGCATTTTTGCGCTTTTACCCCCTAAAAAAAAGTTTGCCCTGCAAGGGCTAAAGTAGTAGTATGCTGGTGTGAAGACAAAGACAATCATGTCCGGAAGCAGGCTCCTGGCCGGGGTTCTGACCCTCGGGCTCCTTATGGCTGGCCTGTTGGCCCCGGAAGCCCAGGGGGTAGTCAACCTGACTTATATCCTGCGGCCGGTCAGTAACGACTACATGACGCAGGGCGAGTATCTCAATCAGCGTAACTATGTTGATACCTATGCCCGCTGGACGACATTTACCTCTAATGAAAATTGGTATGCCAGCGGCGTAACGATCCTGAATCAGGCCGATGGCGAACACATTGTGTTCTTTAACCGGATTACCGACTATTACCAAAACAACCCCAGCAACCACTCGTTTGCCGCCGAAAATCCCATCCTGACCAACTTTTATCGGATCTATTCCAACGAACTGGCCATGGTAATCACCGGCCTGGTGAGCGGCACCAGCAACACCTGGCGCTTTACCTCCTGGCCTTCCGAGTTAACTAATGCCACGGCTTATCAGTTGGGATTTACCAACTCGTTCACCCTGACCAAGATTCCGGATGGAACCTATGCAGCCGAGTTCAGCCGCGTGCGCGGATATAACAAGCCCGCAGACGTCAGTCTCGGCATCACCGGCAATCCGCGCCAGGTGACGAACACCGTAACCTATCAACCGTATTCCAATGATCTGGCGGTTACGATATCGGGCATTACCATCACCACAAACGTAATCTGGACAGTTGCCGGGCCAACGGAATTCACCAATGCGAACACTTACGGCACAACTTGGACCAACAACTATACTGTTGCTTCGGTCCCGACCGGGCTTTACGCGGTTACCTTCCCGACCGTAGCCGGTTTCACGCTGACCTCGGCCAACCCGCAATCCACCAACATTGTCAGCGCCAGCCCGGCGGTAAACGGCGTGACGGGAGTTTATTCCCGGCTTTATGGGACATTGCAAATCAATATCTCGCCGGACGGCGCCTCCAATGCCACGTGGACCCTGATCACAACGCCCTCGGATTATACCAATTTGCTTACGGGGACGGGCACATACACGCTGGCCAGCGTGCCGGCCGGAAGTTATACGGTCGATTTTAATGATTTTTCCGGTTATACCGCGCCGGCTAACGCTTCGGGGACAGTCAGCTCCAACCAAACCACAACCCTGTCGGGCACCTACACGTTTTCCGGCTATACCTTGACATTGCGCATGACTTACTGGGATAACAGTCAGGCTTTGTTGCCGGGGTTTGGTCTCGGTAATTGCAGGGTTGCGGTCTCGGGCACCACCAACACTCAGACTGCGACCGAAGCCACCTATCCAATTACACCAAATGAAACGGTTACCCTGACCGGGCTGCCCTTGACCACGAATGGCATGGATAGCGCTGTCTATAAGTGGTACCGGACAGGGGGCGCTTTCTCGGAAACGAAAAACTTTGACACCAGTTATTCTTTCGTCATGAACCAGTCCTATAGCGTCTGGCTGTTGTTCAGCCGGGAGTATTATACTAACGATAATGTGGGCGATATTGATCAGGATGGCTTGCCGGATCGCTGGGAAATTTTAAGGTTTGGCGACCAGCTCTACGGCGGGCCGGCCGAAGACGATGATTCGCCCTATGGGCGCAACGACAATACCGATGGCGACTTTATTCCCAGTTCGAGCGTAACGCCGCCTACGCTGGCCTCTATGGCCGCTAATCTCATGACCTATATCGGCCAGGGCACCAATGCCGGTTATCCGCTGCTCCGCAGCCGGCTGCTGAGCGTGGGTTCGGTCTATTACTCAGCCGGCAGCTTGGGCTATGCCAATGGGGTTGCTTTCAATAACTATCGCGAGTGCCGCGGCATTGATGGCTACTACCGGACCAATACGGTTGGCTTGTCCTACACCTCGGCCGATGGCGACGACCCCCTGACTGACCCGCTGAATGATGACACTGACGAAGACAATATGACCGATGGCTGGGAATATTATTTCTGGTACTGGCGCTCGTCCAGCGCCTATGCCGCCGGCGTCAGCAACAGCGCCAACCTCGATTGGGTGCGCATTTCGCCCAGCGATACCCGTGAAATTTCCCAAACCGATGGCGACGCCGATACTGATGGCGACGCCGGCCCGAACGTCGGCACGGATTTGCTTGAGTTTCAGAACGGCACTGATCCCACCAGCGCCGATACCGATAGCGATGGGATGGATGACTACTATGAAGTTGCCATCATTACGCCCTCGGCCGCCAGCAATGCCCTGGATTATGCCAACTACTCGCGGACGGCGGATGGCGATTTCTATGCCGTCGGTTCATCAAATGCATTCATTCTTACTACCGGGCTGGTGACGGGCGGGACGGCCTTTACCAACGCCGTGGCTTATGTCGGCTCGGTTTCTAATCCAGTGGCTGCCTGGGTCAACGTCTATACCAATACCGGCACCAATGCCTTTGATTTGTTCCGGGACACCATTCTCATAGCGACGGTAGCGCTAACCAATCGCCAAACTGGCGCGACATTTGTCAACACCGTGTATTACGGCACCAATTCCGGCCTGGGCGCCTTCCAGCAGGGTTATGCCGTCTGGGTGGATATGAACGGCAACACGAATTACGATGCTGGCGACGTGGCTATCGTCAATCCGGTGAAAAAGCATGAATGGCTCTACATGATGGCGCCGGCTTCGCCCGGGCCGGGCGTGTGTAGTTTCAGCCCGCAGACTGCCTGGACAAATAATGTGGCCGTCGGAACAAATCAACCCTCGGCGGCGCCTAATACGGCCGCTTATGGCGACTTTCAGGAATACGTGGGCGGAAATTATTTAGGCCGCTTAGCCTGGGATGCCGCCGGCCGGGTTTTCATAGCCAATGACAATGACGTGGCTCTGACGCGCAACAGCTACTCACTGCCAAGTTCGCAGGATAGCGATGGCGACCAGATGCCCGACGGCTGGGAATTATACGTGGGCTTGAACCCCAACGATGCCGCCGACGCAGGCTTGGATGGAGATGGCGATAAGTTGTTTAATAATGCCGAGTGGTTTAATGCCACCCATCCGCTGGGTAATGTCAGCGCCACCCGGCCGGACAAGTTCTGGCCGACCGATCCCGGCGTGCTCACCGCGCCATCGCCCAACGATCCCCATCCGCAAGACACCGATTGGGATGGGCTGACTGACCAAGGCGATTCAGGCGACCCGTGTTCGTATGATACTGATGGCGATTATCTGCCTGACGGCTGGGAGGTTTACGCCGGCACGGCGGCGGGCACCAACACCTCGAACGATACCGATGGCGATGGTTTGCTTGATTGGCAGGAATATCTTACCGGTGCGGTGACGGAATGGATGTATTGTGATCCCTCCTGGAGTACTGCCGGGACTAATTTCATAGTGAATATTGATTTTACCTGCCGCCCCACCATGTCCTGGGATCCGCGAAATGTACCCATGCCGGCGCCGGATTTCCTGCCGCCCGATTTTCTCTCGGATCCCAGCTTCATGCTGCGAAATGGGGTCTCTACGAATCTAGCCTACCTGCGCGCCAATTTCCCTGCGGCCAGTGCCTGGGCCGCTATTGAATATCATACTACCTTGGCGACCGATCCGGATTCAGACTGGGATGGCATGGACGATTTTTGGGAGGTCTATCACGGCCTTAATCCGTGCCTGGGAACATACAGCCTCATGATGCCGGTTGGTCCTACTGATATCAGGCATACTACACTTATGAATTCGGTCGCTGAGCTGGATGCCGATCCCAGCGCGCACAGCGATGCCCGCGATTACCAGGTCGGCTTTGCCGGTGATCCTTTTACTTCCCTGCCCGAGTTTATTGCTAACTTTGCGGCGACGAGTTCTATTGATCGCGTAACGGCAATTTACGATATGGTCGGCCCATTCAACTGCGGGTTGCCTTTGATGGATCCGGACGCCGATGGCTTGCCCAACGTGGATGAATATTCCTACAGCAGCACGTACTCCTATTACCACACGGATCCGAGCCCGTCCTGGCGCGGCGATTGGTATGACACCCGCAGCTTTGTCTGGCGCAATTATGTTTTCATGTGGGCCGGTGCGTTCTCGCTTTATTATGATTTTACGCCATATCCATTTGAAAACACGGAGGGGTTTGACACCGACCATGACGGCCGCGGCGACTACAGTGAAATCAATTCGGCCATGGGCGAAACCGGCAATGACCCGCTTGATGCCCGTAATCCCATCCGCAACCGCGCCCTTTACCTGAATGGCACCAATGATTTTGCCCGGACTTTCGATGCGTGGCTTGTTCTTTCGAGTAGTTACCTTACGCGTTTCTGTGTCGAGGCCTGGATCAAGCCGGATAACCCGACTCGCGCCGGCGAGCAGGTGATAACCGAGCGCGCTTCGCAGACGCGTAACCCGTTCAATCTATCCTTAACGAATGTCAGCGCCAACTACCGGCTGGGGATTGCCAATGGCCTGCCCTTTATCATGTATAACGGCCGCGGCTCGCTGCGCTCGCACCAGGCCATCGCCGCCCAGCGCCACCAGCTCCAGCCAGGGACCAACTGGACGCATCTTGCCGGGGTCTACGACGGAACCAACCTTACCATTTACGTGAATGGCGATATCAGCGCCTCGGTGCGTACCGAAGAAATTCCCGATAACGGCGTTGATTCGGTTTCCGGAAATTCCATAGCTGGCCGCGGCAGCTCGCTTATTATCGGCGCCTCGGATACTAACTCGGCCGGCGGCTATGATTCGGTGCAGACTTATAACCATTTTGGCGGCTGTATTGACGAAGTGCGCGTCTGGAATGGCCCCCGCACGCAGGGCGAGATTATTGCTAATAAAGACCGGCGCCTCACCTGGGATGATATTGCCAGTTCACCCCTTGTTATCTATTGCAACTTTGACGACGTGCCCGACCCGAATCACCGCAATAGCGCCGGGGTCCTGGATGAGCCGATTGTGCCCAACTATTTTACCGCCTTGGATACAAGCGCGGAGCTCCATCCGCCCATCTCTTGGTGGAGCAACAGCGTGAACCGCTCAACCGTCTATACCGGTCTTAATGGCATGTACAATTACATGGTCCACGCCCAGAACTTGGCGGCGCATGTAGCTCAAATCCCACCCTATGATGATAGCTTGCGCCAGCCCACAAATATCGTCGTAGTTACCAATGGCATAACCAATATTGTCACTTCAATGCCCGTTGGTTATAAGAACCCGGCTAATCCCTATGGCTTACAATACAGTGATGGTACTCCTGGCTTTGCGGATTTCTATCTGTTCCGCGGTGCGCGCGGCGTGGCTACCAACTCCTGGCTGAGCGGGCTCTCCGGCGACCCGGATTCGACCGATTCCGATGGCGATGGGCTGCCTGACTGGTGGGAGCAGAAATATCAATTGGATCCCAATGACGCCACCGGTGTCAATGGTCCCTGGGGCGACCCGGATAACGACGGCCTCAATAACCGCGGCGAATACCTGGCCGGCACTGATCCCTTCCGCACGGACACCGCCGGCAATGGCATTGGCGACTATGACAGCCCGCGCGGCACGTATTCCCGCACCTATGGCGAAATGTACACCGATGGCGATGGTATGCCCGACGACTGGGAAAGCCAGAACGGCCTCGATCCCCAGAAGTACGACGCCAACCTGGACCTGGATGACGATGGCTGGAGCAATTACCAGGAATATTTGGCGGGAACCGACCCTTCAAATCCGACTAACGAGCCAACTCCATTGATATCAGGAACCGTCCATTATTTCGGGACGAATACAGCTTCCCTTTCTTCTGTAAGTGTTTGGGCTTTGATTGGAACAAACATGCTTGATACAGGTAAAGCTTGGAACAAATCCGGATTATCGGGGACATGTGATGATCAGGGTAACTTTTCATTTGTGGGGCCAGGGGAAGGCGACTTCAGTCTTTTTGCCTATATGGATGTGAATGGAGATGGTTTATGGAATAGCAGGCAATCTGGTGAATTGACGGTAACAGAACCCGCAGGACAGGGTGAAGATAATCCGTATTTTTTAAATCATAGCAGTTTCGATGGATTTCGGGTTGGGATTTCTGATTTCCAGCCGGGATATTTTCGACATCTTTGGGAAAGTTACAATGTTTCATCACTCCGCGGTATTAGTCACGTCCTTATTAATCGGCTCAGTCAACAAGGCGCCCCGCTGATTTTCGAAAAATATACAAGCTATCCTGGTTTGGGTGAATGGGATTTTCAGAATGCAGGAATCTACGGTTTGTCTTCTGGTTCATATCAGTGGTGGGTTTTCACTACTACTTCTGGAACTAATTACCATGGCGTATTTCCCGTCACGTGGCCATCTTCACTGGCTACACCTACGTTGTTATATCCCAAAGGCGACATCTATTATCAGGCACGCAGCGCAATTACCTGGGATATGGATTTCTATTCCACCCGTTATCACTTGCAGATAGCCAGGCAGGCATCGGATGGCGGCTTGAGCATGGTGGTGGACGACTATTATCCGGTGCCCTATCGCGATAACGACGGGTTGTATCGGGACTACCTGCCATCGTATTTGAGCGACCTTGGTAACGGCGTTTATTTCTGGCGGATTGCCAGTTGGAATCCCCAGAGCGAGAGCGCCTGGTCGGACGCGCAGACCTTCCAGGTTGATCTGACCACCACCAATTCGCGCTGGATTACCGGCGAGATCTATTACTTCGGCAAGGCGCCGGCCAATAACATCATCGTGGAAGCCTTCGATAACCGCGGGTTCAGCGGCCAGCCCGCGGCGCGAGTTAAGTTGACCCTGGCGGGCACCACCAACTGGGTGAAGGGATCCTACACCCTGGCCGGATTGCAGCAGGGGACCTATTATGTGCGAGCGTTCCTTGACACCACCCCGGCTTCCGGCGCCGAGCGCAACGGCAAATTGAATTATTGGAACTCCTGGGGCTTCTACCGCGATCCGACCAGCTTCTACCAGCCGGGGGCGATAGACATTTTCAGCGTCCAATTTAAGGATGCCGCCAGGGTGATTATCCGCGACCGGGACACCGATAATGATGAACTGCCCGATGCCTGGGAAATGGCCTTCTTCGGCGACCTGGACCAGACCGCCGATATGGACTATGACGGCGATGGCGAGACTAATCTGGAGGAATACCTGCACGATGGCTTGAACCTCAACCCGGCTTCCTGGGATACCGATGGCGACGGCCTGAGCGATGCCTTCGAGCCGAACTATAACGCCGCCGCCTTCGGCCCCCGCTATTCCATGAAAGCGCAGGCCGGCGTCTTGAATCCCAATTTGTGGGATACCGATGGCGATGGTTACTCCGATGGCGCCGAACTATGGCGCTATCATACCGACCCGCTGGACGCAAACAGCGTGCCGGCCTACCGGCCCATGTGCTTCGATGCCTGGAGCAGCCCGGGCGACTACGACGGCGATGGCCGCAGCGATGTGGCCCTCTATGATTACAACGCCGGGGTCTGGCGCCTGATTACCATGGCCGGGCAGCCCCTGGATCTGCTCTTCGGCGTCACGCGCGTCCAGCCTTTTGTGGGCGATTTTGATGGCGATGGTTATTCCGAGTTCGGGCTCTATGACCCGGCGCAGGGGCTCTGGACGCTCTACAGCGCCGCGCGCGACCAGGCGGCGGCTTTGCAACTCGGCGATGTCTCCATGCTGCCGGTGCCGGCCGATTATAACGGCGACGGCCGCGCGGAGCTGGCCCTGTTCGAGACCGACAACGGCACCTGGCATATTTTCAACGCCTGGAGCGGCGAGTTATATTCCATGCGCTGGGGTTCTTCCGGCATGATCCCGGTACCGGGCGACTACAACGGCGACGGCGCCGCCGACCTGGCGGTCTATGAGCCGGCCACGGGCAACTGGCTGATCGCCTGCTTCCACAAGTATTACCGCGCCTGGACTTATTTCGGCGGCGCGCTGGGCGGGCCGCTGTGGCTGCCGGTGCCGGGCGATTACGATGGCGACGGCCGCAATGATGCCTGCCTGTTCGAGAGCGCCAGCGGGCGCTGGATGCTGCTGACCTGGACGGGGGAGTTCCTGCAGGGCACTTTCGGCTGGGCCGGTTGCGTGCCGGTGCCGGGCGATTATGACGGCGACGGCCGCACCGACGTGGCTATTTACGACACCAACACCGGCATGTGGTATGTTAGCTGCTGGAGCGGACAATACTACCAGGGCCGCTTCGGCGCCCCCGGCATGCTGCCGGTATTGAAATGAAGGGACGCCAACGGCGTCCAATATTATATGGGATTCACCACGGAGACACGGAGAATGACTCCGTCTCCTTAATCTCTTCCGGATCCCCACAGGAGTGTTGCGCGCATCCTGAGCGCGCGTAAGCGCGCCTCGGGATGCGCACAACGATTGGTTGGAAGAGAACATGGGCGGAGAATTTCTATCTCCGTGTCTCCGTGGTGAGGTTTGTCTTGCTTGGGTTGCGGGCATACGCCCCTTTAGTTTGCTTTGTTACCTTTTGTTCAAACATCCTTGTTGTTATTTTCTTGGGAGATGCGGGCATAAGCCCGCCTTAATGCAGCCGAAGGGGATTTGAAACCCAACCCGTCCGTTTACCCTTTAATGCGGTGCTGGGTTTTTTTGGGGGTATTTTCCCTTTTCAATCCCAGGGTTTCCCGCCATAAGGGCGGACACCCTGGGCTATGACGTGGCACCCCTTTGGGGTGCGGGGCGAGAGTGCGGAAGGCAGATTTATTGGTATTGCGGATTATCGAGCTTTATGCTTTATTACCAAAGACTGACTGAGGTAATAGAAACATGAAATTCCTGAAATATTTCTTCATTCTTCATTCTGCATTCTGCATTCTTTTCCTCGCCGGCTGCGAGTGGGACGCCGGCAGCAGCGTCACTTCCTGGGATGACAGCGGCAACTGGGTGGACTTCAGCGGTACCTACAAAGCCTCGGATGGCAATGTGCTCGTGCGTCAGTTCGGCGTAACCAATGCGCTCAGCACAACTAATATAACCACTGCCACTAATACCGTTTCCAGCGAGTTGCTGGCCACCGGCAATGGCACCAACACGTCCTTTAACGGGCAATTGACCTACGCGCCCGTGCGCGGGTCGCTGACTATTTTTACCGTGGGCGGTTATCAGTTCACCGACAGCGCCGGTACCTCCGCCGACACGGTCTCGCTCTCCGTTACGCCCGCCGATGGCTCCGCCGGCACGCTCAATTATCTTACTCGCGCCTGGGCGCTGACCTTCCCGGCGCCGATTGCCAACGGCACTCAGATTCTGGCCACTTACCTGTATGTCAGCACGGTGGAAGTCGTTACACCCATTCAAGGCAATCATGGTGATGCCATTTATTCGTTCGTGGTCTATCAGACCGGCAATAAGCTCCAGATCGGCGACAGCAACGGCGCCGGCTATGAAGGCACCATCGGCACGGTGCGCACCACCGGCGGGCAACCGGTTGATCTTAACGCTTCCGGAGCGGTTCTGCCGAGTTCCGGACCGGTAGTGGCCCAGTTCAGCGCCACGGGTGTTGCCAATGGCTACAAGGTAACCTTAGTCGGCGTCCTGCAGGGAACCCTCAATGGCACGACCCTCTCCGCCCGCACCATGCAAGCCACGTTCATCGAGGAAGCCGGCTCCGAGGCCGCTGTGACTGCCGTGGCCCAATAAATTTTTCGCCCGGCGAAAAATTTATCACTCATAGCTTTTATGGAACTTCGGGTCTTTGGACGGCGCTTGGTCTGATTTCGATTCTGGCTGCTCCTGCTTTTGCTCTTCGGTTACAGCTTTGCTTTCCTGGGGTTTCTCGGGTGTTGCGGGCGCAGGGCGTTCTTTTTCGTCTTTGGTCTCCACAAAGTTCAGCTTGAGCGACGCTAAAGTGTCCTTAAGCAGTGTTTCCTCATCGCCATCCAGATTATTTTTGGTCTTGGCCGCAAGCATATCCAGCGTGTCAATCGTGGCCTGGGCGGCTTCCAGGTGAATTTCGGCCTTGCCCGTGGCCGGGTTGATCAGCTTGCCTAACTGTTGCATGGCCGACATGGCCAGCATCGAGACCAGGTGCATGAAGAGGACCTTGTTGATATCAGGGTTGGCGACGTTCATGGAATACCTCTTTTATTTTTTTGTAGCCGCGCCCATGAGGGTGTGGATTCGTCTGGCAGGGCCGCCGAGCGATATTCCTTCGGCGGCCACTTGCCTCACGCCCGCAGCTACGAAATCAAGCCTGGTAGCCGCGCCCGTGAGGGCGTGGATTCCTTCGGCGGCCCGCCTGCAACGCTGTAGCACTGCGGGCAGGCCACGGCGTCACCGCCGCGGCTACATAGAACGGCTCCTCACGGCCTCGGCCGCACCACCACAGTCACGCATTTCTCCGGAACCAGCAACGTGGCCGCAGCCTGGCGCACGTCTTCCAATTTCAGCTCCGCCAGGCGTTCCGCGAGCTTAAAGCCGTAATCGTAGCCTAAGCCATACAACTCATTCAAGGCGCATTCGAGCGCAGTTTCGCCGTTCAGTTGCAGCCGTTGCTGATGCTCGGCGATAAGTTGCGCGCGGGCGCGCTCAAACTCCTCCGCGCGCAGTCCCTTGGTCGTCAGGCGCTTGACTTCCTGCTGCATGAGCCGCAGCACGCGCTCCGCCGCGCCGGTATGCGTGCCCGCAAAGAGCGCAAAGAATCCCGGGTCCAGACCGGGGCGCTGCCAGGCGCCGGTGTAATAGGCCAGGCCTTCCTTATCGCGAATGCGGATCATAAGGTCGGAAGATAAGCCGTTTAACGCTTCCTGGAGGACATCAAGCGCCGCGCGCCGCGGGTCTTTTAATTCAATCCCCGGAAATCCAGTGAGGATAATAGTTTGTTCTCTGGGCGCCGTGCGTGTGACTTGCCGTGGCAAGGTCGGTTGAGGGGCGCCCGGTGCCGGCGCCGGAGGCCACCTGCCCGCAATCGCTGCGCTCAAAGCGCTGCAGGCGGGCGGCGTCACCGCCGCGGCTACAGGAAATTGGCCCAGGAATCGCTCAGCCAGGGCGCGGGCTTGTTCCGTGGTAAGGTCGCCAAAAATTGCCAAGACCGTGTTGTCGCGGACCACCGTTCGGGCATGAAAAGCCCGCAAGTCCATCGGGGAAAGCGACTGGACCGTCGCGGCGGCGCCATCGGGACTGAAGCGATAGGGATGACCCGGAAACAAAGCCTGTCGCAGCGCTTCCTGGGCCAGGAACATGGGAGCATCGTGCTGCGCCTTGATCGCGGCGAGTTGAATTGATTTCTGTTTTGCCGTTTCTTCCGCCGCGAAGGCGGGATTAAGCAGGCAATCGGCCAGCAACTCCATAAAAATCTCAGCGTCTTCCTTCAGACAGCGCGCCGTCAGGCCGAAACTGTTTTGTCCCCCAAACGCCTCCAGGCTGCCGCCGCGGGATTCCACCAGGCTGGCAATGTCCTGGGCGCTTCGGCGCGCGGCGCCGCGCGTCAGCAGCTCGGCCATCAAAACGGAAATGCCGTTATTGCTTTCGTCTTCCAGCAGCAATCCGCCGCCGCAGGCCACGCGGAAATCAACAAAGGGCAGCTTATGATCCGCGCGCGTAAGCAGAGTCAGACCGCTGGATAGAATTGTTTTTTGAACCTCGTTACCTGTCTCGCGCTTCGCGGGGTCTGTCGCTCCCGACTCTGATTTCAGACCTTCGACATTCGATGTTGGATGTTGGGCGTTGGGCGTTTGCTTCTCTGTGCCTTTTTTCGTTTTCCGTTCTCCGTCGTCTGTCGTCCCTGCTTCGCCCTTCGGGCTTCGCAGGGCAGGCTGTCGTCCGTCGTCTATCTTATCTGGCGCCAGCGCAACCCTGGTGAGGTTTTCCGCCCTTAGATGCCGGCGGGCTGCCGCCGCCAGGGAAGCGGGCGTTACTCTGTTAAGACGCTGCAGGTAGACTTGAAAGAAGAAGGGCGTGCCGGCATAAAATTCGCCGGAAGCAAATTGCTCGGCCTGGCCGTGCATGGTCTCAAAGGCGCCAAGCGTCCCGGTCAGCATCTGTCGCCGCGCTTTCTCGATTTCCTCTGCGCTGAACGGGAGGGTAAGCCAGCGCGCAATTTCCTCTTGCAGCGCCAGGGTCAACTCCGGCTCGTTGGTGGGATCGAATACGGCGCTGATGCCGAAGAGCCCGGGGTCGCGAGGCGTGTGGCTCCAGGCCGTGATTTCCGAGGCCAGTTTCCTGTTTTCCCTGATTTCACGGACTAGGCGCGAGCTGTTTCCCTGGCCGACTATTATGGCCAGCAAATCCAGGCTGGGCGTGTCCGGATGACTGAGTTCCACGGTATGCCAGGCCCACTCCAGCCGGGCCACGTTCCAGGCGCCGGTCTCTCGGGCGGTGCGCTCGCCAAGCTGCTCCGGTTCGGCGTTCAATATCACGCCGGAATAGGCGCGGCGCGGGTATTGGCCAAACTGTTTCTGGACTTCGGCGCGCACTTCAGCGCCGGGCACGTCGCCCACAATGGCGACAATCATGTTGTTGGGCAGATAATGGCGGCGGAAAAAAGTCAGGAGATCGGCGCGGGTAAGTGTTTTGAAAATGTCCTCGTAGCCGATTACGGGGAACCTATAGGAATGCACGCGATAGGCGGTTTGCCACAGCAGTTCCCCGACCCGCCGCGCCGGGTTGTCTTTGCCCATGGCCATTTCACGCCGGACAACATCTTTTTCGCGCCGCCATTCATCCTCCGGGAAAGAAGCGTTTAACACGGCGTCGGCCAGTACCGAGAGCCCCTTGCGCCAGTGCGCGGCCGGGATATCCACCAGAAAAACCGTGCGGTCCTGGGAGGTGTAGGCGTTGATCGAGCCGCCGAGATCGCTGATGGTCCGACTGATCTCCCCGGGCTCGCGCGTCGGCGTGCCCTTGAAAATCATGTGTTCGAGCAGGTGCGAAAGGCCGCCGCCCAGGAACTCCTGCTCATGGACGGCCCCGGCGCCAACCCAAACCTGGAGGGATACGACCGGCGCTTTGGTGTCCTCGCGGGCAAGCACGGTCAGCCCGTTTTCCAGCACGAACCGCTCCAACCCGGCGGCAAGCTGGGCCAGCGCGGCTTCCGCCGGCGCGGCGCCGGAAGAGGAAATGCAGAATGCAGAATGCAGAATGCAGAATGTCAGAATAGACGGACGGAATCGGAATAGAGAAGCAAACATCGAACATTTCCGGGACGCCAACGGCGTCCAACATTATAGCCCAGGGTGCCTGCCTGCCGGCAGGCAACCCTGGGGATTTGAAACCCAACCCATCCGCACACCCACCAACGGGGTGCGGGGTTGGTATTTTTTCCGTTTCCCAATCCCAGGGTTGCACCCTGGGCTATGAAGTGGCGCCCCGTTGGGGTGCGGATCTGCATTTCTTTTCCGGCGCAAACGGCGCGCGGAATACGCTGGCAAAATCGTAACCATGGTCGAAATCGCTGATGGAATCCCCTTCGGTTTTGCCGAGGAACTCCTTGTTCACCAGGTGGAAGACCACCTGGCCGAAATCGGCGCAGCTACGCAGGCCCCAGTCATTCAATACGGTCATGGCCAGGGCCCCATATTCATGCAGGGCGAACTGGCGGATGCCTTCCAGCAACTCGGCGGCGCTGACGTGGCGGCCCGGGCCTTGCGCCGGTTTTTTCAGCAGCCGGGCGGTGAAATCCAGCGCCTCGCGGATAAAAAAATAGGCCTCCGGCGCATAGCGGGGGTCTTCCTTCTGAATCTGGGCTACCACTTCTTCAAATGATGCTTTGCGCATAAGTGCAACCGCGTCTTAATCCGCTAAGGCCGCCTTGATCTGCTGGGCCAGCGCGTTCATTTCTTCGGGCTTCTCGTAAGGGTGGGCCCGCCAGTTCCAGTGGTGGCCGTCGCCGGCGAACCGCGGGATCACGTGGAAATGTAAGTGGGGCACCACCTGGCCGGCCGCGCGGCCATTGGATTGCATGACGTTGAAGCCGTCGGCCTTGAAGGCGCGCACCTGGGCGCGCGCTATGCTTTGCACTACCAGGATCAGTTTCTGCAGGACCTCCGCCGGCGCGGCGGTCAGCGGATCCATATGCGTCTTGGGAATGACCAGGGTATGGCCGCGAACAATCGGGCCGATATCCATGAAGGCCAGCGTGTCATCGTCTTCATACACCTTGCAGGACGGCAGTTCGCCCGCCACAATTCTGCAGAAGACGCATTCGGAATTCATGGAATAATGCAGTCACTTCCGGGACGCCAACGGCGTCCAAGATTATAGCCCAGGGTGCCTGCCTGCCGGCAGGCAGGCACCCTGGGATGCTTTCATTTATCGGCCAGGCCCTTTTCCTGCATGGCCGCGCGGCGGCTCAAGCGGACGCGGCCGCGCTCATCTACCCCGATACACTTGACCCACATCTGGTCGCCCAGTTTGCAGATCTCCCCCGTGTTGCGGATGCGTAAATCGGATAGTTCGCTGATGTGCACCAGGCCGTCGCGCCCCGGGAAAATTTCGACAAAGACGCCGAACTCCTTGATGCCCGTCACCGTGCCGTTGTAAATCACGCCTTCCTCAGGCTCGGCCGAGACCAGGCTGACTTCGCGCAGGGCCAGTTCCATCGAAGCCTGATCAATGCTGAAGATGCTGACCGTGCCGTCATCCTCGATGTCAATCTGCGTGCCCGTCATGTCGGTGATCCGGCGGATATTCTTACCGCCGGGGCCGATCAGTTCGCCGATCTTTTCGGGATTGATCTTAACCACCGAAACACGCGGCGCGTACTTTGACATTTCATCGCGCGGTTTTTCCAGGATTTTTGCCATGAAATCCAGAATCTGCCCGCGCGCCTGGCGGGCCTGCTCAAAGGCCGCCGTCACCAGCTCCCAGGACAGGCCGCGGATTTTCAAATCCACCTGAAAGCCGGTAATACCCTGGCGCGTGCCGGCCACCTTGAAATCCATGTCCCCGCAGTGATCTTCCTCGCCGATTATGTCGGTGACCAGGACGGCGCGGTTGTCCCCGGTGAATAACCCGATGGAAATGCCGGCCACCGGCCGGCGCAGCGGCACACCGGCATCCATGAGCGCCAAACACCCCACGCATACGCTGGCCATGGAGCTTGAACCGTTGGAGCTCATGATGTCCGCCACTACCCGGACGGTGTAGGGAAAATCCGCAGGCAATACCGGCTCCAGCGAGCGTTCGGCCAGGGCCCCATGGCCCTGTTCCCGGCGCCCGGGCGAACCTAAGCGGCCGACTTCGCCGACGCAGTAAGGCGGGAAATTGTAGTGCAACATGAACTTCTTTTCCTCGGGTCCGCCGGTGATGGCATCCAGTTTCTGAATGTCGCTCTTGCTGCCCAGCGTTACCGTGCCCAGGGCCTGGGTTTCGCCGCGGCTGAAGAGCGCTGAGCCGTGCGCCCGTGGAATCAGGCCGACATCCCCGACCAGCGGCCGGAGTTCGTTCAGGCCTCGGCCATCAATGCGGCGACCGTGCTGCAGCACGTTGGCGCGCACCGTTTCAATCTTCACTTCGTCCATGACGGTGTAAAATTGCGCGTCGGTCAGGGTGGGGAACTGCTCAAGCAGTTGGCTTTTGAGCTTTTCCTGCAGGGCTTTCAGTCGTTCGCGGCGCTCGTTTTTTGCGGCAATGCTTAAGACGGCGCTCAGCTTGTCCCCGGTCAGGCTGCGCGCGGCCGTAAGCAGCGCCTGGTCCGTGGCGGGTTCGGCGATGACTTTGTCCGGGAGCCCCGCTTTACGCCGCAGCTCAAGCTGGGCGTCAATGATCGCCACACAGGCTTGATGGGCCGCGCGCATGGCTGAGAGCAAATCAGCTTCCGAGATTTCCCGGGCATCGCCCTCGATCATGATGGGCAGTTCGCGCGTGCCGGCGTAGACCAGGTCCATGTCGCTGCGGCTGCGTTCGCTGTGGGTGGGATTAAGCACCCAGGCGCCGTCCACGCGGCCTACGCGAATACCGGCGATCGGGCCGTAAAAAGGCAGGTCCGAGAGCGTCAGCGCCGCGCTCGCGGCGTTGATGCTGAGGATATCGGCGTCGCTTTCACCGTCGGCCGACAACAGCATGTTATTGATCTGCACTTCATTGTAAAAACCTTTCTGGAACAGAGCCCGGACCGGCCGATCGGTAAGCCGGGCGGTCAGGACTTCCTTCTCGGAGGGCCGTCCTTCGCGCTTGAAAAAACCGCCGGGAAATTTTCCGGCGGCGTAGTACTTTTCGCGGTATTCGACCTGCAAAGGAAAGTAGTCAACTCCTTCCCGCGGGGTATCCGAGGAGGTGACGGCCGAAAACAGGATAGTTTCGCCGGTTTGGATGGCGACGGCGCCCTGGACCTGCGGGGCCAGGAGCCCGGTTTCAATGCGCAGCAGTTTGTTGCCGACGTTGACTTCGACGCAAGTGGCAGCTTTCATGGTGTCCCTTAGCGCGGCGCGCTGTTCAGCGTTTTGATCTCCGGCCGGAGCGAATCGCATCAGCGCCTTAATTTCAGACGCTCGATGATGGCTTGATAGCCGGCCTTGTTTGTGCGCGCTAAGTAATTCAGCAGTTTGCGGCGCGCGCTGACCATCTTGATCAGCCCGTAACGCGAACTGTGGTCTTTCTTGTTGGCCTTGAGGTGCTCGGTCAGCATGTCAATCCGCCGAGACAGCAAAGCCACTTGAACACCAGCCGAACCACTGTCTTTTTCGTGGTGCTGAAACTCTTTCTTGATTTCAGCTTTGGTTGGTATGGCCATAGCGCTTTTTTCTTTTCGTTTTTTGCCGGGCAGTATAGTGGCCGCCGGCCGCCCTTGTAAAGGGGAAAATAAAAAATACTATTTTCCCCGTTGCCACCAGGCTTGCGCCCGCTGGATATCCCGCTGAATCTGGCGCCGCAGCTCCGCCAAGGAGGGAAATGCCCGTTCGCGGCGCAGCTTCTTGAAAAACGTGATTTCCACGGCTTTGCCATAAAGATTGCGGCGCAAACCGATGAGGTGCAATTCCAGCACTCGTTCCGGCACAGTTGGCCCGGCCGGGCGCACCGTGGGCCGGATACCCAGATTGACGATGCCCGGGTAGTCGCCTGCATTCCAGCGCGCGCGGACGATATAGACGCCATCGGGTGGCAGTGCTTCATTGTGCGGATCGAGGTTGGCCGTGGGTATGCCCAGCTTGCGGCCCAGTCCGCGGCCAGAGACAACCGTGCCCAACAGGCTGAAACGCCGGCCAAGCATGCCGCGGGCCTGCTCCAGCTCTCCGGCCAGCACGGCGGCGCGAATCCGTGTGCTGGAGACCACCTTGCCCTTCCAACGCACCGGCGGAATAAGACTGACCTTGAACCCATAGGTGGCGGCCAGGGCCTTAAGCATGCGCGATGTGCCGCGGCCTTGGCGGCCGAATGTCCAGTTCCGGCCGACCACAATCCGGCGCAGCGTCGGCGCCGAGCGGACCAGCCTGGCGATAAATTCCTCCGGTTCGCGCCGGGCCAGGGCCAACGTGAAGCGGATTACCACGCACCCGTCTATCCCCAGAGCCTTGAGCAGTTGCAGCTTGTGCGCGGTTGAGGTTAGCAGGCGGGGCGCGGTGGAAGGCGCAAGGATTTTGAGCGGATGGGTGTCGAAAGTCATGACCCAGGCGGCGCCGCCTTCCCGGCGCGCGGCGTTGACGAGCTTGCGGATGATTCCCTGGTGGCCGCGATGGACGCCGTCAAAAAAACCGGCCGCCAGCAGAATTGTTCGCCGTTCCCGGCGCAGGCGCGCAAGTGTGGCATAGCGTTTCATGGGGCGCGCGGGGTTCCCAGGTTGACGCGGGTTAAGGGGATAAGCTTTTCCAGGAGCTCCTTGCGCTCCAGGTGCAGAAGCTCGTCCAGCGGGGTGGCTTGCGCAAGGTCAAACTCGCCGATCCGGGTACGGCGCAACTGTTCCAGGTGCGCGCCGCAACCCAGGGTCGCGCCCATGTCGGCGCACAGGGTGCGCACGTAAAAGCCCTTGGAACAGTGCAGAAAAAAAGTTACCCTGGGCGGGGTAAAATCCCGCAGCGCAAACTCATAGACCCGCACCAGCTTTGGCGCGCGTTCAATGGTTTTGCCCTGCCGCGCCAGCTTGTAGAGGGGCACGCCGTCCTTTTTGACGGCCGAAACCATCGGCGGCGTCTGCATGAGATCGCCCGTCATATTTTTGATCGCCGCTTCGACCTGGGCGCGGGTGACCTGGCGGTAATCGGCCTCGGCAATGATCCGGCCGTCGGCATCCTGGGTATCGGTGGCAATGCCCAGGCGCAGGGCGCCTTCATAAGTTTTATCGCCGGCCAGGAGGGCGTTAGCCAGCCGGGTGGCGCGGCCGATCATGAGAATCAGCAAGCCGGTGGCTTGGGGGTCCAGCGTGCCGGCGTGACCGACCTTGTTGAAGCGAAATTGCCGGCGGATGCGATCCACCACGTCGTGCGACGTGAGGCGCGGTGGTTTGTCCACCAGCAATAGGCCGTCGGCCTGCGCCAGGCCAAAGGTGCTGCCGGCATGGTAAAGCGCGGGTATCATGGTTGCGGTGGCGTGGTTGCGGGCTCAAGTTTGGCCAGGATCGTCAGCACCCGATCGCCTTCTTCCACGGAAGCGTCCAATTCAAAGGTCAGACGCGGGGTGTACTTGAGGACGATATCCTTGTTGATCCGGCGCTGCAACTCGCCGCGCCTTTTGTTCAGTAGCGCCAGCAGGCGCGGCCGCTCGGCCTCGTGGCCCAGGATGGAAACATACACCCGCGCCTCGCGCAGGTTCCTGCTGGTCGCTACGCGCGTGACCGTCACCGCGGCGAGGTCGAAGACATTGCTCGGCATGACCCGGAAAAGCAAGTCGCCGATTTCACGTTTGAGCAGTTCGTTAACGCGTGTGAGGCGATCAACACTCATACAAGGTTTTCAGTGTTCGGGAAAACTCGGGTGTTCGGTGCTCCAAGTTTGGGTCTCAGCGACGGTCCAACGGCGTTACTGCCTCTGTTGCCCGCAACCCAAGTGCGCTCCGAACACCGCCATTACAGTTGCTGTGGGATTTTTTCGACTTCAAAGAATTCCAGGACGTCGTTCACGGCGACGTCGGCAAAATTGTCCAGGCGGATGCCGCATTCCTGGCCTTCGCGCACTTCGCTGACTTCGTCCTGAAAGCGCTTCAAGGTCTGAATGCCGCCTTCGAACATCAGGTCGCCGGCGCGTTTCAGGCGCGCTTTGCAACGCGACTGGACCCGGCCGGATACGACCAAACATCCGGCTACGTTGCCTTTCTTGGAGATCGGGAAGACCTGGCGCACTTCGGCCCGGCCGATTAATTTATCGCGCAACTCGGGGGCCAGCATCCCGCTCATGGCTTCCCGGATTTCATCGGCAATCTGGTAGATAATGCTGTAGAGCCGGATTTCGACCCCTTCGGTTTTCTGCAATTGGGCAACCCTTTCTTCCTTGCCGACGTGGAACCCGATGATGATCGCATCCGAAGCGCTGGCCAGGAGGACATCGTTTTCGTTGATATTGCCCACGCCGTCCATCACAATCTCAATGGCCACCTTGTCGCTTTTAATTTCGTCCAGCAGCTTCCGAATGGCCTCCAGCGAACCTTGAGTATCGCATTTCAAAATCACTTTCAGCTCCAGGCGCTGGCTCTGTTTCATCTGCTCCATCAGGGTCTCCAGCGACGCTTTGCGCCGCGCGGCCGGCCTTGCGGAGAGTTGCTCGTCCTGGCGCTGTTGGGCCAGATCGCGCGCGGCCCGGTCGTTAGTATACACTTGAAATGCTTCGCCGGGACGCGGCACGCCGGAAAGCCCCATGCATTTGACCGGTGTTCCCGGCGTGGCCGTGCGCACCTTGTGACCGTGATCGTTGATTAACGCCTTGACGCGTCCCCAGTATGGCCCGGAAACAATTATGTTGCCGACATGCAGCGTGCCGCGCCGGACCAGCAGGTTGGCGGTCGGCCCCATGCCCGGTTCCAGTTGCGCTTCAATGACATAGCCGTGCGCGCGGCCCTTGGGGCTGGCCTTGAGCTCCATTACCTCCGCCTGCAGCAAAATCATTTCCAGCAGATGATCAATGCCCAGGCCGGTCATGGCGCTGACCGGCACGCAGATGGTGGTGCCGCCCCAGTCTTCCGGCGTCAGGCCGATGCCTTGCAACTGACGCTTGACCTGGTCGGGGTTGGCCGCCGGCAGGTCCATTTTATTGATGGCCACCAAGATGGTGGTCCTGGCGGCCTGGGCATGTTTGATGGCTTCCTCGGTCTGGGGCATGATGCCGTCATCCGCGGCAATCACGATGACGGCGATATCCGTCAGGTTGGCGCCGCGCGAGCGCATGCCGGTAAAGGCGGCGTGGCCCGGTGTATCCAGGAACGTGATCTTTTTGCCCTGGCGCTCAATGGTATAAGCGCCGACGTGCTGGGTAATGCCGCCGGCCTCGCTTTTGGCCACCGCCGTGTTGCGAATGCGGTCCAGCAAAGAGGTCTTGCCATGGTCAATATGGCCGAGGAAGGTTACCACCGGCGGCCGGGGCAGCAGGTCTTCCGGGCGGTCCGCTTCCAGGGGCACTTCTTCCTCGCGGCGGACGGGCGGCTTCTGTTCCACCGGCTTCTTCTCGTGTTCCAGCAAGGCGCCGTGCTTTTCAGCGATTTGTTGCGCAACCTTCAGATCAATGCGCTCGTTAATCGAGGCCAGGACGTTCATTGCCATCAGTTCTATGATAAGCTGGTTGGGCTTTAGTCCCAGTTGCTCCGCTAATTCACGCACGATAACCGCTCCGCGCACGGTAATGACCTTGCCTTTAGCTTCCGCCGGGGCGCGCGGTGGCGCTGGTTTTCCGGCCGGGGCAGCAGTGCCTATGGCGGACTCAGTTGGCCGCGGTGGCGCCTTGGCCGCCACGGGCTTGGCGGACTTAACAAGTGGGGGCGGCGGTTTGGCCGTTGGTTTCGCCGCGGGCGCCGGCGGCGCAACAACGACCGCTGGTTGCTCAACCGGCTTGACCGCCGCCGGTTGAGCCGGCACAGGAGCGGCCGCTTTGGGAAACTGGCGGCGAATCAGTTGTTCCGCCTCGTCGCTGATGGCGCTCGACGGGCTCTTGACGGCGATACCGGCTCTGGCCAGCCGGGCCATCACCTCCTTGCTGGAGACATTCAATTCGTGGGCTAAATCGTAGGCGCGCATTATTGCTCATTCGTGGTAACAGGTTTCGTGGCGGCTTGCTCCAAGGCGGCCGAAGCTTCGGCTTTAATTGCGCTCAGGGAAGCCTCGTCCAGGCCGGTAGCATCAATCAGGTCGCTGAGGTCGGCTTCCACAATGCCTTCCAGGGTCAGGAAACCGGCATGCACCAGTTTCTCGGCCGCGCCGCGGTCCACGCCCTTCATATGCGTCAAGGACTCGATCGCCATGGCCACCTTTTCCTCGAAGCTGATGTCGTCTTTATCCTTCTGGATATCAATTTTCCAGCCTAAGAGCTTGGAAGTGAGCCGGGCATTCTGGCCGCGTTTGCCGATGGCCAGCGATAACTGGTCGGCATCCACAATCACGGTGATCTTATTGTCGGCCTCGTCCACAATAACCTTGTTGAGCTTGGCCGGGTTGAGCGCGTTGGTGGCGTAAGTCTTGATGTCCGGACTCCAGCGCACAATGTCAATCTTTTCGCCCAGCAGCTCGCGCACGATGTTCTTGACCCGCATGCCCTTCATGCCCACACAGGCGCCAACCGGGTCCACTTTCTCGTCATGGCTGAAGACGGCAATCTTGGTGCGATAGCCGGCCTCGCGGGCAATGCCCTTGATTTCCACGGTCTTGTCGGCAATTTCTGAAATTTCCAGCTCGAACAGGCGCTTGACAAAATTCGGGTGGCTGCGCGAGAGCACGATATGGTGCCCGCTGACGTGGTCCTGGACGCTGAGCACATAGGCCCGCAGGCGGTCGCCCATTTGATATTCCTCGGAAGGCACCCGTTCGCGCGCGGGCATAATCGCCTCCACGCGCCCCAGGTCAATGATCACGTCGCCCCGTTCCAGGCGGACGATGGAACCGCTGACGATGTCGCCCAGACGGTCCTTGTATTCCTTGACCACAATTTCCTTTTCGGCATGACGGATGCGCTGAATGATGGCCTGCTTGGCGGTCTGCGCGGCGATGCGCCCGAAATCTTTGGCCACGACTTCCACTTCCACAAAATCGCCGAGCTGGGCATCGGGCTTAATCCGGCGGGCGTCGCTCAAGGCGATCTGGCTGGTCTTGGCGCGGACGCGCTCGACCACCTCGACCTTGGTATAGGCTTTTATGCTCAGGGTCTTGCGGTCAATTTCCACGCGCAGATCCCTGGCCGGCCCCACGCTCTTTTTGGAGGCGGAAATCAGGGCGGCCTCGACCATCTGGATCAGGTAGTCGCGGTCAATGCCGCGCTCCTTCTCCATGTTTTCGATAACGGCCAATAGTTCGTTGCTGCTCATGACAGTCCTGTAAGCTCAATGCATCCAGTGCGGACGAAAAGGCAATCTAAAATCCGGCGCCCCGAAAGTCAAGATTATTTCCGTTCCCGGCAAAAAGGCTTGACGGGGGGCTTCGGCTAAACCTATAGTTCCAACCCGGCTGATAGAATATACTCAGTGTCGGCCTCGTTTGTTTCCGGCCCGCGCGCCCGGCCTGTTAAAGGACCCGGGCGGTGCGGCGCGCGGAACACGACGCCGCGGAACCATTCCAAGGGAGAAAAAATATTATGGGTACCTTGACTGGGGAAGCCCGATCTGCCAAAGGCGGACTCGCCGCCGGCGGTAAAAAAAACGTGCCGGCGCCGGTGGTGGTCAGCGGCCTCGTGTTTGAGCTGGAACAACTGGCGGTCCCCGGCCAGCACCTGCTATTCGAAGCCTGCCAGAAAGTTCTCAAAGACAAGCAAATTGTCCTGACCCCGGCGCTGTGGTCGCGGTTCGGGCTTGCCGCCCCGTTGGCCGAAGCCTTGAATCGTTTGCTCGCGACGGCCGACCGGAAACCGCTCTCGGGCGATAAACTGGCGCTGGAAGCTCAAGAGGCGTTTCTGCGCGCCATCGCCCGGCCGACGCTTAAATTGAATGGCGCTCTCGATGAGTTGTTGCGGGAAGCGGCCCGGGCCAATATCAAGGTAGGGGCCTTGTCGTTGCTGCCCGGCGACCGGGCTCAGGCCCTGCTGGCGCATTTGGGACTTCAGGAGCGCGTTAGTCTGCAGGTCATGGCGCAAAAGGGCGCGCCGGCGCCAACCGCGGAGGGTTGGCTGATGACTTGCAAGGCTATCGGTGTTTCGGCGCGTTGCAGTGTGGCCCTGGCAAGCAGTGCGCAGGCCAATTATGCGGCCTTGGGAGCCGGTCTGCGCTGTGTAGTCATTCCCAATGAGTTTACTTCCTACCAGGATTTTGGCGGCGCCGACTTGGTGGTCGAAGACCTGAAAGAACTGCGGGTCAAGGATTTGCACTCGCTGCTGCGTTCGTGTTCATTCCGGTAATGTCCCATGAAAACCCAGCTTGAGCTCGCGCGCGCCGGCACGGTGAGCGCCGCCATGCAAAGCGCGGCTTCCGCCGAGCGAGTCCCCGTTAGCCAGGTGGTGGCGGAACTTGCCGCCGGTCGCGCCGTCTTGCCGGCTAACCCCGCTCATACCGCGCTCGCGCCCGGGATTGTCGGGCGCGCCTTCCGCACTAAGGTCAACGCCAATATCGGGCGTTCCACGGAGCGCTCCGATGATGAGACCGAATTGGCTAAGCTGAAAGTAGCTTTAGCCGCCGGCGCCGATTGCGTCATGGATCTCAGCGTCGGACCGAACCTGGCGTCCCTGCGCAAAGCCATGCTGGCGCAATGCGCTGCCCCCTTCGGCACGGTGCCCATCTATGAAGCCGTCTCGCGGACGGGCGGCGCGGTGGAAGCGTTTGATCCTGAGGTTCTGTTTAGCGTTATAGCCGAGCAGGCCGAGCAAGGTGTGGATTTCATGACGCTGCACGGGGGTATCCTCAAGGCGCATGTGCCCCTGGCCCTCAAGCGCTTGGCTGGGATTGTCAGCCGGGGCGGCGCAATCCTGGCCGCCTGGATGATGGAGCACCGCCAAGAGAACCCGCTCTATACCCGCTTCGATGAAGTGCTCGCTGTCTGCCAAGCCCATGATGTCACCATCTCGCTGGGCGATGGCCTGCGGCCCGGCTGCCAGGCCGACGCCAGCGATGAGGCCCAGTTTGCCGAACTGGATACCCTGGGCGAGCTTGTTGCGCGGTGTCGCGCGCGCGGCGTGCAGGTCATGGTGGAAGGGCCCGGCCATGTGCCCTTTGGCCAGATTCAGATGAACGTCGAGCGCGCTACCCGCGTCTGCGCGGGCGCGCCCTTTTACGTGCTCGGGCCGGTAGTAACCGACGTAGCTCCCGGCTATGATCACATTACTTCCTGCATCGGCGCCACCGCCGCGGCCTATTATGGCGCCGCGCTCCTTTGCTACGTGACTCCGGCCGAACACTTGGGTCTGCCGACCGAAAAGGAGGTGCATGAGGGCCTGATGGCTTACCGGATTGCCGCCCATGCCGCCGACGTGGCCCGTAACCTGCCCGGCGCGCGCGACTGGGATGACGCCATGACCCGCGCGCGCATCAAGTTTGACTGGGATGGTCAGTTCAAGCTGGCGCTGGATGGGGACCATGCCCGCAAGAGGTTTCGTCAGACCTCGCCCACTTTTGCCGAGGCGCTGGATCACTGCAGCATGTGCGGCGCCGAGTTCTGCGCTATGCGCACCTCGCAGAAGTTAGCTCAGAAGTTGAGCGGCTGAAGTCGGCCTCACATATTTCATAATTTCAGGTTTGGGCCTGACTTCATTCAGGCTTTTTTCTGCATTCTTAATTCTGCATTCTGCCTTTCTTCCATGACTGCCTATACGATCAAGGACTTACTCGACATTATGGCGCGAATGCGCGGCGCGGGCGGCTGCCCCTGGGATCGCGAGCAGACCCTCGCTTCATTGAAGCAATATCTCATTGAGGAATGCTATGAACTCATTGATGCTATTGATGCGGGCCAGACGGAGAAACACGCCGAAGAACTGGGCGACCTGCTGCTGCAGGTGGTCTTTCAGGCGCAAATCCGCGCCGAACAGCGCCAGTTTTCGTTTGCGGACGTGGTGGATCGTCTCTGCGCAAAATTGGTTCGCCGGCATCCGCACGTATTCGGCCAGGCCAGCGTCTCCGACAGCCGCGAAGTGCTGAAAAACTGGGAGGCTATCAAGCTGCAGGAAAAACAGGGGGCGGCTAATGAGCCGGGCTGCGGAACATCATCCTCCCTGGTGAGCGACATCCCACGCCACCTGCCGGCCCTGCACAAGGCGCATCATCTCCAGAAACGCCTCGCCCGGCTGGGCTTCGATTGGCAGCAGGTGCACGACGTCGTAGCGAAAATTGAGGAGGAACTCTCCGAAGTCAAGCAGGCCCTGGCGGCGGGTGATACTGCCCGGATCTCGGAAGAATTGGGCGACCTCCTGTTTGCCGTGGTTAATCTCAGCCGATTTCAAGGCTTGAATGCCGAGGAAGTGCTTGGCCGAGCCGTGGATAAGTTTGCCCGCCGTGTTCGAGCGGTCGAACAGCGGGTCCGCCAGACCGGCCGTGAATTGACGGAATGTTCCTTAGCGGAGCTGGATGAGTATTGGAATGCGGTGAAGGCCGCCGGAAGCACGTAAGACGTGCTACGGAAGAAAGGCAGAATATAGAATGCAGAAATCGGTTTCCCGACCGAATTCGAGCCACATTCGCATTAACTGATAAGCATACTTGAGTTGCCACGTTACTTGCGGAGCGCAAGTGTAATGACGCGGCGAGTATAGGCTGCATTGGGCGGAAGGCCATGCAAGCATCGCCCCATATTCTATGTGTGCTCAATCCGATGGCCGGTGGTGGAATTGCCCTTCAACGTTGGCCGAAAATCGCCGCTTTGCTGGAGTCCTTCCAGATCTCCTATGAACTGCTGGCCGCGCAAGACGTGACTCCCGATTTGCAGATTAGCCGGCGGTTGGAACAGGCCGGCCCGGAGCGCTATGCGGCTATCGCCGGAATCGGCGGGGACGGCACCCATTCGGCGGTGATCAATGGCCTGATGCGCTATCACGCCGCTCATGCGGATCGGGTGTTGCCCCCGTACGTGCTGATTCCCATGGGCACGGGCAACGATATGGCCAAGTCCTTCGGCCTTACCACGCGCGATAATTTTTTTATTGGTGATCTGCGTCGCGCGGTGGCGGCGATCCGTTACGGCGCGGATTATTGGCTGGATCTGGGGTGCCTCAACGGAATGTATTTTGTGAATGCCCTGACGGTCGGATTGGATTCCAATATTCTCCGGGAACATAACCGCCGCAAGCAGGAAGTGGCCCGTTTTCCTGTCATGCGCCGGATCATCAAGGGGAATCTGCTCTATACCTGGTGTATGGGTTTGCAGTTCTGGCGGCAGAAGCCGATGACCGCGGAGATTGTGATTGACGGCCGGCCCTGGTATGCGGGCCCGATCATCAACCTGGTCATCAACAACACCCGCAACTACGGGGGCGAATTTGTCATTTGCCCCGATGCGTATGCCAACGACGGCTTGCTGGACGTAGTGGTATTCACCGGCCATACGGATTATCTGGCAAAATATTTTCTCTCGTTCCGCAATCATCCGCGCCGCATCCAGCAGCTGGCCGAACGATTAAACAAGATCTCTGCCTATGCCCGCGGCCAGCAGATCGAGGTGCGCTTGTCCAACCCAGAGGCGGCGCAGTATGACGGTGAGGAATGGCCGGCCAGCGACCGGTTTCAAGTCTGGGTAGCGCCCTGCGCCTTACATCTGAAAATCCCCGCAGAGCCGGGATAGGAGCTCGCGGTATGCTGCTTCTCGACGGCTTATCCGTCGTAGCAAACGCCAAATATCCAACATCGAACGTCGAATGAATACGGAAAAGGATCTTAATTTGATGTTCGACATTTTCCGTATTGTCATTTACCGAACAATGCGTCAACCCCGCATTCCAAATACCGTTATCTCGCGCCGGTCGTGATAAAGCTGGCGGATATGAAACTGGATTCGGGGCTGGCTTCGCAAGAACGTTTCAATCGGTTTTATGGCCGGGTAAGGGTGCTGTTGCGGGAGCTTAATGTTGAGAACAAAGCGGCGTGTCCAGGCGCGCTCGATCCATTTCCGGAACATGCCGAGCGTCTGGCCGGGTGAAATCAGCATGTCGCTGACCATCCAATCTAAGGGCCGCCAAGTCGGCGGCGGCACGAATGAAATACCATTTTCGCGGTGGTGTGTCAGGCTTCCGCCAGCAGTACCCGGGTGGTTGAGTTTCAAGGGGCCGTTGTCCACTGCCAGCACGCGGCATCCCCGCTTGAGAAAGGCATAGCTCCAGCCGCCCGGCGCCGCGCCCAGGTCTACGACGTGCTGGCCCCGGATGGGCGCCTCCTGGAGGCGTTCAAAAACCTCTTCGATTTTTAAGTATGAGCGCGATGGCGCCTGGATATCAAATCGGATGCGATGCATTCCACCCGGCCGTGGATCGCTGAGCCGGTGAGACGGCGTCACAGCGCCCCAGAGGCCGCCTGGCGTGACGCAGATCTGTAGGACTAGAAACGCATCCGCGGCTGAAAACGTATCTGATGCTTGGTAACGTCGGAAAACGACTGTGAAGTGATCTGCGCAAAAGTCGAGCACGGCCTGCCGCACATGATTCGCCCGTTGGATTAATGGATGGGCGCTGTTGGGGTTGGATGCGAACGCGTGCAAAGTCCAAGGCTGGTTTCGACTGGAAATCAAAGGCAGAAGCTGGACAACGATCGCGCGCGCCATGGCTTTCAAGGGCTGGTCGTTAAACCAGAGTGCGGATTCTAGCCGCTGGCGTTCAAAAATAAACGGCGTAGAAAAACGGTCAGCGCCAGCCGCCTTTGCGGGGAAGCGGACTATAAGCAGGCCGGCTCCAGGCCCGCTGGGCGATGAGCTCAACTCAGCCGACTTTGAGATTGCGCCTTTGATGATCATTTCTTCCTGGAGGATATCCTCATATCCTTCCCGACAGATCATGATGGTGGTGGCGTTTTCTGTGGTTTTCATCGTCGGCTTGGCCATGCTACACTACCTGCTTTAATGACACCAATCTGGAAATGGATGCTGAAAGTAGGGACTGATGAAGTCGCCGCCGTGCTCCGCGCCTTGCCGCCGGACGTCAAACGCCGGGCGGAGGTTGTCCCCATTGTGTTCGAGCAGCGGCCCAGCCGCGCGCTGCGGGCAGACGGTATTGAGGCTGACACCCTGGGCCTCTTCCTTGGACCTTCCTCGCTGGATGATCCGGGGGCAAGTCCCTTGCCGCCGCAAATCATCTTGTTTCTCGAAAATATCCGGGATGCTTCCGGCGATGACGAGCGCTCGTTCCGCAAGGAAATCCGCAAGACCCTCCTGCACGAGCTGGGCCATGCCCTCGGTTGGGAGGAAGCGGAACTTGCCGAGCGGCATCTGGATTGACCTAAAACCGGATCAGGGCCGGGGCCGGCGGGCTGCTTCCAGCATGCGGCGCAGGTGCGCACGTCCGACCTCCGACCACCATCCATTGTCAAGGATGTCGTTCAGGTACTCGGCGGAAAGCAGGCTCAGTTCGGTGTCGCTGAGATCACAACACAACATGGCGCGGTCGAACGTGCTTCGCAGGGTCCGGCTCAGATCGGACGTGGGAATGGTCTGTCGCAGGATGGCTTCGACCTGTGCGCGACGGCTTTGGATCGTCTTGATGGCGTCCTCTTTGGAAAATCGCGTCATAAAAGACCTTGCAATGGTTGATGGTTAATGAAATCTGCGCCGACTTTCCCCAAGGTCGGGAGCAGTGGTTGAATTTCAACCTCAAAGCAGGAGTTCAATATGCAAGTGGCCGAAGGAAAAATCAATCGCATTTTTGCGGTCCGCCTGGAAGAAGGCGAACGTTTGCCGGATTGCATTGAGACCCTGGCCCGTCGGCGCCGGATTAAAGCCGCCCTGGTATTGCTGGTCGGCGGCGCCCGCGCCGGGCGGCTGGTGGTCGGCCCGAAAAAGACGACGGCGAAGCCGGTTGCCATGGTGCAGGCCTTTAGCGCCGGCCATGAAATCATGGGGGTGGGCACCCTGTTTCCGGGCGAGCAAGGGCCAGAACTCCATCTGCATGCCGCCATGGGGCGCAAGCAGAAAACGCTGGTCGGCTGTATCCGCAAGGGGATTCGAACTTATTTGATCGCGGAAATTGTGATCCTGGAATTAACCGGTTTTACGGCCGTGCGGGCCCGGCATCCCGTGTCCGGGTTCCGTCTGCTGGAATTGAATCGGGCGGTCCCGGGAAGCCCGCGCCGCTGATCAGTTTTCCTCATCTTCCATAAACCATAGACCATCAACCATTCTTCTGGTGCCTGCCTGGGAAGGGAGTCGAACCCTTACGGCCGTTAAGCCATCGGATTTTAAGTCCGATGCGTCTGCCATTCCGCCACCCAGGCCAAGACCAAGTATGAACCGGCAGATTTTTCCGCCTGAGGCGGACCCGCCTGCGGCGGGAAGTCCGATGCGTCTGCCATTCCGCCACCCAGGCTGAGCCATTCGGCGTGTCATCCTGATAAGCTAAGCCCGGCAGGTATTATCGGACGTGCCAGGACAAAGGCAAGCACTTTGCGCCGCCTGCCGGAAATCCGCTGTTGCTTAATAATTATAGATCGGTTATTGAAATAAAGCCGCTAAACGCCTACATTACCCCCGTAGCTCAGGTGGACAGAGCATCGGATTTCTAATCCGATGGCCGCAGGTTCGAGTCCTGCCGGGGGTGCTCGTTTTAGCGGATTAGAAAAGCCTTTTTGCCTGCATCTATATTAGGAGCGTAAATGAAACATAATCGGTTAAGCCAGATTGCCCTCGTGCCGATCGGCGGTTTGATCTGTCTGTTGATTGGCGCGTTAGCCGCCGCCGGCCAAGATCCCTCGCCCGAAGTTGCGCCAGGTCAGGGTGAAATCATTCCAACCTTGAATGCCAAGGCTAAGGCTGTAGATGCGGCGCTTGATGATCTGCGCGCTGTGCTCAAGGTTGCGGCCGACCTGCAGGCGGCTTTTTCCCAGGAGACCAGCCGGAAAGGGCAAACCGAGGCGCAACTGGCCGAAGCGAAGGCCGCCCAGGCCAAGCTGGCGGAGACCATAACCGCGCTCAAACAGAAGCTGGTGGATGATGACGATCGCTCCAAGGTTTTGAAGAAGCAGATTCGGGAAGTCGAGTGGTTGCGTGATGAATTGGCGAAGCTGCGCCAAAAACGGGACGGAGTGGAAAGCGAAATCAAGGAGGTTACATCTACTCGTGCGCAGCTTGAGCAGGCCATCGGGGCATTTAATACACGGCTGGCGAACGTGCAGACCAACCTCAACCTATTGCAGGAGCGCGCGGGCGCCATTGAGCAGGTGCGTTCCGAGCTGGCGAAGGAGAAAGTCGCCCAGGCGGCGGCCCTGGAGCAATTGGAAAAGAGCAAAAAGCAAATAGCAGCCGTGGAAAAGGAGAAAGCATCTTTCCAGGAGCGGTTGGCGGCGGAGGAGAAACGTTTAGCCGCCGGCGCCAAGCAAGGGGAGCAAGTTAAGCAGCTTGAAACGGAATTGGCGGCCATTCGCCAGGCGCGGGTGGAATTGCAGGCTCGCGCCGCGGAGGTAGCGCAGGCGCGTTCGGCGGCTGAGGAGACCATT